>SLND01000082.1 GCA_007133205.1 Natronospiraceae bacterium | reverse complement strand
GTTACTCACCCGTCCGCCGCTCGCCAGCCAGGAGCAAGCTCCTGCTGCTGCCGCTCGACTTGCATGTGTTAGGCATGCCGCCAGCGTTCAATCTGAGCCAGGATCAAACTCTTCAGTTCAAAGCTAATGCTTTGCGACGAGATTGACCTACCTCATCCAAAAGCTGGATTCAGTTGGTCGCTCGCTTTTCAGGTTGGCATCTTCCATCCCGTACGCGAGCGCCCACACAAGCTGTCTGTTCCTGATTGTTAAAGAGCGGTCTCGACTGGCTGCCGAGACAGACCGAGCATTGTACCTGATGGTGCGTCGGCGTCAATGCCTGATTTCGGTCGATTCCTGCCGGAGGGCGCTTTCGCCCCGGTTTCGAAGGGCTGAGCCCTGACAGGGAACGCGGCATTATAGAGACGTGAACGCAGGCGTCAAGGATTCCGCGAAAATTCTTTCCCGGGCTCGGTGGCCCGGCCACCGGAATCAGTCGGAGCCCGACACCCTGACCCGGCGAAAGCGGCGCTTGCCCACCTGGACGAGGTGCTCCGCATTCGGCGCCAGGTTCAGACCCTGGTCCTCAACGCGGGTTCCGTCGATGCGGACGGCACCCTGCCGGATCATCCGCATCGCCTCGGAGGTCGAGGCGGTCAGCCCGCTCTGCTTGAGAACCTGCGGCAGCCCGAGGCCGTCCGCACCCGCCTCCAGGGTCACCTCCTCAATATTTTCGGGCAACGCCCCCTGACGGAATCGAGCGACAAAGGCCTCATGGGCCTTGCGGGCAGCCGCCTCGTCGTGGAAGCGGGCCACCAGTTCATCGGCCAGGCGAAACTTGATGTCGCGGGGATTGGCGCCCTGGGCCACTTCCTCGCGGTAGGCCTGCAGGGTGGCCGGCGGACGCAGACTGAGCAGATCGAACCAGCGCCACATCAGCTCGTCCGAGATGGACATGATCTTTCCGTACATTTCCTCGGGCGCCTCGGTGATGCCCACGTAGTTGTCGAGTGACTTCGACATTTTCTGGACGCCGTCGGTCCCCTCCAGCAGGGGCATGGTCAGCACGAGCTGGGGACGTTGCCCCCAGGACTCCTGAAGCTGGCGCCCCACCAGCAGATTGAACTTCTGGTCGGTGCCCCCCAGCTCCACGTCCGCGTCCAGGGCGACCGAGTCATAGCCCTGCACCAGGGGATAAAGAAACTCGTGAATGGCAATGGCCTGACCGGCGCGATATCGCTTGTCGAAATCATCCCGCTCGAGCATGCGGGCCACGGTGTGGCGGGAGGCGAGCTGGATCATGTCCGCGGCGCTCATGTCCGACATCCAGCGGGAATTGAATTCGATCCGGGTCAGATCCGGGTCGAGAATCTTGTAGATCTGGGCTTCGTAGGTGCGGGCATTATCCGCGACTTCCTCCGGGGTCATGGCCGGGCGGGTGGCGTTCTTCCCACTCGGATCACCAATCAGTCCGGTGAAATCTCCAATCAGGAAGATCACCTCGTGGCCCAGCTCCTGGAACTGGCGCATCTTGTTGATGAGTACCGTGTGCCCGAGATGCAGGTCCGGCGCCGTGGGATCAAAGCCGGCCTTGATGCGCAGGGGGCGATCCTGGGCAAGCCGTGCCTCCAGCTCCCCGTCGGGGATGATTTCCTCGGCCCCCTGGCGAATCCGCGCTACTGCCTCGTCCATCGACTTCATGCTCGCTCCAGATGAATGCGCCCCGCCGGGCAGCCTTCCTGGGACATTTGCGGAAGGGCACCGTATACTTGGCAGGACGCCTGGTTTAACTTCAATTCGACCACGGCGGGCTTGACGGCCCGCCCACCGGCGACTAGGTTGCCACCGTTTCCCGCACGACCGGCGAGAAAAAATGCAAACCAATAATACCGGTGTGAAACTCGATTATAAGCCAACTGCCACTTCGGGACCGCGACTGCGGGCCCATTTGCGTGTGCTTCGCCTGCGCTGGCATCGCACCGAAACGCAGCACAAGCATCTGGCCCTGGGTAGCTGCCTGCTTGCCCTGGCGCTTGGTATCACCACGCTTGGGGTATTCACCGGCGCCCAATCGCAACCCGCGGCGCCGCCACTGGCCGAGCGCACTGTCCCACTGCCGCTGCCAAGCGAACCGCGAATCCGGGACTGGATGACCGCGGGAGAACTGGAGCCGGCACAGTATCGTGAACGGACCCTGGAGGTGAAGGCGGGCGAATCGATTGCTTCCGTGTTCCGGCGTGAGCGCCTCAATCGCACCGATCTCCATTTCATCACCGCCCTGGGCGGGGCCGCGTCAGAGCTCCAGCGCGTGCGACCGGGCGACCAATTGACCGTCCATGATGATGGCGCCGGCAATGTCCTCTACCTGACCCGCGATCTGAGCGACGACCGTATCCTGCATATCCGTCGGGGAGAAAACGGATTCGAAAAGGAGATCGAGGACCTTCCCCTTCAACGGCGCATTCGTCATGCGGAAGGCGAGATCAACCGTTCGCTTTACCAGGATGCCCGCGAGGCCGGCCTGTCGACCGGCCTGATCATGGACCTGTCTCACATCTTCCAGTGGGATATCGATTTCGTGCTTGATATTCGGCGCGGGGATGAATTCCGGGTCATCTACGAAGCCCTTTATCGCGACGGCGAGGAAATCGGCAACGGTCGCATCCTCGCCGCCGAGATCGTCAACCGGGGCGAACGGATTCGGGCGCTGAGATATACCGACCCCGAGGGCAATAGCGACTATTACGCCCCCAGCGGGGAGAGCATGCGGCAGGCCTTTCTCCGGGCGCCGCTGGAGTACATGCGCATTTCCTCGCATTTCAATCCCAATCGCCGGCACCCCAAGCTCAACCGGATGCGAGCGCACCGTGGCGTGGACTACGCCGCGCCGGAAGGGACCCCGGTACGCGCGGCCGGAGACGGTCGGGTGACCTACCGGGGACGGCGCGGAGGCTACGGCAACACGGTCCAGATCAAGCACGGTGACCGTTACAGCACCCTCTATGCGCACCTGTCACGATTTGAACCCTCGGTTCAGTCTGGCAGCCGGGTCGAACAGGGGGACGTCATCGGGTACGTGGGACAGACCGGTCTGGCCACGGGCCCACACCTGCATTACGAATTCCTCGTGGATGGCGTCCACCGGGATCCGGTCAACGTGGAACTTCCTTCGGCCGATCCGGTACCCGAGAAATACCACGACCACTTCCGCGAGACCGTCTCTCCCCTGATCGCCGAGCTGGACCTGGTGGGCGGGGAGGAACGACTGGTACAGCGACCGGTCGGGGAATAGACTCATGCAGCCGGCCCGCTTCATCGGCCTGATGAGCGGCACCAGCCTGGACGGGGTGGATGCGGCACTGGTCCGGTTCGATGGGGGCGACATGCAGCTTGAAGCCAGGCGGCTACACCCCATGCCGGCTTCGATCCGGCAATCCCTGCGCTCCATCATTTCCGGCAGCCAGATCGACCTTGGCGCTCTCGGGGCACTCGATGCGGCACTCGCGGATCTGTTCTCGGAGGCCGTTCTGGGCCTGCTTCGAAATGCCGACGTGTCGGCCACATCCGTTCGTGCCGTGGGCAGTCATGGGCAGACGGTCTGGCATGACCCGGATGCCACGCCCCCCACCACGCTCCAACTGGGGGATCCCAACCGGATCGCGGCAAGCACCGGTCTGGACGTGGTCGCCGACTTCCGCCGCGCGGACATCGCCCTTGGGGGGCAGGGTGCGCCACTCGCACCCGGCTTTCATGCGTTCGCCTTCCATCACCCGAAAGAATCCCGCGGCGTGGTCAATATTGGCGGCATGGCCAATCTGACCGTCCTGGAAGAGGGAGGCGATATCCAGGGCCATGACACCGGGCCCGGTAATGTGCTGATGGATGAATGGGCCAGTGAGCATCTTGGCAAGGACCATGACCCGAACGGCGAATGGGCCGCGGGGGGAAAGCCTGTTCCCGATCTGCTCGAAGCCATGCTGAATGACCCCTGGCTTCAGCGTCCGGCGCCAAAGAGCACGGGACGCGAACACTTCAATCGCCAGTGGCTGGAATCCTTTCCCGTCCATTCAGCGGATGCCCGTGATATCCAGGCGACACTGCTGGCACTGACCGTGGAGTCAATCAGTCGCGAGGTCGAAGCTGCGGGCTGCGAGAGGATACTGGTCTGTGGTGGCGGTGCCCGCAACCGGACCCTGATGTCGGCCCTGGCACGACGGCTTGCCCCGAGGCCGGTGCAGGACACCGGCGCCCATGGCCTCGATCCGGACTGGGTCGAGGCCGCGGCATTCGCCTGGCTGGCGCGGGAAACCCTGGCCGACCGACCGGGCAACATTCCCGCGGTTACCGGGGCGTCCCGGCGCGCGATACTCGGGGGTGTCTGGCGGGGAGATTCACCCAAAGGGGAACAGGGCCGGGACGGGCAAGAAGGGAACACCCTGACCCCGCGCTCAACGTGACCCGCCGGGCAACGCGAGGTCAGCAGGCGGCTGGCGGCGGGTGCCCGCCATCGGCCAGGCGCTCAGACGCCGAAGGAGGAACCGCAACCGCAGGTGGTTGAGGCGTTCGGATTACGGATCACGAACTGGGCGCCTTCGAGACCTTCGGTATAGTCGATCTCCGCGCCCATCAGGTACTGGACGCTCATCGGGTCCACCAGCAGCTTGACACCGCAATTCTCTATTTCCGTATCCCCGTCGGTCAGCTCCTCGTCAAAGGTAAACCCATACTGGAAGCCGGAACAGCCACCGCCGGTAACGAACACGCGCAATTTCAGCCGGTCGTTCTGCTCTTCCGCGATCAGCTCACCGACCTTTTTCGCTGCGGCCTCGGTAAACACGAGGGGCTGCGATCCAGTCTGTTCAGAGTCCGGCGTGTAGGTCTGGGTGTCAGTCATGCTTGCTTTCCCCGGCCCGGTCTGGACCTTGTTGCGATTGCGCTTGCGCTCAGGGGCAATAATATCATTGGCCGAGAGGCGATTTCAGGACTTGCTGCCGCCACCCTCGACCTTGGCTTCGGCCGCAGCCTCTTCGGCTTGCTGGCGGGCCTTTTCGGCCTCCTTGTCTGCCTCGGCACGGGCCTTCTGCTGTTTTTCCCGGGAGGCCTCGGTCTTTTCCCGGTTCTGCTCGAGCAGCAGCGGCTGCTCCGCCGGCTGGTGGACCATCTTGCCATTGACACTGGCGCCGACGGCCATCTCGATCAGGTTGTAATAGACATTGCCATTGACCTTGGCATTGGCCGCGAGTTCAAGTTGTCCCGTGGCGTACACGTCACCCGTGACCGTGCCATCGAGCACGATATGCGGGACCTTGACATCGCCCTCGACCACGCCGAACTGGCTGACACTGATCATGCAGTCCTCGCTGTCTGCAATCACGTTGCCATGGATGCTGCCGTCAACATGCATGCCGCCGGCGAAGCACATCTCTCCGGTTACCCGCGTGTTGCGACCCACAAGCGTCTCGATCTTGGCACTCTTGCTCTTGCTTGAACTTCCCCACATGGCGGGTTTGGCCTCCGATTATCTGGGACAAGGTTCTCAGTCTATCCTTCCGTATCCGGCCACTCAAAAGTTTCTTCCAGGGGGTCCCGACCGGCCCCCGAGGGCTCGACAGTCACCGCCACCTTGCGCGGACTGAATGCTTCCGGCAGGCGCAGGCTGCCCTCGAAATCCTGAAAGTACCTGAAGCCGAACTCGAGCTGTGTACTGCCGGCCGCCACCTCATCGAGGCTCAGGCGGACTTCTTCACCGTCCTGGACACCGACTACTTCCATCGTGATTTCGCCCTGGACCGAATCATCGTGGCGCAGGGCCTGCACCAGCATCATCCGGTAATGATAGACCGCTGCTTCGGCACCCGGGCTGATCGAAAAGTTCTGAATCCTCAGGCCACTCTGGCCATCCTCCGGGGATACGATGCCGCGGTAGAAGGTGAGTTCCTCGCGGAGTTGCAGCAACTCATCCTGGAGTTCCACAATCTCTTCCTGCAGCTCGCGCTGCGAGTTTTCCTCGATTTCCCGGGCACGCTCGAGCACCGAGACGCGTTCGCGCAGTTCCCGGTTCTCGTCACGGGCATCGGACAGGGCATTCTCCAGGGCTTCGCGCTCGGCGGTGGCCTCACCGTGAAAATAGCCGCCATCCTCTAGGCCCCGAAAATAACTGTAGGCGACCGCCGCGATCCCCAACAGGAGAATCACCGCGATCGCGAGGCGGTAACGCCAGGGGCGGTAGGGTTTTACGACCAGACTGTGACGAGAGGACATCGCGGTCGGAATCTCCGGGAGTCGGGAGCGCAGCCAGCAGACGTGTTCTGGTATCTTACGTCCCGTATACGGGCAATGGAAACAGGATCATGCTGACACTCAAGGGTTTTCACGTGATTTTCATGGTGACCTGGTTTGCGGGGCTGTTCTATCTGCCCCGTCTGTTCATCTATCACCTCGACACCCGGGACCAGGCCGGCCTGGAACGCTTCCAGGTCATGGAGTGGCGTCTGTTCGTGATCATGTCGATTGGTGCGGCGCTGACCCTGGCCTCCGGGATCTGGCTCACCCTCTGGGCCTGGTGGCCCCTGGTCGATGGCTGGCTGCATGCCAAGCTCGTCCTGGTGGCCGCGCTGATTGCCTATCACCTCTATTGCCTGCGCCTGATTCGCCAGTTCCGGGCCGGCGTACAGCCCCACTCGGACCGCTTCCTGCGCATTTTCAACGAAGTGCCGAGCCTGGCCCTGGTGGCCATCGTCCTGCTCGCGGTACTCAAGCCATTCTAGGCGAGGCGGCCGGGACAAGAGCAAGCTGGCGGCGAGTGTCCGTTGACAGCAAATACCCGGAGCTCATTCGAGCGACTGGGACTGAATGTAATTCTGGATCCCGATCCGCTCGATCAGACCCAATTGGGTCTCAAGGAAGTCCACGTGCTCTTCCTCCTCGGCAAGGATGCCGGCAAACAGATCACGGGAGGCATAGTCCTCCAGCTTTTCCGCATCGGCCACCGCGGCACGCAGATCCGGCAGGGCCCGCTCCTCCAGCTTGAGATCGCAGCGCAGGACTTCCTCGACCGTCTCACCTATCAGCAATTTACCCGGGTCCTGGAGATTGGGCAGTCCTTCCAGGAAGAGAATCCGCTCGATCAGCCGGTCGGCGTGCTTCATCTCATCAATGGATTCTTCGTATTCATGCCTGGCGAGACGGGTCACCCCCCAGTTCTTGAGCATGCGCGCATGCAGGAAGTACTGGTTGATGGCGGTGAGTTCGTTCTTGAGGATGCGATTCAGGTGCTCGATGATCTGCTTCTCGCCACGCATGTGGCCTCCCGGGCTGGATGGAATCTGAGGGCACCGGCCCTGAACGGCCGATGCACAATGTTCACTCCACCTATACCACGCGCGTCAAGCGGGGCAGGTACTGGCTCGGAATCAGAGTTGCCCGGGTAACAGCTTCGGTCCTCACGCTCCGTGGCGGGAAGCATGCCTGTCAGGCGAAGGAGAGCCTGCAGCGGCAAGGATGCCGGGGAATACCCCGGGGATGGCCCCGGGGCCGGAGAGTGCCGTGTCGGGCGGGAACTCAGGCCGCTGAGCTCACCCAGTCACCGAATCCCATCGCCCGGAGCCGCTCGGCCAGCATTTCGCGCACTGCTTCCTCACAGCTGCCGCAGCCCATGCCCACGCCGAGCTCCTTCATCAGGCCATCGAAGCTGTCGATGCCACGGTCCAGGGCCCGCTGGATTTCGCGGTCGCGCACGGCATTGCAGACGCATACGTACATGACGATCTCCGGTTATGCTGAGACCCAGTCAACCCTAAATGAGAATGATTGTCAATCCCATTGAGGACCGGCGGGGCTCAGAAATCCAGGCGCAGCCCGGCCCATGCGGTGCGCGGCTGGCCCGGCCGTGCGCCCGCGGGCGTGCGCGCGCCCAGGTAGCTGCGGTCGAACAGGTTCTCGACGCTGGCAAACAGTCGAACCCCGCCGCTCAGCTGGTACTCGCCGGACAGGTCAGCCAGCCAGCGGCTCGGAATTCGCTCGTTCGCCGGGATCGCGCCTGATCCTGCGCTGGCCCGGCTCTCGTCCACCCAGTTGGCGCCCAGGCGCAGGCGCCAGCCATCTCCACCCGCCCCGAGACCCAGGTTCAATTGATGGCGCGGGATATGGGGCAACTCGTCGCCGCGCGTCACCTCGCCCCATTCGCCGAAATCGCTTTCGAAGCTCTCCCTGAACTCACTGGTGGTATAGGTATAGGCCAGTTCGACCGGCAGCCGGGTGCCGGTATCAAACAGGTGAGAAAGGTCATGCCGGGCCTGCAGCTCCAGTCCGGTGACATTCACGCGCCCGGCCTGGAACAGGTCCCCGACTTCGCAGCCGGCACCGCTGGCCGCGGTGCATGTGCCCACCAGGTTCTCGAAGGCGGTGTGAAAGCCGATCAGCTCCAGCCGGGCGCCGTTGCCGTCCCAGCGAATGCCGGCCTCGTAGTTGATTGAGCGCTCCTCGTCCACGTCGGGGGATGCCCCGGTGGGCGCGAAGCCACGGTGGACGCCCAAGAAAGCATTCAGCGCCGGCGTCGCCTGCCAGGTCGCACCGAAACCCGGAATCAGCACACTGAAGTTCCCCTCACGGGTGCCGGTTACCTCGTCCCGGGAGGGGTCCTCGCCCTCGCGGAAATCGGTTCGCTCGATGCTGATGTCCTCGTAGCGCAACCCCGGGATCAGGGTCCAGTCGCCGCGCCGCATCCGGTTCTGGACGTGGAAGGCAAGGGCATCGGCTTCGGTGAGCCGGTTGGTCGTGGATCCGGGGACTCCGGATTCGGCGCCCGGTTCACTGCCGGGCTCGACCGCCAGCATTGTCCGCGCTTCCATCCGATAGCTGTCCTGCCACTGGAGACGGTCTTCCTCGTCCCGATGCAGCCGCAGCCCGGTCTCCAGTTCATGTGACCAGCCCCCGTAAGCGAAGGGGGTTGTGAGCACCGTCTGAACACCCCGTGACTGGTATTCGCGATTGTTGGCGCGGACATTGCCGAGAGCATCACCACCGTCGCCACGCAGCCAGGCCAGTTCGCCGACATGGTCCTCCGGGTTTGGGACCACGGCGTTGATGCCGACAAAATACGGCTCGCCGTCACCGTCCCAGACTTCGTGGAGCTTGTACCAGTTGCGAGCGAAGTCGTTGTTGTAGAGCGTGGTCTCCAGTGTCCCGCCGTCGAAGTTGAAGCGGTGGCGCAGGGAATGCTGTTCGTGCTCGGTGTTGATTTCGTCGAGCTGGGAGCCGGCATAGCGGCGGAAGGGATCGGCACTGAAGTCTTCCTGAGTCAGACCCAGGTAGGTCTCTCGGGCACTGCGGGTGACGCGCCCGGTCTTGAACTCCACCAGGTGACGGCGGTCCGCATTGGGCGTCCACTGGACCTTGCCGGTCACGTCACGCAGATCGAAACCGGTATCTCCCTCCGGCATGTTGGGGTCCCGGAGGCGGGGGCCATCAATACGCTTGAAGCCGTCACTGCCGGCGTCGACCGCCTCGATCATGACCCCGAAGTGTTCGCCACGATCTCCGGCCATGGCGTAGTGACGGCGGCCGCCGTACTCGCCCAGCATGAACTGCCCGCGAGCGGTGGCCGCTTCCGGGACCGGTGTGGAGACCATGTTGACAGCCCCGCCGGTGGTGTAGGGCCCGTGCTGAATGGCGCTGGAGCCCTTGCGCACCTCGAGCCGGTCCATGCGCAGGGTGGTGGGCATATGGTAGGCCGCCGGCGCGGCATAGGGAGCGGGTGCAGCCAGGATGCCATCCTCCATCATGGTGATCCGGCGCGCCCGCTCGGATCGGGCACCGCGAATGGAGATATTGGGGAACAGACCAAAGCCTTCCTCTTCCTGGATGTAGACCCCCGGGATTTCACGCAGCAATCGGTGGGGATCGGAATAGCCGGTGGCCTCGAGTCGTTCGCGGCCGATGAAATGGGCCGAGCCGGGCAGTTCGCGCACCGCCTGGCGGGAACCGGTGATGGTCACCTGGTCCAGCACCAGCGGTGTGGTGTCGAAGTTCATCGCCAGTGCCTCAGCTTCCTCAGCGGCCTCCCCCTCGTCGGCCTGCCCGGCCAGCGCCGCCGGCACCGGCCAGAGCATGACCAGAAGCACGAAAACCGGGAATATCCCCCGCCCCATCGGCGTTCTCCTTGTATCCGTTGTGGTTGCCCCGGTCAGCGGTGACCCGGGCGGGTCGCCACGCGATGACTAATGGTAATGAGAATCATTATTATTTGCAATAGAGCGCCACAGCAGAGCAGTGGATTGGGCCGAAAAACCGACCCCAGGGGCAACTCAGTCGCGTGGGAACGCCACGATGTGCTCGGTATCGAGGCGAATGCCGATATGCTCCCCGATACGGTGGTCATGGTGACTGGGAACCAGGGCGAGAACCCGGTCCCCGCTGTCGAGACGCAGGGTGTAGAGGATCTCCGCCCCCCGGAACAGCTTGTGACGTACCTCGGCGGTCATCTCGCTGTCATCATCGTGGATCACGTCATCCGGGCGGAGCAGCACGTCGACTTCGGTTTCCGGACCGACCTCGCCAATGAGCTGGCCCTCCAGTTCGCCCAGTTCGATCGTCACTCGGCCGGGAGAGGCCACCCGGCCGGGGACCAGCACCCCCTGTCCGACGAAATCCGCCACGAAGCGGTTGGCAGGCCGGTGGTAGAGGTTATAGGGCCGATCCCATTGCTGGAGTACACCGCCCTGCAGCACGCCGACCTCATCCGCCACCGCGAAGGCCTCCATCTGGTCATGGGTAACCATGAGAGCGGTCGCGCCGAATTCCCGCAAGATCTCGCGGACCTGCACTCCGAGGCGTTCGCGCAGCTCGACATCCAGGTTGGAGAAGGGTTCATCGAGCAGGATCAGGCGCGGGCGTGATACCAGGGCTCTGGCGAGGGCCACCCGCTGCTGCTGGCCGCCGGACAGTTCATGGGGACGGGCCCGGGCATGAGCCTCCAGGCCGACCGCGCTCAGCATTTCGTCCGCCCGGGCGCGACGCTCACGCCGACGCCCCTCGCGCAACCCGAAGGCCACATTTTCGCGCGCATCCAGATGCGGAAAGAGGGCATAGTCCTGGAAGACCATCCGGATATCGCGCTTTTCCGGTGCCAGGGTATAGCCGGGCCGGCTGACGATCTGATTGTTGAGCCGGATCTCGCCGGAATCGACGGCTTCGAAGCCGGCAATCGCACGCAGGACGGTGGTCTTGCCACAACCGCTGGGACCGAGCAGGCATCCGATGCGGCCCCGGGTCAGGTGCAGGGTCAGACCCTGGAGCACCGGGCGCTCGTCATAGGCCAGGTGAAGCTGTTCCAGCTCAAGCAGCATGTGGCATTTCCTCCGCTCGACCACGGACGCCCTGCCCCTCCCTTTCCAGGCGCAGGGTCAACAGGATCACCGGGATCAGCCCCACCAACACCAGGACCACGGCCGGAACCGCGGCGCGTTCCCAGTGCCCTTCCGCGGTCATTTCGTAAATGCGGATGGCAAGGGTATCCCAGCCGAAGGGACGCATCATCAGGGTAATGGGCATTTCCTTCATCACGTCCACGAACACCAGGATGGCGCCGGTGAGCAGTCCGCCGCGCACCAGTGGCAGATGGATTCGACTCATCAGACCGAACATCCCCACCCCCATGCCGCGGGCGGCATCATCGAGTGAATGCGGCACCCGCAGCAGGTTCGCGTTGACCGGGCCATAGGCAACCGCAAGAAAACGGGCGATGTAGGCCGCGAGCAGGGCAAACAGGGTGCCATGGAGGACAATCTCGATGGCATCCTCACCCCATAGACGATCGGCCGCGCCCTGCAACAGCCCTCCCAGTCCCGCCAGGGGCACGAATATACCCACCGCCAGCACCGGGCCGGGAATAGCGTAACCGAGGGTGGCGACCCGTGCCCCGAGCTGGGTGAGCAGGGCCGGCGCCCGGCGTGCGGCATAACTCAGCAGCAGGGCCAGGATCAGTGCCGTGACCGCCGCCATCGCGGCGAGACCAAGCGAGCGGCCGGCGAAGCCGAAATAGCGGCCATCCACCTCAGCCAGCTCCCCGATCGCCCAAAGCATGAGCTGTCCGGCCGGAATGGCGAAACCGAGCAGCAGCACGAAAACACACAGCCCAGTGGCCGCGCCGGCCTTCCACCCGCGCAGTCTGAAACGGCTGGGTGGCGTGCCGGAGAAGCCGGTGAACCGTGCGCGGCGGCGGCTCAGCTGTTCCAGGACCAGGACGATGAAGACAAAGAACACCAGCACGGAAGAGAGCTTCATCGCCCCTTCCAGGGAAAACATGCCGTACCAGGTGCTGTAGATGGCGGTGGTGAAGGTCTCGTAGTTGAACACGGCCACCGTTCCGAAGTCCGCCAGGGTCTCCATCACCGAGAGCATGATGCCGGCCGCGATCCAGGGCCGGGCCAGGGGCAAGGCAACCCGGAAAAAACCGCTTACCGGTCCCATCCCGAGCGAACGTGCGGTCTCGAGCGCACGTCCGCCCTGGGTGGCAAAGGCATTGCGCGCAATCAGATAGACATAGGGATACAAGACGAGCACCAGGGCCAGGGTGACCCCGAGCCGGGAACGGATTTCGGGCAGTCCGGCGTCCGGCCCGAACCACTCCCGCATCAGGCTCTGGACCGGCCCGGCATATTCGAGCAGCCCGATCAGCACGAAACCCATGACATAGGCCGGCATGGCCATGGGCAGGAGCAGTGCCCAGCCGAAGTGCCGCCGTCCGGGGAAATCACAGGTCGCTACCAGCCAGGCCAGGGTGGTACCCAGCAGGCCCGTGCCCACGGCGACGCCCACCACCAGCCAGGCGGTATTGGCCACGACCTCGGCGAGGACATGCTCGCGCAGGTGCTGCCAGGCTTCCGGATCCGGGGCGAATATCCCCCAGAACACTACCAGCAGGGGGATGATCAGCGGCAGGGCAATCAGCCAGGCCAGGGCAGTCCAGCCCAACCCGCGCCGGCGGCGCCTCCCTCGCCTGCTTGCGCCTGCCACGCGAGTCATGAATCAGCGGTAACCGACGCGGTCCATCAGCATCACCGCCTCGCGCTGCCGCTCACCGGCGATCGAGACATTGATCAGTTGCTCGCGAAACGGCCCCCAGGCGGCTACCTGCGGTGAGGGGGGTATCGCGGGGTTGGCCGGGTATTCGTGGTTCAGGGCCCCGAAAAGTGCCTGGGCCTCCTCATCCGCCAGCCATTCGAGAAAATGCTGCGCACGTTCGGGATTGGAAGCATGGCGGGTAATGCCGGCCCCGGAAATGTTGACGTGCACCCCGGCATCTTCCTGGTCGGCCCAGTGCAGGCGAAGCGGGAGCTCGGGATCGGCGGTCTCGAGTCGACCGAAGTAATAGCTGTTGACGATGCCGACATCGCATTGACCGGCCTCGATCGCCTGCATGACCTGGGTGTCATTGGAGAAAGGCCGTGCTGCAAGATTGTCCACCCAGCCGGAAACAATTTCCTCGGTCCGCTCCCGGCCATGCGTCTCCATAAGCATGGCCACCAGCGACTGGTTATAGACCTTGCGTGAGGTGCGCAGGCAGAGCCGGTCCTCCCATCTCGGATCGGCAAGGTCGGCATATCCCCCCAGTTCGTCCGGATCGACCCGTTCGGCATGGTGCACAATGGTGCGCACCCGGAGGGAAAGACCGAACCAGCGATCTTCCGGGTCGCGCAGGTGTTCGGGTATGCGTTCCCGGAGCCGCTCGGAGTCGGTCTCGGCAAGCAGATCCCGCTCTCCCGCCTGCCAGAGATTGCCGGCGTCGACGGTCATGAACAGATCCGCCCGGGTACGGCGGCCTTCCGAATCCAGCCGCTGGATCAGGGGCCCGGCATCGTCGGTCACATAGCGGATACGCACGCCGGTCTCTTCCTCGTAACGATCGAACAGGGGCTTGATCAGGTGCTCCTGGCGCGCCGAATACACCACCAGTTCCTCGTCGGCGGCAGCGACCAGGGGAAGACCAAGCGTGGCCACGGCGACCAGACACCAGGTCAGGCTGGATATCGATTTCATGCGGGACTCCTGAGGCGGACTGCACTTGTAAATGCGAATCATTCTTATTCCGTAGTATACCCGGAATCGCAGCCGGGGAACACTCGCCAATAGCCTGGCGAGACAGGAAAGTCGGGATCAGGCATGTAAAGACCGGCACAAGGCGGCTTGCTGGCATACCCGGGATGACCCGCAAACCCCGGCAGGGGTCGGGAATGATTCAGCGATCCGTCACCGGCGGGCCAGGACGGCGACTGCTCCGGTCCGGGCGACGAGGAATATTGCCCGAGGGAAAAGCGAGGGGGGCGAGCTCCTGCAAGGCCCTTTCATAGACCCGGCGCTTGAAGTGGATGACCTCGTCCACCGGGGTCCACCAGTCCACCCAGCGCCAGCGGTCAAATTCGGGGTGTTCGGAGAGGTTGAGATCCACCTGGCCTTCATCAGCAATCAGGCGGAGAAGAAACCAGACCTGCTTCTGGCCGACACACACGGGCTTCTGGCCACGCCGTATGTAGCGGCGCGGCAGACGATAACGCAGCCAGCCACGTGTCCGGCCGAGCTCCTGAACTGCGTCGGCCTCCAGACCGACTTCCTCCTTCAGTTCCCGGTAGAGTGCCTCACGGACATCCTCGCCCTGCTTCACCCCGCCCTGGGGGAATTGCCAGCCGGTCTGGTGGACCCTGCGCGCCCAGAACACCCGGCCCTCGTCGTTGCACAGAATTATGCCGACATTGGGCCGGAATCCGTCGCGATCTATCACGATTCGACTCCGTGGTTTCTGGATTTATTCTTTCATACCGACCCGCCAAGGACAATTGCAGCTTCCCGGGAGGACACGTAGGCTTTCGCTTCCGACAGCCACGCCATTCGTCTGAATCCCATCCGGAGTCGACCCGTGAAACTGGCACTTTTTGACCTGGACAACACCCTGCTCGACGGGGACAGCGACCACCTGTGGGGTGAATACCTGATCGCCCGGGGGGTGGTGGACGCGGCCTGGTATCGGCGGGAGAACGACCGTTTCCTGAGTGAATATCGTGACGGGCGGCTGGATATCGATGAATTCCTGCGCTTTGCCCTCCAGCCCCTGGCCGAACATCCGCCGGATACCCTGCAGCACTGGCGGCAGGATTTCATCGAGCAGATGATCATGCCCCGCATACCGACCGAGTCCCTGCAGCTGGTGGACCGCCACCGCAATGAGGGCGAGCTGCCGGTGATTGTCACGGCGACCAATCGCTTTGTGACCGAGCCGATCGCGCAGTTGTTCGGCATCGATCATCTGCTCGCGACGGAAGCGGAAATGATCAATGGCGAATTTACCGGACAGGTTGCCGGAACGCCCTGCTTTCGCGAAGGCAAGCTGATTCGGCTGCGCGAATGGCTTGGCGGAGGCAGCGGGGCTCTGGAGGCGGCCAGCTTCTATTCCGATTCGAGCAACGACCTGCCCCTGCTCGAGGCGGTCGGCCAGCCGGTCGCGGTCAATCCGGACAGCACACTCGAGGCCATCGCACGTGAACGTGGCTGGCCGATCATGGCGCTGCGCGCGGCCTAGTCAGGGGGTGGGTACCTGGATCACCCCATGGAGATAGGGGCTTACATGCCCGGCCAGGCCCACCCGATCACCACGCATGCGGCACAGCACTTCGCCGCCCCGTGCCGAAATCTGGCGGGCCTTGAGCTGATTCGCCTGCAGGCGGCGTGCCCAGTATGGCGCGAGGGTGCAATGGGCCGAGCCGGTGACCGGGTCCTCGGGCACCCCCACCCGCGGCGCGAAAAAGCGGGAGACGAAATCGACGTCGCGCCCGGGTGCGGTCGCAATCACGCCGCGCACATCCACTGCCGCCAGGGCCGCCATGTCGGGCTGCAATTCGGCGACCGCTTCCGCCCTGCGAAAGACGGCGAGTGCATCCTGGGCACACAACACGGTTTCCGGTCTCGCGCCCAGGGCATCGGCAAGCGCCGCATACAGCTCTTTACTGGCCGGCTCGGGCGGGCGCGCCGGAAAATCCAGTTCCAGACGGCCGTCCTCCTCCGCTGTCACATGCAACTCGCCGGAGGCAGAGTCGAGAATCAGGGGCGTCTGGCGGTCCCCGAGTTCCTCCCTGATCACCCAGGCTGCAGCCATGGTGGCATGGCCGCAGAGATCGACTTCGCAATCCGGGGTGAACCAGCGGATACCCCAGCGATCAACGTCGGCGTGAATGAAGGCGGTTTCGGAGAGATTGTTTTCCTTGGCAATCGCCTGCATGAGTGTCGCCGACGGCCATTCCGGCACCGGGACCACGGCCGCCGGGTTGCCGGAAAAGATCCGATCGGAAAAGGCATCCACCTGGTAGAGGGGCAGGCGCAGATTCATGGCCGACTGCCCGAAAGCACCCGCAGGACACTGTCGTGGAGACGACCGTTGGTGGCGATGATATCGGTGCTTTCCAGGCCGAGGGAGCGTCCATCAAGCTGTGTGACCCTTCCCCCGGCTTCCTCGACCACCAGCGAGAGTGCGGCCACGTCGAGAATTCCGACGTCGGATTCAAGCACCACATCCAGCGCCCCCCGGGCGAGCATGTGGTAATGGCAGAAGTCGCCGTACCCGCGGACGCGCTCCACCCGGTCAACCAGGCTGGCCAGGCCCTGCCAGCCGGCCTTTGAACGGGCCAGACTACGCAGGTTGCCGGTAGACAGAGTCGCGTCGCGCAGACCGCCGGCATCGCTCACCTGGATGGGCTCGCCATTCAACCAGGCGCCACCGCCACGCACGGCCCAGACCATTTCATCGAACAGTGGCGCAGCCGAGACCCCCACCACCACCTGTCCTCGATGCATCAATGCGATCTGGGTCGAAAAGAAGGGTGTGCCACGAACATAACTGCGCGTGCCATCCAGCGGGTCCACCAGCCACAACCACTCGGCATCGGTGCGCCCGGCCCCGCTTTCCTCGCTCCAGATTTCGTGTTCGGGGCAGTCTTCCCGCAGGCGTTCCACGATCACCTTTTCGGCGGCAAAATCGGCATCGGTGACCGGCGTGTGATCGGACTTGGTCCTGACGCCACGCGGTCCCGCCGCGGCAGCCTCCCGCAAGACCAGTGCAGCGGCCTCGGCAGCCGCGCGCGCGGTTTTCAGGTAAGAGTCGTAATCCTGCACCCGGTTTCCCCCACTGCAAAAGGGAACAGACTATACCCCACTGCGGGGGCAGGCTTCGAGTGAGCGCGGTGATCAGGGAAGCCCGGGATTCGAGTGGCCACCACGCTCCGGGATATACTGTTCGATCTCATTCATTCGGAGGCAGGGGACAAAACTGCATGGGAAAACGCCTGAGCAAGATCTACACCCGGACCGGGGATGACGGCACTACCGGACTCGGTGACGGCAGCCGGGTTGCCAAGGAACATCCGCGCGTGGCCGCCTACGGCACCACCGACGAGCTGAACTGCGTGGTGGGCATGGTGCTGGCGGAAGATCTGCCAGACTCGGTACGTGACACGCTCAAGCGGGTGCAGCATGATCTTTTCGATCTGGGCGGCGAGTTGTGCGTCCCGGGCTGGACGGCCATCCATGAGGGCTATACCGAGCGCCTGGAGCGGGTACTGGATGATTTCAATGCCGACTTGCCGCCCCTGGAGGAATTCATTCTGCCGAGCGGCGGCCGCGCCACCGCGAACTGCCATCTCGCCCGTACGATCTGCCGTCGGGCTGAACGCATGGTCTGGGTACTGGCGCGGGAGGAGGAGATCAATCCGGAAGTCCCGCGCTATCTCAATCGTCTCTCGGACCTGTTCTTTGTGATCGCCCGGGTGCTTGTCCGCCACGAACGCGGCGAGGAAGTGGTCTGGGAAAAGGGCTACAGCGGGCAGGGGAAGGAGTGAAGAGGTTCAAGCTGCAAGCTACAAGCAGGCAAGCGGGACGCTGCGCGTGTCGAGACTGAAGTACCCCCGTGGCGCGCAATAAGGCCGGCGCCCGTTACGCCGGCACGGCCAGCTTGAGGCTTGTCACTTGAAGCTTGTAGCTTTCTTCAGGTCAGTCCCACCAGGGTCAGCACTGCCAGCAACGCCAGCCAGAGCAGCAGGCTGCGCTTCAACAGGCTGCGGACCCCACGCACTTCCGCCAGGCCCGCTTCGTGGCTGCCGGCGGATATCCGCATCGCCCCGCAACCGGCACAGGAAAGGATCGCCTGGCTGGTCTCGAAGAAGGGATCCGTACACTCCTCGTAGTAGGCCTTCCAGTCGGCCATGGCCTCCTCGAAACTGCCGGTAAGCGCGTAGGTCAGGGCAAGGATGCGCGCCGGCAGCCAGGCCATCAGGCCCTCGAAGGTGCTCGCCACGCCCGTATAGCCGCCTTCCCCGGGGTCGGCGAACGTGTTGCGGGCATTGAGATGGGCGCCACGGTAGAGCGCCGCACCCGCCGGGCCGGCCACTGCAAACCAGAACAGGACCGCGAAAAGGCGGTCATTGGCACGCACCAGCGCGGCCTCGGTCACGGCACGATGGGGATCCTCTTCCGGCCCGAGGGCGGGCTCTGACTCCATCAGGTCGCCGGCAATCGCCCTCGCCGTCTCCTCACCAGTTCCCGCCTGCGCCTCGTTGTCTCCGTGGGCGTCGACATAGTCCTTGAGCTGGCTCAACAGCTCGCGAGGTCCGAGGCAGTACAGCAGGACCCCGACACTGAACACGAAAGCCAGAACGGTCGAATACTGGGCGAAGAACCAGATTATGCCCCATACCAGGACGGCGGGAATCAGGCAGATCAGGGCCACGCCCAGAGGACCGTCGCCCCCGGGAAGGCGGTCGATCCGCGCCAGCATGGCATCCCGGTAGGCGGCAAACCAGTTGCCCTGACGCAGATGTTCGAGCTCGGCGGCGTGAAGGGCCCGTTCCAGGGCCAATGCGACGAGAATGGCCAGAAAAGTCATGCGTGCATCCCCTGCTTGGTCCGGGGCAGGCCCGGAGTGACTGCTTCCGGGGCAAGCATACTGTCAAAATTGCCCCGTCTCCAGTGAGGGGGCAGAACCCATCCCCCTCATCGCCTGGAGACCCTGGCGAAAACGGAACCAGTTGAATCCCGGACCGGGATCGGTCTTGCGCCCGGGCGCCACATTGGAATGACCGGTGATGCGCTCGGGGGTAATCTCCGGGAAAATCCTCATGATCCGCACCGTGACCGCGCTCAGGGCGCGGTATTGTGCATCCGTGAAATCCGCACCTTCGGTGCCTTCCAGTTCGATACCGAGCGAGTTGTCGTTGAGTCGGCGCCGGCCCTGAAAGCGGCTGAGACCGGCATGCCAGGCCCGCCGGTGCAGGGGCACGTACTGGACCAGTTCTCCCTGGCGGCGAATCAGCAGGTGGGCCGAGACCCGCAGATGTTCGATCCGGGCGAAGAAGGGATGGGCCGCAGGATCAAGACGATTGGTGAACAGCCGGTCGATCCAGGGCCCGCCGTATTCGCCGGGTGGCAGGCTGATGCAGTGGATGATCAGCAAATCCGGCCTGCATCTCTCGGGCCGCGCGTCGCAATTGGGCGAGGGCACACGGCGCACACCAGGCAGCCATCCGGTTTCAATCCGATCTTCCCGCAAGTCAGCAACTCCTCGAGGGGTTCCCAAGCTCGGTACACTGGCCTCACTATACGGATTGCCCGAGTGCTTGTGCAGCTCCACCGACACCAGGAGGGGATCATGAAGCTTGATTGGCGGGAAATGATGCACGGACTGATTTCGGCGCCCTCCATGAGCAGCGTCAGCCCGCAGTTTGACACCGGAAACCGGGAAGTTTCGGAACGCCTCGCCAACTGGCTCCGTGACCTGGGTTTCGAGGTACGCCTCCAGGCCGTGGAGGGGGACGAGAAGTTCAACGTGATCGCGACCCTCGGGCGGGGTGAGGGCGGGCTCGTGCTCGCCGGCCACACGGATACGGTGCCCTATGACGAGGACCGCTGGAACTTTGACCCCTTCGATATCAGTGAACGGGACAATCGCCTCTACGGCCTGGGCACCTGCGACATGAAGGGCTTTCTCGCCCTGGCGATTGATGTCGCCAGCCGCTACCGGGCGGAGGACCTGAAGGAACCCATCATCATCCTGGGCACGGCCGACGAGGAATCAAGCATGGCCGGCGGCAAGGCGCTGGTGGCGGAACACAGCCTGCGCGCGCGCTGTGCGGTCATCGGCGAACCCACCAGCCTGAGACCGGTACACCTGCACAAGGGGATCTACATGGAAGGGGTTCGCGTGACCGGCCGCTCCGGTCACTCCAGCGACCCCAGCCTGGGCAACAATGCCCTGGACGGGCTCCACCGGGTCATTGGTGAACTGCTTGCGTTCCGTGAGCGGCTCCAGGCCGAACACCGGGAGTCCGCCTTTCACGTGCCCTATCCCACCCTGAACCTGGGCCACGTCCATGGCGGCGACAATCCCAACCGGATCTGTCCCCAGGCAGAAGTGCATTTTGATCTTCGCACCCTGCCGGACATGGACCTGGAGGCAACCAAGCAGGCACTGCGGGATCGGGTGAACCTGACCCTGGAAGGAAGCGGGCTGGATGTTGAGTTCCTGCCCCTGTTCGAGGGCGTCGGGGGACTCAACACGCCTGAGGATGCGGAAATCGTCAAGGTGGTCTGCGAATTGACCGGCCGGGAACCGGAGGCGGTGGCCTTTTCGACCGAAGGACCTTTCCTGCAGTCGCTGGATATCGATACCGTCATCGTCGGGCCGGGGGATATTGCCCAGGCGCACCAGCCGGATGAATATCTTGATCTCGGTACAGTGCAACCCACCCTGGACATGATCGATGGACTGATCCAGAGATTTTGTGTGAAGAAATAGCGTCAAGCTGCAAGCCTCAAGCTACAAGCCCGCTCCACTACTGCTGTGCTGCCACTGAGTCGAGGGGAGCAAGGCACAGCGGCCGATGGTCACGTGCGTACCGGCTGCCACTGGCTTGCAGCTCGTAGCTTGAGACTTTCAGATCGAATTCCAGAGGCAAATCAATGACAACAAATGCAGAACTGATTGAACGCGATCTGTCGGTGCTTTGGCATCCCTGCACCCAGATGTCGGATCACGAGTGGCTTCCCCTGCTGCCGATACGAAGGGGCGAAGGTGTCTGGCTGGAAGATTTTGACGGCAATCGCTACATCGACACGTTGAGTTCCTGGTGGGTCAACCTGTTCGGGCATGCCAATCCACGCATCAACCGGGCATTGAAAACGCAGATGGAAGAGCTGGAGCATGTCATTCTGGCCGGCTGTGGCCACGAACCGGCGGTAGCGCTGGCGGAAAAGCTCCGTGAGACCACCCCGCCCGGGCTGGACCGCTGCTTCTATGCGGACAATGGGTCTGCCGCGGTAGAGGTGGCGATCAAGATGAGCTATCACTACTGGCGAAACCGTAACCAGGAAGACCGCCGCAAGTTCGTGACCCTGAGTAACAGCTATCACGGCGAAACCCTGGGTGCGCTGGCGGTGGGCAATGTGGATCTCTACAAGGCCACTTACGGGCCCTTGCTGATGGATGTGCTCACCGCGCCCTCACCGGATTGTTTTGAACGCGAGGAAGGGGAGTCCTGGGAGGAGTACAGCAGACGCATGTTCAGGCCGATGGCGGAACTGCTGGAACAGGAACACGAGCAGGTGAGTGCGGTCATCGTGGAACCCCTGGTCCAGTGCGCGGGAGGCATGCGCATGTACCACCCGGTCTATCTGAAACTGCTGCGGGAAGCCTGCGATCACTACGGCATCCACCTGATTGCCGATGAGATTGCGGTCGGCTTCGGGCGCACGGGCAGCCTTTTCGCCTGCGGGCAGGCAGATATCACGCCGGACTTCATGTGCCTGTCCAAGGGGCTGACCGGTGGATACCTGCCCATGTCCGCGGTCATGATGACGGAGGAGATCTATCAGGGCTTTTATGATCGCTACGAAAACCTGACCGCCTTCCTGCATTCCCACAGTTATACCGGCAACCCCCTGGCCTGCAGCGTTGCCCTGGAAACCCTGGCGATCTTCGAGGATGAAGATGTGATCGAGCGCAATCGTGCAAAGGCCGAACGGATCGCGCAGGCCTTTGCGCCCCTGGCTGACCACCCCAACGTGGGTGAGGTCCGCCAGCATGGCATGATTCTCGCGGCCGAGATGATGAAGGACCCGAAAACCCGGGAGCCCTATCCCTGGCAGGAAAGGAGGGGCCTGCACGTCTATCGTCATGCTCTGAAGCATGAGGCCCTGATGCGCCCGCTGGGGCATGTCTTTTATTTCATGCCTCCCTATGTCATCTCTGACGAGCAGATCGAACATTGCGCGCGGGTGGCGATGGAAGGCATTGACCGGGCGACGGCGGCCTGAGATGCGTATTCCCCGCATTCGCCTGGCCGGCCCCCTGAGTGAAGGCAATGCCTACCGTATTGAGGACGATCAGGCCCGCTATCTGAGAAAGGTTCTGCGGCTCGACGATGGTCATCCGCTGGTGGTCTTTGATGGTGCCGGATCGGAGTTCGAGGCCCAGCTGGAACGCAACGAGACAGGTGAAAGCGAGGTCCGACT
>SLND01000037.1 GCA_007133205.1 Natronospiraceae bacterium | reverse complement strand
TCCCTGGCCGTGGGCGTGATCGTGGAGCTGGGCCAGTACATGACGCTCCAGGATGCGATGCGCATCGAGCAGGGACAGGAGCCACAGGGCGGCCTGTTTCTGGGTATGCTGCTGATCCTGGTCGCTACCAGCTATTTCAATATCGTCGGCTATCGCAGGGCGGACAGCATCCAGCGCACCGGAGGGACGGGCAACGAATTCACCGAGGCCTGGTCACGCTTTTTGCCGATGCTGGCCTTCATGATCCTTTACGCGGTGGCGGTTGCCATTGGCGGGTTGCTGCTGCTTATTCCGGGCCTGATCCTGGCGATCCTGTTCGTCGTCGGCGATGTTCAGGTCGCCCTCGGCAAGGCCGGCCCCCTGGAGGCATTTCGCCAGAGCGCGAGCCTGGTGTGGGGCAACTGGTGGTACAGCTTCGGCCTGGTGCTGGTGGTTGGGCTGGTGGTCGCCATTCCGGTATCGATCATCGAAATGATCATTGAACCGATGCGCCTGGCTGAAGGCGGGGAGGTCTTCTTTGCTGCGCTGATCAGCGTAGTGGTGATGCTGGTGGTCTTCCCGATATTCATCTCTCTTTTCTATACGCTGCTGCGCAGCCTCAAGGCCCGCAAGGCCATATCCTGAGTGCCTGGACGGGGGGCGTGTCTCCCACGCCCTCCGTCCCGGGTTGCGGCGCGAAAATCAGTCCTTGCCTTCGGATTCCTCGCGCTCGGGCTCGGTGAAGTCGAGCTCCATCATGCGGTAGGGGGCTTCGCTCAGGCCGAGCGTGCGATAGGTCTGCACCGCGGTCCGGTTGTCGTGCTCCACATACAGCCTCAGCCCACAGCAGCCCGGATCTTCCAGGGCCCGGGTTTCGACTTCGTGGAAGAGTTTTCGGAATACCCCGCCCCGTCGCACCTGCGGAATCACGTACACGCTCTGGATCCACCAGAACATGCCGTTGCGCCAGTCGCTCCATTCATAGGTCAGGCCGATCTGCCCCACCGGGGTGTCGTGATCCTCGGCAATGAAGTAGCAACCCAGGGCCGGGTTTTCCAGCAGTTCCTGCACGCCCGCGCGCACGGTCTCGCCCGTCAGTACCAGTCCTTCGGATTCTTCCGCCAGTTTGCGGTTGAAGGCTTCAATCCATTCCGCATCCCGTTTTTCCGCCCGGCGGATGACGATTCTTTCGCTCATGTTGGTACAGGCTCCCGCGTCGTTACTGAACAGTCCAATCAACTTCGGGGCCTGACAGGTGGCCGGCGTGTCAGCCCCGCAGCCATCACATCACTGGCCCCATGCCGTTATCACCAGCCGGCGACGATGGGCGCCGCTTCGATGTTCATACAGGTACAGGCCTTGCCAGGTCCCCAGGTTCAGACGCCCCCCGCTTACCGGCAGGGTCAGGCCGCTGTGAGTGAGCACGGAGCGGACATGGGCCGGCATGTCGTCCGGGCCCTCGGCGTCATGAACAAACATCGGATCGCCATCGGGGACAAGCCGGCTGAGGAAGCGCTCCATGTCGTCGCGCACGTCCGGGTCCGCGTTCTCGCAGATCATCAGCGAGGCGCTGGTGTGCAGGCAGAAGACATGACACAGGCCCGTCTCGATGCCGGTTTCGGCCACCACTTCACCGACCTCGCGGGTGACTTCGCGCGTGCCACGGCCGGGCATCTCGAATTCCAGGCTCTGCTGTTTCATCGCTTTCGCATCCTCCCGATCACTGCAGGTCCGGACAGGCTCCATGATAGTCTACGCCACCCGGGAGGCACTGATGACACCCCAGCGTTTTGCGAGACTCAAGGCCGCGCTCGACCGGCGCCAGCCGGACCTGACGGTCCTGATGGACAATGTCCACAAGCGGCACAATCTCTCCGCCGTCATGCGTACCGCCGATGCGGTCGGCATCATGGAGGTCCATGCCGTCTCCGAGCGTGGCGAGGTCCAGCGCCACCGCGCGATGGCCGGTGGCAGCCACAAGTGGGTGAGAACCCGGCTTCACCCCGATGTGGAAACCGCGGTCTCGCGCCTGCAGGAGACTGGCCACCAGGTGGTGGCGGCCCATCTGTCCGAGCGGGCAGTCGATTACCGGGCCCTCGACTACACCCGCCCGACGGCCCTGATGATCGGCTCCGAGCTCCATGGTCTCAGTACCCGGGGCGCTGATCTGGCCGAGAAACATATTACCGTCCCCATGGCGGGGATGGTCGCTTCCCTCAACGTGTCGGTCGCTACCGGGGTGATCCTGTACGAGATGCAGCGCCAACGGGAACAGGCCGGGCTCTATTCACATTCCCACCTGGAACCGGCCGAGCGTGACCGGCTGCTGTTCGAATGGGCCTACCCGGAAATTGCACGCTATTGCCGACGCAAGGGCCAGCCCTACCCGCCCCTGGATGAGGACGGCAACCTGGTCCCTTGAACAAGGAAGGTCGACCAGAAAACAAGTGCTGACCGCGAGCCGAACTTTCAAAGGCGGCTACGGTCATTTCAACGCCGGGGCTTTTCACACAATCAGTTCTCATTACAATACCGTTCCGCAAAACCAGGCCCATTGATCGGAGGTGAAATCCGGATGACCCGACAGAACAACACCAAGACCGGGGACGGAAATCACGACAGCACACAGGAACAGCCAGACAAGGAAAAGGCCCGCAAGGAAAGCGAGAAACTGGAAGCCCTTTTCGAGGCGCTTGAACCGGACAACCGTCCGGAGCCTGCCACGCAACGCAAGCGCCGGTGGCGCTCGGTGGACGAGTATCGCGAAGCACGCGAGCTCAAGGAGCAGCTTTCCGACATTACCGAAGACCCGGACCTGGATCTGGACGACTCCTGACGTGGACGACGTCCGGATGAAGGCCGGCGTACTTGACGAATCACGGCGGCGGCTGCAGGCTCCGGACACCCTGTCCGCCGACTTTGACCCATCCCGCAACCCAGGACACTGACTCCCATGCACGCTGGAATTCGCGCCCTGATACTTGCCGGCCTGGCCTGGCTGTTTGCCCCGCTGCCTCTGCACGCGGGTGAATTCGAACACAACTGGCTGGAAGTCGGGTACGCCAGTCTTGAATCCGACGATGCACGCCGGGCTTCGGGCGCCAGCGGGCGGATCAACCTGGAACTGCCGGAAGACCACTGGCTGGTCCTGGAACATGATCAGCTGAGCCGCTCGGTGGACGGCGACACGCTCAGCAGTGGCCACGACTACAGCCGCTTTGCCGTGGGTGCCGGTCACTACGCCACCGACGAGGGCATGTGGATCATGGAGCTCGGGATGGCCCGTTCGAGCGATGAGCTGCTGGGCACCGACTACGGGCTCAGTGCCGGGGCGGGTATCCGGACACGGATCAGCCCGCGCTTCGAGCTGGGTGGCGGGCTGTACTGGTCGGGGGTGGCACGCCATGATCCGGACGAGGACGAAAGCTTCCTTCGTGTCCACGGCATACTGGATGTGACCGACCGGGTCGCACTCAGCGGCCTGTACGAGCATCTGGACGATGGATTCCAGTGGCGGGTGGGACTGCGCGCCGGATTCTGATTCCTTCTCCCTCCCCTGCTGCGGGATCCCCTGCCTCCCTTGCGTTATTGAAGGGCAATAAGGGTTATCATTGCCCCCTGTCATTTTGGGCCTCTGGCACCGGGAGAACATCATGCAGGCAACTGGGCAATCCGGAATCTGGCGTTTTCTTCCCCTGCTGGCCTGGATCCTTGCCGGGATGGGCCTGCTGGCCCTGGTCCTGCTCGCCGTGGGTGGACCCGGCTACCGCATGGACTGGTGGGAACTGGGCACCGGCTTCACGCTCCTGCGCTGGGGCGCCTGGCTCGGGGTCGCAGTGATCGTGCTCGGCGTCATTGCCGGCGGGCTGCTCCTGTGGCGCGGTGAACACCGGGCCCTGATGCCGGCAGTTGCCGGACTGGTCTGTGCTGCGATCGCGGTGAGCATTCCGATGTACTGGCAGGCACGGGCGGACAGCGTGCCTCCGATCCATGACATCAGCACCGACCTGGATGACCCGCCCGAGTTCGTTGCCGTTGCCCCGCTGCGTGAGGACGCACCCAACCCGGTCGAATACGCCGGGGAAGAGACGGCCGAAGCCCAGCGTGAGGCCTATCCCCATATCGAAACCCTGCGCGTGAGCGCGGACATGGCCACGACCACCGACGCGGCGGTGCGCCTGGCAAGCCGGCGCGGCTGGGATCTGGTCGAGGCCGACCCCGGCGAGGGTCGAATCGAGGCCACTGCCACCACCCGCTGGTTCGGTTTCAAGGATGATGTGGTCATCCGTATCCGGACCGAGGATGACCAGACCCTGGTGGACATGCGCTCTAAGTCACGCTTCGGCAGGTCGGATGTGGGCACCAATGCAGCCCGGATTGATGCCTTTCTTGCCGACCTGAAGGCGGAGCTGGGAGAGCCCGAGGGCGAATGAGGCGCCAGCTTGTCCGACAACCGGGCCGAGTTTTCGGCCCGGGGCCTTTGCAGTAAGCTTCCCCTCTTTATCGAACTGACCAGTGACCTGCCCCAGCCAGGAGCGAGAATGAGCCGAGAAGGTTTGACCGAAGACAATCTGGCCCGCGACCCCTTTGAGCAATTCCGCCGCTGGTGGGATGAGGCCCAGGCCAAGTCACAGATGCTGGAACCGACCGGCATGATCCTCTCTACCGTGGACCCGGACGGGCAGCCCGCTTCCCGCGTGGTGCTGCTCAAGCACTGGGACAACCGTGGCTTTGTCTTCTATTCCAATTACCGCAGCCGCAAGGCACGTGGACTGGAGGCCGAACCACGGGCCTCACTCCTGTTCTGGTGGGACAAGCTGCGCCGCCAGATCCGGATCGACGGCGAGGCGAAGAAGCTGGCCGCGCGCGAATCCGATGCCTATTTCGCCACGCGCCCGCGTGGCAGCCAGATCGGCGCCTGGGCCTCGATGCAGAGCCAGCCGCTCGACAGCCGCGAGACCCTCGCCCGGCGGGTCGAGGAACTGGACGCGGAGTTCGGTGACGGGCCGATCCCGCGGCCCCCGCACTGGGGTGGCTTCCGGCTGGTCCCGAACGAGTTCGAGTTCTGGGATGATGGCGCACACCGCCTGCATGACCGATTGGTC
This sequence comes from Natronospiraceae bacterium, assembly GCA_007133205.1. Taxonomy (GTDB): domain Bacteria; phylum Pseudomonadota; class Gammaproteobacteria; order Natronospirales; family Natronospiraceae; genus SLND01. The sequence goes on along the minus strand of SLND01000037.1, from coordinate 1,917 downwards.
TTTCGCCGCGACGGCAGCGGCTGGACAATCGAACGCCTGTATCCCTGAGCAGGCCAGGTTCCCCACTCATGAAACCATCGCAGTGGTACCCGGAAGGCGAACTGGTGGAGGTGGACGGATGGCAGATGTTCGTCCGCACCGCGGGTGAAGGCCCGCCCCTGATCTGCATCCACGGGATCACCGGCAGCTCCTGGGTCTGGCACAAGCTCGCCCCCGAACTGGAAAAGCGCTGGCAGGTGATCACGCCTGACCTGCTCGGTTTCGGCTACTCGGACAAGCCGCCCGATGAACGTTATTCGGTGATCTCGCAGGCCGACCGGATCGAGACCCTGGTTCGCGAATGGGAGCTGGACGGTTTTCATCTGATGGGGCACGGATACGGCGCGATGATCGCGGCGGAGCTGCTGGCCCGCGCCGAAGGTCGCGAGCGCGAAGGCATTCCGGGCCCCGACCCCTGCTCACTGTTTCTGATCAACCCGCCCCTGTTTCCTGAAATCATGGGCATCCCCAAGGCCGAGGACTGGCTGCGGGGACGCCTGGGCATCGTGCTTCGCTGGGCCGGCACCCGGAACCTGTTCTGGAATTACCTCAATGAGCTTTCCGGCCCCTACAGCCGCCCGACACCGGCAGAGGTGAGCCATCTCTGGCGCCTTTTCAATCGCAACCAGGGGCGCTGGATCTGGCCGGAGCTGGCCAAGTGGTCGAAGGAGCTGCATCGGCGCGGCAATCGCTGGAGCAAGGCGGTCAAGGAAAGCAGCCGGCCGGTGAAGATCGTCGCCGGCCCGGAGGATCCGGTCGCCGGCCATCGCATGGAAGAGGCTTTCCGCCGGACCCTTCCCGACCGGCGCCGGGTGCTGCTGGGCAAGCTCGGCAATGCGCCCCATTTCGAGGCCGCGGACAAACTGCTGCCCGAGATCGAAGCGTTCACGGATGAAGTGCTTGGCTAGGATGCAAGTGAACTGCGTGCCGGGTATTCCGTTACGAAGTCATCCGTTCTTCATAGGTCGGACCTTTCTTTTCCGGTGACGTGGGGCGCTTCGGCCTTTATCGCCGGCAGGGTCTTCCAGGATCGCCGTAAACCCTTCCCTGGGGGCTCTGGGTGCGCCATCCATGGCGCACACAGTCCTGGAAGACCCTGTTCGGCGCCAGGCCTTCTCTTTGAGTATTCACCTGGGCCGTGCTTTCCCAACGCGTATTCAGTATCTGAAGGGAGTCCCCGTCACCGGCAACGAAGGGTCCTGACTCTGATAGTAAACGGCTTCTTGGAACCGGCTTGTCACTGAAAATCACGCGAGTCGTGCACCAGATTTCCGAGCAGATGGCTCCAGTCTTCCAGTCTCCGGGCCACCAGGTGCTGAACGCTCTTTTCCCGCTGCAGTTCACCACGCACCACCAATAGCCGGGCATTGAGCAGGACCGGTCGCTGGTTTTCGGCCACATGCCGCCAGCAAATGATGTTGATATGGCCGGTCTCGTCTTCAAGGGTCATGAAGGTCACGCCCCGGGCACTGCCCGGGCGCTGGCGATTGATCACCATGCCCGCCGCCGCCACGGCCTCCCCGGCCTCGCGCCCCCAGAGCTCGCGCGCGGAGTAAAGGCCCGCCGCAGCCAGACGCCCGCGCAGGAGACTCATCGGATGCCGCTCCAGGGTGAAACCGGTACGGGCGTAATCGGCGACGATGTCCTCCCCTTCCCGTGGCTTTCGCAGCAGCGGGGTGGCCTCACGGATCGGGACATCGGCAAACAGCGGCGGTGGCTCGGCCACGCCCGAGGCTTCCCAGCGGGCCTGGTGCCGGTTGCCGCTGAGACTGGCCAGGGCCCCGGCATCCGCCAGGGCATTGAGGTCCCGCCGGTCGAGGCGGCTGTGGTGAATCAGTTGCGACAGGCTGTTCACCGGCCGGGCCGCAATCAGGGCAT
>SLND01000121.1 GCA_007133205.1 Natronospiraceae bacterium | reverse complement strand
TGGCCCGCGCCATCCAGGCTGCCGGCGGTCATGCCGAGACCCTTTTTTACCGCAACCACGGACACCACCGGATTCTCGCCGCCACGAGCAATCTGTTGCGCTTCCTGGGAAGCACGCTGCATGACGTCCATCAGTTCATTCGTGATCAGAACCAGACCGGATCGGGTGAGAGCGAATAAAAAACGGGGGTGGCTCTCGCCACCCCCGGTCCGAACCCCTCTCGCAGACTGCGTCTCAGGCAGCCTGCCGACTCAGACCTCAATCGACCTCGATCCTGTCCCGGTTGCGATCAACCGTGGTTTCTCCGATCCCGGAGACAAGCACCAGGTCGTCGGCAGTCTCAAACCCGCCGTTCTCTTCCCGAAACTCCACGATCGCTGCAGCCCGAGCCTCACCCACACCCTCAAGCGTCTCGGCAAGCGCTTCGCCGTCGTCCTCGTTGATATTGACGGCCTGATCGGCATACGCGGTACCGGACAGCAGCAGCGCAGCGAAGAGAACGGCGACATGAATTGTCTTATGCATGGTTTCCCCCTTTTTCATCAATTTCTGTTCGTGAGGTATTGTCTTGTCATTGGTCCGCTTGCTGCGGACAGAACAGAGTCTACAGGGGACAGGGCGCGCATCAATTCAGAATGCCGGCACCCGTTGTAGGAGAATGCTGAAGGGTGGGTAGTACTATTTCGTAATGCGGTCGCACTGTATTCCAGTTCTTGCAACTGGGGCACTGCCAATGCAGATGCCGTGCGGTAAAACCACAGTTATTGCAGCGGTATTTCGGTGCTTCCTCGAGAAAACGCTGAAGCGCATGCCGTAACGGCTGTACACCGGCTTTCACATCCCCGGGGAGCTCCCGAGTAAGCTGGGCAACCAGCTCGGAAAAGCCTTTCAGTCCGGGAGCGATTTCAAGATATTGAGCAATCGCCTTTTCAGCAGCCGGATCGGTAATACTCGGATCCACGATTGCTGCCAACGCAATCTGGGAGACGGCATCATCGGAAGCTCGCTTGAGCTCTTCAAGGACATGCGAAAAGCCTGCCGGGTGCCCGGTATCGTGAAACAGCCTGGATAGCGCCGGCAGTATTTCGAGGGCCAGGCTCACATCCTCTTCCAGCGCCCGACGATAACTGCGGATCGCGGCACGGGGATTCCCTTCACGGCGCTGAATCTCGGCCCACAGCATCGATACGCGGACATTTCTCCGGTCGAACATCCCCGCCCGCTTGAGCAGGCGACGTGCCTGGCGAACATCGCGCCGCACGAGTTGCTCTTCCGCCAATTCGCAATAGTACTGGGCAATACGCTCCTGCTGAACCTCGCCGGCCGCCAGTTCCAGCTTCCGCGCCATGACAATTGCCTGCTGCCAGTCCTTTTGCTGCTCGTAAATCGTGATCAAACGATCGAGTGCCGGCTCCATGTAGGCCTGCACGTCGGTCAGCTCCAGAAACAGGCTTTCGGCCCGGTCCAGAAGCCCTGCGCGCATGTAGTCCTCACCCAGCGCATACAGCGCCTGATGCCGCTGGCGACGCTTGAGGTTGGGCCTTGCGATGAGGTTCTGATGAATACGGATGGCCCGATCCACCTCCCCCCGGCGCCGAAAAAGGCTCCCAAGAGCGAAGTGGGTCTCCACGGTTTCCGTATCCACCTCCACCATCCGGATGAAGACTTCGATCGCCTTGTCGGGCTGCTCCTCCAGCAGGTAATTCAGGCCACGATAATAATCGGCCCGGAGGTGGTCACTGCCACTGTCCGGATTCCCTCTATTCCGGCCACGCCGCCCCATCCACCAGCCGAGAAGAAAGATCAGCGGCAGTGCGAGCAGAAATATCAGGAGGAGTTCAGCGTCCATCCTTGATCGGCAGGTTTCGGAGGTTGTTTACCTCCGCCTCGGCAAGTCGCGCGTTTCGGCGCAGTTTCCCATTCTCCCGCTTCAAATGCAGGAGAATGCCCACACAGGCAAGTATCCCCAGAGCCACTCCAATACCCACCGCGAACCAAAGCGCCACCGGAAGCGGCACTTCCACGGACCCGGCAAGGTAATGAAGCTCAACTGGCTCCACATTGATTGCGGTGAACACGACAGCCGCAACAAAGAGGACGGCAAGCAGGATTATGCGTATGTAGCGCAGCATGACTGTGCTCCGTGGGCTAGCCAACGGGTTGCAGAAAGCACTCTATCACAGTCATTCGCAATATCGGGGTCAGGCCGTACGGTGCTTCGGTGTCGTTTCGCGCTCGCGCTGGAAGCCTTCGTTCACGCGTTCACGAAGGTCCTTCCCCGGCTTGAAATGCGGCACATACTTGCCTGACAGCGCGACCGGATCACCGGTCTTTGGGTTGCGTCCCATCCGGGGAGGACGGTAATGGAGGGAAAAACTGCCGAAACCCCGGATTTCAATCCTGCGGCCATCGGCGAGGGAATTGCTCATGTTTTCCAGTATGGTCTTCACGGCGAGTTCGACGTCCTTGCCCGGCAAATGATCCAGCTTGCCGGAAAGTACCTCGATAAGTTCGGACTTGGTTATTTTTTTCATGACCGCTCCCCGTGATTCGGAGTCCACCCCTGGCGGACTCCGCCCGAATGGCCCGGGTGAAGCCACGCCTGCCATCACGCAGGCGTGGCTCCCCGGCAACCAGGATTCGGGCCCGGCCCGACGGACTTACTTGTCGAGCTGTTCCTTGAGAAGATCGCCAAGGCTGGTTGTTCCACCCTCATCACGCTCGGCGGAATACTCCTTGACTGCCTTCCGTTCTTCCTTCTGATCCTTGGCCTTGATCGAAATATTGATCACGCGACTCTTCCGGTCAACACCAATGATCTTGCCCTCGACTTCCTCGCCTTCGTTGAGCATGGTGCGTGCATCCTCAACCCGCTCACTCGAGACTTCGGAAGCGCGCAGATAGCCTTCCATGCCGTGCGGCAGTTCCAGGCTGGCTCCCTTGGCGTCCACCTCGGTGACCGTGCCCTTGATCAGGCTGCCCTTGGGATGCTCTGCGAGGAAAGCCCCCATCGGGTCCTTGTCGAGCTGCTTGATGCCGAGGGAAATTCGCTCGCGCTCGGGATCGACGGACATCACCACTGCCTCGACCTCATCACCCTTCTTGAAGTCACGGATGGCTTCCTCGCCCGGCACTTCCCAGGCGATGTCCGAGAGATGAACCAGGCCGTCGATACCGCCTTCCAGACCGACAAAGATACCGAAGTCGGTAATCGACTTGATCTTGCCGGAGATCCGGTCCCCCTTGTTGTGGGTGGCGGCGAACTCGTCCCAGGGATTGGGCGTGCACTGCTTCATGCCCAGCGAAATCCGGCGACGCTCTTCGTCGATGTCCAGGACCATCACCTCGACCTCGTCACCCACCTGGGCCACCTTGGACGGGTTGACGTTCTTGTTGGTCCAGTCCATTTCCGAGACGTGCACCAGACCTTCGACTCCTTCCTCGATCTCCACGAAGGCGCCGTAGTCGGCCAGGTTGGTGACACGACCGAAGATGCGGCTGCCCATGGGATAGCGGCGGGCGATATCGATCCACGGATCTTCGCCGAGCTGCTTGAGCCCCAGGGAGACACGCATGCGCTCGCGATCGAACTTGAGCACCTTGACCGTGATCTCGTCGCCCACGTTCACCACCTCGGAGGGGTGGCTGACACGACGCCAGGCCATGTCGGTGATGTGCAGAAGACCGTCGATGCCGCCCAGGTCCACGAATGCGCCGTAGTCGGTCAGGTTCTTGACAATACCCTTGACCTCGACGCCTTCCTGGAGCTCCTGGAGGAGCTTGTCGCGCTCTTCCTTGTATTCCTCTTCGACCACCGCGCGGCGGGAAACCACCACATTGTTGCGGCGACGATCAAGCTTGATGACCTTGAATTCGAGTTCTTTCCCTTCCAGGTAGGTGGGATCACGCACCGGGCGCACATCCACCAGGGAGCCGGGCAGGAAGGCACGGATATTGTCGATGTCCACCGTGAAACCGCCCTTGACCTTGCCGGAGAGATGGCCGTTGACGATCTCGGCATCTTCGTAGGCCTGCTCCAGCTTGTTCCAGGTCCGCGCGCGCTTGGCCTTCTCGCGCGACAGGCGGGTTTCACCAAAGCCGTCTTCGACGGCATCGAGGGCCACTTCCACTTCATCGCCCTCGCTGATCTCAAGTTCGCCATCTTCGTTCTTGAACTGGCCGACCGGAATGACGCCTTCCGATTTCAGTCCCGCGTTGACGATGACGAAGTCTTCCCGGATTTCCACGACCTTCGCATGAATGATCGAGCCGGGCTGCATCTGCTCCGCGGCGATGCTCTCCTCAAACAGCTCTGCAAAACTTTCTGACATGTTGGTTTTCGTCCCGTGCCTTGTTCGGCATCCACAGTGTCCGGCGCGAGCCATCCCGCTCACTCCGGGGTTTTATTGATCGGGTCTCGACTTCCTGTCACCCGTCCCGTCGCTATTCCGGCTCCCCGGGGGAGCCGCCCACACCCAGCCGGCTGGCGGCCAGGCGATGCAACTCGTCCACCACCTCGGAGATGCTCATCCGGGTGGTGTAGAGGTGAACGGCGTCGTCGGCCGGCACCAGCGGCGAGCTCGCGCGCTCGCGATCACGCCGGTCCCGTTCGGCAATCGCCGATTCAAGCTCGGCGAGATTAGCACTAATCCCCTTTTCCTTCAACTGCTTATGGCGCCTCCGAGCACGTTCTCCGGCACTTGCGGTCAGAAACACCTTCAGCGGTGCCTCGGGAAAGATCACCGTGCCCATGTCGCGCCCGTCCGCAACCAGGCCGGGAGCTTTGCGAAAGGCCCGCTGCAGGGCCACCAGACCGCGCCGCGCGGCCGGATTGGCAGCCACCCGGGAGGCGGCTTCACCGCATTCCTCGCTGCGGATTTCGCCGCTCACTTCCCGCCCGTCCATCACGATCCGCTCCGAACCGCCTTCCCCCGACTCGAAGCGGACATCCAGTTCCCGCGCCAGGGATTCCAGCGCCTGCTCGGCGTCGAGCGCTATCCCGCGCTCCATCGCGGCCAGGGCAAGCAGCCGGTACAGCGCACCGCTGTCGAGCAGATGCCAGCCGAAGCGCTGTGCAAGCAGGCGGCTGACCGTGCCCTTCCCTGCCCCGCTGGGTCCATCCACCGTAATGACCGGCGCCAGCCTGCCCGCCTGATCTTCAGTCATGTCCTTCCCCATGAATCTCCAGTCCAATCGTCTGTGCATCACGCAGAAAACCCGGATAGGAGGTCGCGACATTGGCGACATCGCCTACCGTCACCGGCCCCTCGGCAAGACTGCCCGCCACGGCGAAGGCCATGGCAACGCGGTGATCCCCCTGGCTCTCCACTCGCCCCCCGGAGAAGCGTCCACCGCTCAGGCGCATGCCATCCTCCTGTTCCGACACCCGAATTCCGAGACGGCCCAGCCCCTCGGCCATGGCGGCAATGCGATCACTTTCCTTGACCCGCAATTCCGCTGCTCCCGTCAGTTCCGTCTCGCCTTCCGCCACCGCGGCGGCAATCAAGAGCGCGGGGATTTCATCTACCGCCAGCGCTACGTCGGCGGCATCGATGCTGATTCCGCGTAGCGGCCCGCCCCGCACCACCACGTCCGCCACCGGCTCACCGCCGGTTTCACGCTGGTTCTGGAGTTCAATGTCTGCCCCCATGCGCCACAGAAGCTCGATCACGCCACTGCGGCCGGGATTGACTCCCACCCCGGACAGGCGCAGCTCGGCCCCGGGGCTGGCTGCCGCTGCGACCATGAAAAAGGCCGCCGAGGACAGATCACCCGGGACAGTGATGTCCCCGCCCACCGGCAGCCCCGGATGCACGGTGACTCGCCGATGACTGCGCAGCACCTGCGCCCCCAGCCCGGCAAGCATGCGCTCGGTATGATCCCGCGTGACTGCCGGTTCAATCACCGTCGTCGCCCCCTGTGCCGACAATCCGGCCAGCAGCACTGCCGATTTGACCTGGGCGCTGGCCACCGGGAGCGCGTATTCAATCCCGGAAAGCGGCCCGCGCCAACCCAGTTTGAGCGGCGGACGTCCGTCTTCAGCTTGTATATGCGCACCCATGCGGCGCAGGGGTTTGACGATGCGGTCCATGGGACGCCGGCACAGGGAAGCATCACCGGTCAGGGTCACGCCCAGACCCAGTCCCGAGAACAGGCCGGCCAGCAGGCGCATGCCGGTCCCGGAATTGCCCAGGTCGAGAGGATGATCGGGAGCCCGGAAACCTTCGGCGGGAAAGGCGCCCACATCATAGTCTCCGGCATCGCGGGTGCGTATGTCGGCGCCCACCGCCCGCAGCGCTTCCAGGGTGTGGAGGCAGTCCTGGCTCTCCAGCAGTCCGCGAATGCGCCCACCGTCCCGGGAACAGGCCAGCAGCATCAGCGCGCGGTGGGAAATCGACTTGTCCCCCGGGACCCGCAGTTCGCCGCCCGGTGATGCCGGCCTGAGATGCCAGACAGCCATTACCGCGCCATCCGGAACTTCAAGCGCTCACCCGGTCCAGGGCCTCGAAGAAGCGCTGATTCTCCTCCGGCAACCCGACTGTCACACGCAGGTGTTGCGGCATGCCGTAGCCATCCAGCGGCCGTACGATCACCCCCTGCTCCAGCAGCGCCTGAAAGACCTCACGCGCCGGTCGCTTGCTGTCGAAGGTCACGAAATTGCAGACGGAGGGGATGATGTCGAAACCCCGCCGGCTCAGGCCCTCGGCCATCTTCTCCCGCTCTTCCCGGTTGAGTGCAATGCTGCGGGCCACATGGTCCGTGTCTTCCAGGGCCGCGACCGCCGCCACCTGGGCCAGGCTGTTGGGATGGAAAGCCAGCCGCACCCGATTCAGCAGGTCGGTTACTTCCCGGTTGGCCAATGCGTAGCCGACCCGGACACCGGCCAGACCAAAGGCCTTCGAGAAGGTCCGCATGACCACCAGGTTGGGGTAACGGGCCAGCAGCGCGGCGCCGTCGGGATAGGCCTTCTCTTCCACGTACTCGAAGTAGGCTTCATCCAGAAGCACCAGGGTCTCGGCCGGTACCCGATCCATGAACCGAATCAGGCTTTCCTCGTCCACCCAGGTACCGGTGGGATTGTTGGGATTGGCAATGAACACCACACGGGTGCTGTCATCGATCCGCTCTGCCATGGCATCCAGGTCATGGCCGTAGGGCATTTCCGGGTGATCCGGACCGTGCGCTTCAGCCACCCGCAACTCCGCTCCGGCTGCCTGGCTGACAATGGCATAAATCGCGAAACCATAGCGGGAAAAGACCGCCGATCGGCCCTCGCCGAGAAACACGCGGGCGATCATTTCCAGGATGTGATCCGACCCGGTGCCCAGGGTGATCTTGTCCGGTGTCACCCCATGGCGTTCCGCCAGGACCCGCTTGAGTTCAAAGGCATTGCCGTCGGGATACAGGGCCAGATCCTCGAGTCCGGCCTGAATCGCTTCCCTCACCCGTGGACTGGGGCCCATCGGGTTTTCGTTGGAAGCCAGCTTGACGATGTCATCCAGGCCCAGTTCCCGCTTGAGTTCACTGATGGGCTTGCCCGGCTCATAGGGCTTGAGGCTGCGTACACCGGCAACCGCATGGTCGACAAATTCCACCATTGGGGATTCTCCCGGGTTCAGGCACTTCGATCCTGCGAAGGCGTCGTGTTTCCGTTTTCGTTGGCCGGGTTGGCCCGTACCCGAATGACGCCCTCGATGGCCTGGATACGCTCCAGAGTGGCGTCGGGTACCGGACCATCCAGATCCAGCAGGGTGTAGGCGATCTCACCCTTCGAGCGATTGAGAAGATCGATGATGTTCAGATTGGCATCCGCCAGTGCGGTGGTCATCTGACCCACCATGTTGGGCAGGTTCGCATTGATCACCCCCAGCCGGTAACCCTCGGAACGCGGCATCACCACTTCCGGGAAGTTGACCGAACAGCGAATATTGCCATTCTCCAGGAAATCCCGCAGGTTCTGCACAGCCATGAGCGCTGCATTCTCCTGGGCCTCTCCGGTGGATGCGCCCAGATGCGGGAAGGCAAGTATCTTCGGATTGTTGCGCAGTGCCGGCTTGGGAAAGTCGGTGATGTAGCCACCGAGTCGGTCGTTATTCAGAGCCTCGACCACCGCATCCGTATCCACCAGTCCGTCACGCGCAAAATTCAGCAGCACGGCATCCTTGCGCATCCCGCGCAGACGTTCGGCACTGATCAGATTGCGGGTATTTTCATTCAGTGGCGCATGCAGGGTTACTACATCGCACTCGCTGAGCAGTTCATCCAGGTTGCGTGCCTGCCGGATGTCCGACATCAGTCGCCAGGCATGCTCCACGGTCAGCCCCGGATCAAAACCCATGACCTCCATGCCCAGGGAACGAGCGGCATTGGCCACGTTGCCGCCAATCGCGCCGAGACCGATGACACCCAGGCGCCGTCCGGGCAACTCCCGCCCGACATACTGTTTCTTGCCGGCCTCGATCGCCTTCTCGAAGGCTTCACCCTCGCCTTCCACGCCATCCACGAATTTCGCTGCTTCCGGCAGATTTCTCAGGCCCATCAAGAGGCCGGCAATGACCAGTTCCTTCACCGCATTGGCATTGGCGCCCGGCGCGTTGAACACCGGGACACCCGCCTGGGTCATGCGATCAACCGGAATGTTGTTGACCCCGGCGCCCGCACGCGCGATTGCCTTGACACTATCCGGAATCTCTTCGTCATGCAGCTGCGCCGAGCGCAACAGGATCGCATCCGGCGCTTCCAGAGAAGCACCCACCTCATACAGACGACGGGGCAAGGCTTCCAGCCCCTTGTCCGAAATGTTGTTGTACGTCTTGACTTTCAAATCAGCCATATCGCCGTTCAAACTCCTTCATGAATTCCACAAGTGCCTCAACACCTTCGCGGGGCATGGCATTGTAAATGCTGGCCCGCAGACCACCCACCGAGCGATGACCGGACAGGTTGACCAGGCCTTCCCGCGCGGCCTCTTTCTGAAAGGTCTGCTCCAGATCGGGATCCAACAGACGAAAGGGGACATTCATCAGCGAACGATGCGCCGGCTCGACCGGGTTGGTGTAGAACCCTGACTCATCAATTGCCGTATACAGAAGTGCCGCCTTTTCCCGATTGTGTTCGGCCATTACCTCCAGGCCACCCTGCTCTCGCAACCAGCGGAAAACCAGTCCGCCCACATACCAGACAAAGGTGGGCGGGGTATTCAGCAGCGAGCCCCCCTTCACCTGCTGTGCGTAGTCAAACACACTGGGAACTGAATCCGGGGCACGCCCGACCAGATTCTCATGCACGATCACCAGGGTCAGACCGGCCGGCCCGATATTCTTCTGAAAGCCGGCATAGATCAGCCCAAACCGTTTCACGTCAAGCGGCTCGGAAAGGATGGCCGAGGAATAATCCGCCACCAGCGGTACATCCCCCGTATCCGGAATGTCCGGGAAGCGCAGTCCATGAATGGTTTCGTTGGGCGTGTAATGCACATAGTCCGCCTGCGGATCCAGCACCCACTCCGAGCGGTCCGGGACGCGCGCAAAATCCCGCGCCTTGCCGTCCGCGGCCACGTTCACCTCACAGTGCCGCTTTGCCTCGGCAATCGCCTTCTTGGACCAGTGCCCGGTACACAGGTAGTCAGCTTTCCCGCTGCCCTGCGCCAGGTTCAACGGCACCATCGCGAACTGGGCTGTCGCCCCGCCCTGCAGGAACAGAACGTGATAGTCCTCGGGCACCCCCAGAAGGGCTCGCAGGTCGGCCTCGGACTGCTCGACAATCCGGGAAAAATCGCTGCCCCGGTGTGTCAGCTCCATCGCGGACATGCCGCTCTCGTCCACCGATGGCAGGGTTTCGCGAATCTCCTGCAATACCGGCTCCGGCAACATCGCCGGTCCGGCACTGAAATTCCATACGCGTGTCGCGCTCTGCATCTACACCTCTAAAGCTGAAGTCAATGAAAAACACAAATCGACGCTTACCCCGTAAGGGGATGCGGCGATAATCAACGGATGACAGAACGTGCGAACCTGTCTGGCTCGCAGGAAGAAGCGGTGACCACGGGTGCGAATGAACAGAGGTTCCCTATTCATCCGCCCCGTTTTCGTCATCCTCCCCGTTCAGGGCCTCGATCCGCTCCAGGCCAACGAGTTTTTCATCCTCGGCCAGGCGAATCAGGCGCACACCCTGGGTATTGCGACCCATTACGGAGATGTCGTGTACCGGCGTACGTACCAGGGTGCCTGAATTGCTGATCAGCATGATCTCGTGGTGATCCTCGACCAGTTGTGCGCCGATCACCCGGCCATTGCGACCGGAAGTCTGGATCGACTTGATGCCCTGCCCCCCTCGGCCCTGGACCGAATATTCCTCAACCAGGGTCCGTTTGCCATATCCATTCTCGGTGGCCGTCAGAATGTGGCCCTCGCGGACGATCTGGATGCTTACGACTTCTTCCTTCGCGGGGAGTTTGATACCGCGTACACCGCCGGCAGTCCGCCCCATGGCACGCACATCCGACTCCTTGAAGCGGATCGCCTTGCCATTGCTGCCAAAGAGCATGATGTCGCAATGCCCGTCGGTAATGGCCGCACCCACCAGGGCATCGTTCTCGCGCAGATCCACTGCAATGATGCCGCTGCTGCGGGGGCGCGAGAACTGCTCCAGGGAGGTCTTCTTGACCTTGCCACTGCGGGTGGCCATGAACACGAACTTCTCGGGATCGTATTCGTCCACCGGCAGCACCGTGGTAATGCGCTCATCCGGCTCCAGCGGCAGCAGATTCACGATCGGCTTGCCGCGTGCGCCCCTGCCCGCCTGGGGCAACTGGTACACCTTCAGCCAGTAGACCTTTCCATAGGTGGAGAAACACAGGATGGTGTCGTGGGTATTGGCCACGAACAGTTTGTCCACGAAATCCTCGTCCTTGACCGCGGTGGCAGCCTTGCCGCGTCCACCGCGTCGCTGGGCCCGATAGGCATCCAGCGGCTGGGACTTGGCGTAACCCGAATGGGACAGGGTCACCACCACGTCCTCTTCACTGATCAGATCCTCCATGGACAAATCACTGTGATCCGCCTGGATCTCGGTCCGGCGCGCATCTCCGTACTGCTCGCCAACCTCTTCCAGCTCCTCGCGGATCACCTGGATCAGCCGGTCCTCGCTGTCGAGAATCTCCATCAGGTCCTCGATCCGCTCCAGCAGCTCCTTGTACTCGTTGACGATCTTGTCCTGTTCCAGACCGGTCAGGCGATGGAGCTTGAGGTCCAGGATTGCCTGGGCCTGCGCCTCGGACAGACGATACTCGCCATCCACCAGGCCGTATTCCGCGGCCAGGCCATCGGGACGGGAGGCCTCGGCACCGGCGCGCTCGAGCATGTCCATCACCACGCCCGGCTTCCAGGTCTGGGCCAGTAGCGCGGACTTGGCCTCCGCTGGTCCGGGAGATTTCTTGATCAAGGCAATGACCGGATCGATATTGGCCAGGGCCACCGCGAGACCTTCCAGTACATGGGCACGTTCACGTGCCTTGCGCAGGTCGAAAATGGTGCGGCGGATGACCACTTCCCGGCGATGACGCAGGAAGGCCTCCAGCACCTGCTTGAGATTCATCACGCGGGGCTGGCCATCCACCAGGGCCACGGTATTGATGCCGAAGACGGTCTGAAGCTGGGTGTGCTGATAGAGATTGTTCAGCACCACGTCCGACAGCTCCCCGCGCTTGAGCTCGATCACCACCCGCAGGCCATCCTTGTCGGATTCGTCACGCAGGTTGGAAATCCCTTCCAGGCGCTTTTCCTTGACCAGTTCCGCGATTCGCTCCAGCAGCCGCGCCTTGTTCACCTGATAGGGAAGCTCGGTGACCACGATGGTTTCGCGGCCGGTCTTTTCGTCGGTTTCCACATGGGTGCGGCCACGCACATGGATCCGGCCTCGGCCGGTGCGGTAGGCCTGGCGAATCCCCACGGCGCCATTGATGATGCCCGCGGTCGGGAAATCCGGACCCGGCACATGCTGCATCAGGTCCTCGATGCTCAGCTCCGGATTTTCCAGCAGGGCCACCAGGGCATTGGTCACTTCGCGCAGATTGTGCGGCGGGATATTCGTGGCCATGCCCACGGCGATACCCGAGGAACCGTTGATCAGGAGGTTGGGCAGGCGGGTGGGCAGTACCTGCGGCTCGTGTTCGGTTTCGTCATAGTTGGGGATGAAATCGACGGTTTCCTTGTCGATATCGGCCAGCAGGTCGTGCGCGACCCTGGCCATGCGAACCTCGGTGTAACGCATCGCCGCCGGGGCGTCACCATCGATCGAGCCGAAGTTGCCCTGCCCGTCCACCAGCGGGTAGCGCATGGAAAAGTCCTGGGCCATGCGCACGATGGCGTCATAGACCGCCGAATCACCATGGGGGTGGTACTTACCAATGACATCCCCGACCACACGCGCGGATTTCTTGTAGGGCTTGTTGTAGTCATTGCCCAGCACCTTCTGGGCGTAGAGGACCCGCCGGTGTACCGGCTTCAGGCCGTCACGGACATCCGGCAGGGCGCGCCCCACGATCACGCTCATGGCGTAATCGAGGTAGGACTGGCGCATCTCGTCTTCGAGGTTGACGTTGGATATTTCGCGGGCGATATCGGACATTGGGCAGGCTCGCTCCCCAGCAGCTGGATCCGGTGAAAATACGGGACGGGAACGGCCCTCGCAGGCAGCGCTGGCGCTGCTTCCGGGCGGCCGCTACAGCATCGAAAAGGAGTCCCGGTATAAAGGAGTCATCTTACCACATCGGTGCCCGATTTCGGCCGCTCACACACCCTCGCCCGGCCGTGACACACCCGCTTCGGTAACAATGGCCGTGACCAGCTCCGCCGGGGTGATATCGAAGGCCGGATTGTGCGTCTCGACCCCCTCGGGCGCCTGATCCCGGCCCAGTACCCGCCAGATTTCGTGCGGGTCCCGATCCTCGATCGGTATCCGGTCGCCCTCGGCAAGGTCCGGATCCAGGGTGGTGGAAGGTGCCGCCACGATGAAGGGAATATCGTGCGCCCGTGCCGCCAGTGCGAGGGCATAGGTGCCGATCTTGTTGGCCACGTCCCCGCGGGTGGTAATCCGGTCCGCACCGACCACCACCGCATCCCCCTCCCCCGCCCGCATCAGCGCGGCCGCGGCTGAATCCACGATTACGGTCACGGGAATGCCGTCACGCGCCAGCTCCCAGGTGGTCAGGCGCAAGCCCTGGAGCCAGGGCCGGGTTTCGGTCGCAAACACGGCATGCAACTTGCCCGCCTCGAAGGCACTGCGCAGGATGCCCGCGGCGGTACCGTGCCCGCCGGTGGCGAGAAAACCGGTGTTGCAATGGGTCAGGACCCGCGCCCGCTGCGGCAACAGTTCAGCCCCGAGCGCGCCGATGCGACGATTGGCGGCAATGTCCTCGGCCTCGATCCTGGCCGCTTCGGCCTCGACAGTCTCCGGGCCTGCATCGGCCCGGTCGAGAGCCGCCCGCATCCGATCCAGGGCGCGTGCGAGATTGACCGCGGTCGGCCTTGCCGCGGCAAGATGCTCGAGATCCGCCTCGACCCGACTGCGCCAGTCGCCGCCATCGGCAAAATGCCGGCGCGCCGAAAGCACGGCGCCCCAGGCGGCGGTGATGCCGATCGCCGGGGCACCGCGTACCACCATGTCGCGGATCGCAGCCGCCGTCTCGGGCGCGTCATGGCAATCCAGCCAGACCGTCCTGCCCGGCAGCAGGCGCTGATCCAGCAGCCGCAATCTGCCTGCATCCGATTGCCATTCCAGTGCTCGATTCATTTCCGTCCCATTGCCTTGCCTGGACACAGGATAACCTGCCTCGCATCCCTCACGACGGGAAGTATCTGCATGATCCTTGTTATAGTTGCCCGCAGTTCTCAACCCGGCTGGAGCACGGCATGGATGAAGCGCTCGAATATCTGACCCAACCCGACATGATGGAAACCCTGATGTCCTGGGGAGCGCGCATTGGGGTCGCCCTGCTGATCTTCCTGGTCGGGCGCTGGATCGGGCAGATCGTGGCACACTGGGCGGAAAAGGGCCTGGTGCGGGCGCAGCTTGACGAGACCCTCGCCCAGTTCAGCCGCACCGTAATCGCCACCGTCATCACCGTCATCGCCCTGATCGCCGCACTGACCCATCTGGGCGTGGAAGTCACCTCCCTGATCGCGGTCCTGGGCGCCGCCACACTGGCGGTGGGCCTGGCGATGCGCGATTCCCTGTCGAATTTCGCCGCCGGGGCCATGCTGATGACCTACCGCCCCTTCCGCAACGGGGATTTCGTCGAGGCCGGCGGCATCATGGGCGTGGTGGAACTGATCGGCATGTTCCACACGCGCATGCGCACCACTGACAACCGGGAAATCACCATTCCCAACAGCCGCATCTACGGCGACGTGATCACCAATTTCACCGCGCGCGACAAGCGCCGTGTCGACCTGGACATCGGAATCTCCTACGACGATGACATCCGGCGCGCCAAATCCCTGATCAGGAAGATTCTTGACAGTGACCAGCGACTGCACAAGGAGCCCGAACCGATCATCTGGGTCTCGGACCTGGGCGACAGCAGCGTGGAACTGGCGATCAAGGTCTGGACCGACACCGAAGTCTTCTGGGATGTACGCAGCGATCTGATCGAAACCATCAAGCGCATGTTCGACAAGTACGGCATCACCATCCCCTATCCGCAACGGGACGTGCACCTTCATGAAGAAAAGAACAAGGCGGAGACAGGCTCATGAGTGAACGGGTCGACCTGCTCATCGAACCCGACTGGATCATCCCGGTGGAACCGGCGGGGCGGGTTCTCGAGAACCATGCCCTGGCGGTCCATGAAGGCCGCATCGCTGCCCTGTTGCCCCGCAAGGAAGCCCGGGATCTCTACCGTCCCGAGGAAACCGTCCGCCTGCCGGGTCACGCCCTGACACCGGGGTTCATCAACGCCCATACCCATTCGGCCATGAGCCTGCTGCGGGGTTTTGCCGATGACCTGCCCCTCAAGACCTGGCTCAACGAACATATCTGGCCGGTCGAGGGCAAGCTTGCCGGTCCGGATTTCATTCGTGACGGGGCCGAGCTGACCATTGCAGAGATGCTGCGAGGCGGCACCACCTGCTTCAACGACATGTACTTCTTTCCCGACGTGGTGGCACGCTGCGCCAGCCGCATGGGCATCCGGGCGGTACTGGGCATGATCGTGATCGAATTCCCCACGCCCTGGGCCCAGGATCCGGCCGAATACCTGAGTCGCGGGCTGCAGGTCCGCGACGAGTTCAAGTCCGATCCCCTGCTTTCCTTTGTCTTCGCACCTCACGCGCCCTACACCGTCTCCGACGACAGCTTCGAACGACTGCGCGCCTACGCCGACGAACTCGAGACCCGCATCCACATGCACCTGCATGAAACCGCGGACGAAGTGGCGGACGCGGAAAAGGAACAGGGGGAAAGACCGCTCGCACGCATGGAGCGCCTGGGCCTTCTCAATCCCTCCCTGCTGGCGGTACACATGACCCAGCTGAGCGACGAGGAAATTCGCCGGGTCGCTGAACACGGCGCCTCGGTAGTCCACTGCCCCGAGTCCAACCTCAAGCTTGCCTCCGGCTTCTGCCCGACGGCGCGGCTGCTGGAGGCCGGTGTGAACGTGGCACTCGGCACCGACGGCGCGGCGAGCAACAACGACTCGGACATGCTCGGCGAGATGCGGACCGCGGCACTGCTGGGCAAGGCGGTCGCCGAAGACCCGGCCGCCCTGCCCGCCGAGGAAGTCCTTGCGATGGCGACCATCCACGGTGCCCGGGCACTCGGCCTGGAGGAGGAAACGGGTTCACTCATGCCGGGAAAATGGGCGGATCTTGCGGCCATCCGTCTCGATCAGGTGGAAACCATCCCGGTTCACAACCCCCTCTCCCAGATTGTCTACGCCGCCGGCAGGGACCAGGTCGATCACGTCTGGGTCGGCGGTCGCCGGGTTCTGGCCGATGGTCAACTTGTCCATGTTGACGAGCAGGAACTCCAGGAACGTATCCAGGCCTGGACCGGCCCCATCAACGAGGCCCGTGACGCCGGCCGGGAGGCAACCGGAAATGACTGAAACCCCAGCAGACAGGGGCGAAGAGAACAGGCGATCGGGACCCGCGGGCGCCAATGCGGACGCAGCGGAACTCGGAAAGTTCGAGGCCGCGGCGGATCGCTGGTGGGATCCCGAGGGCGCCCACGCGGCCCTGCACCGCATCAATCCGTTGCGACTGAACCATGTTCAGGAGCGGGTCGGAGGCCTGGACGGACTGCGGGTGCTGGATGTCGGCTGCGGTGGCGGACTGATGAGCGAGGCGATGGCCCGGACAGGGGCATCCGTGACCGGTATCGACCTGGGTGAAACCGCAATCTCGGTCGCAAAACTCCACCTGCTCGAATCCGAGCTCGAGGTTGAATACCTGTGTCAAAGCGTTGAATCACTCGCCGAGCAGCGTCCCGGCGAATACGACCTGGTGACCTGCCTGGAACTGCTCGAACATGTGCCCAATCCGGCTTCGGTGGTACGGGCCTGCTCCCGGCTGTTGAAGCCCGGCGGCCATGCGATCTTTTCCACCATCAATCGCAACCCGAAGGCCTGGCTGCTCGGCATCGTCGGCGCGGAATACATCCTCGGCATGGTGGCGCGTGGCACCCACGAGTACGCCCGTCTCATCCGGCCATCCGAGCTCCACGCCTGGGCGGTGGACGCCGGCCTGAGCCACCAGGACAGCACCGGCCTGCACTACGACCCCCTGGGCGATCGATTCCGGCTGGGCGGCAACATCGACGTAAACTACTTCATGCACTTTCAGAATGAGGGAGAAGCGTGATCAGCCCCCGCGCCCTGTTGATGGACCTGGATGGCACTCTGGCAGACACCGCGGCCGATCTTGCCGGGGCCCTGAACAGGCTCCTGGCGGAAGAAGGACTGCCTCAGGTCAAGACCTCTGATATCCGATCCGTTGCCTCTGATGGCAGCCGCGCCCTGCTGCGGGTCGGTTTCGGCCTGCGCCCCGAGGATCCGGACTATGGTGAATACCAGGAGCGCCTGCTCGCACACTACCGCGAACGGATAGCCGACGAGACCCGTCTGTTCGCCGGCATGTCCGAATTGCTGGCGGCCATTCACCGTTACGATCTCCCCTGGGGGGTGGTCACCAACAAGCCCAGCTGGCTTACCGAGCCCCTGATGAAGAAACTCAAGCCGACACCACGCCCCGGCTGCGTGATTTCCGGCGATACCGTGCGCCGGGCCAAGCCCTATCCCGATCCCCTGTTTCTCGCCGCCGCCCGACTCGATGTACCGACCGGTCACTGCCTGTATGTGGGTGACGCCGCCCGCGACGTGGAAGCGGCCCGGTCTGCCGGCATGCCGGTGGTCGTGGCCGGCTGGGGCTACCTCCCCCGCACTTCGCCACCCGATGAATGGAATGCCGATCAGATCTTTGACAGCCCCGGCGCATTGCAGACCTGGCTGATCGAACAGCTCGACAGGGATGCCGACAATGCCCGTTGATTGGTTGCTCGCCGGAGGTATTGGCCTGGCGCTGGGCGCCCTGGTGACCTGGGCACTGCTGCAGAAGCGGCTTTCTCGACTCGCTGCCGAGCTCGAAGCGAGACGGGGCCTGGCACAAGAACAGGACAAGCTCCGCGAAAGCTTCGAGAACCTCGCCCAATCGGCGCTGGATCAGAGCAACCAGCGTTTCCTGAAAATGGCCGAGGAACGCTTCGGTCACCTGCAAAAGCAGTCACGCTCCGACCTTGAGAAAAAGGAGCAGGCAATCGAATCCCTGCTCAAGCCGGTACGTGAAGCCCTGGACAAGACCGAAAACCGTCTGCGTTCGATGGAAAAGGAACGCGAACGGGCCTATGGCGACATTCATCGCTATCTCAAGGGCATGAACGAGGTCCAGGAACAGCTTCGCAGTGAAACCCGCAACCTGGTGACAGCTCTGCGTCGCCCGGAAGTCCGCGGCCAGTGGGGTGAGCTGACCCTCAAACGCCTGGTGGAACTGGCCGGCATGGTCGAGCACTGCGATTTCTATGAACAGGAACACCGCGACAGTGGCGAAGGCAGCCTGCGCCCCGACATGGTGGTACGCCTGCCGGATCGTCGCGAACTGGTGGTTGATGTGAAGACACCACTGGATGCCTATATCCAGGCAACCGAGGCCACCACCGATGAACAGCGCGAGACCGCCCTGACCCGTCACGCCCAGAAAATGCGGGAAAAGGTCCGTGACCTGTCCGGCAAGCACTACTGGAGCCAGTTTCGCGACAGCCCCGAATTCGTGATCCTGTTCATTCCGGGAGACCAGTTCCTTTCCGCTGCGCTGGAACGGGACCCGAACCTGCTCGAGGACGCCATCCAGAACAAGGTGATTCTGGCCACCCCCTCGAGCTTTGTCGCCCTCCTCAAGGCGGTTGCCTTTGGCTGGCGACAACAGGCCATGGAACAGAATGCGGACCGCATTCGCGAAACCGCGGTGGACCTCTACAACCGGCTCGCCACCTTTACCGAACACCTGGGTGGTCTCGGCAAGTCACTGCGTCAGGCGGTGGAACGCTACAACAAGTCGGTTGGCTCCCTGGAACGCAATGTCATGCCCGGGGCCCGGCGTTTCACCGAAATGGGGGTTCAGGCGAAAAAGAAGGTGGAATCACCGGAGCAGGTCGAGCACACGCCCCGCAGCATTGAATCCGGAGCCAATACAGGCACGGATGTATCGGAGACGGACCAGAAGCACGATGACCGCGACCAGGGATGACACACCCCCACAAGGTGAAGCGCCCCGGGATGCCGAGCTTGAACTGATCCGCCCCTTTCTCCCGGAGGATGTCGGTCCTGGCCAGGCGACCATGCTCCAGCTTGCCGGGGAAATCGAATACGGGATTCTGTCGGTCACTGATCTCTCCCTGGCCCGATCCAAACTGGCGTGGTGGGGAACGGAACTGGCGCGGCTGATGGAGGGCGAAGCCCGCCATCCGGTGACGCGACAACTCACCCGGGTGGCCGAGACTTCGCTTCTCAGCGGAGGCGAACTGTCGGAAATCCTCGAAGGCCTGCGCATGTGCCTGGAAGGCCGGATCTACAATGACGAGGACGAAATGCTGCTGCACTGCTGGCGGCGGGAAGGTGCCCTGTCGGTCGGCATTTCGCGCCTCGCCGGCGCGACTTCCGAAGCGCAGCTCGCAACAGCCCGCGATCTCGGCATTGGGCGCGGGCTGGCCCGCATCCTGACCCGCTTTGACGAGGACCGCGATGCTGGGCGTTGCTGGCTGGCGGAACCTCTCATCCGCGCTGCGAATCTCAGTCCGGAAGCACTGCTGCGTGAGGCGCCCGACGCCGCCCAGCGCCGGGAAATGCTCACTCCGCTCGCGGACATGGCCGAAGCCCGCTTGAGTGAGGGCCTGGAGCAGATGACCGAGCTGGAAGTCCGCCGCCCACTGATCGCAGCGGCCCTGCGAGCTGTAGCGGCGCAACATGCCCTGAAACGAGCCCGCAAGAGACAATTCGAGAAGCTTTACAGCATCCGTGAACGCGGCATCGGCGGCGGCGTCCTGAAACTCTGGCGAAGCGCACGCCGATTTGCTCAGGCACAATAAACACAACCCATGGCCAGGAGATGACATCGATGGGCAACAGCATGCGCAACTACGATCCTGCACCGGACCTGCTTCAGGATCGCGTGATCATGGTCACAGGCGCCGGCGACGGCATCGGCAGAGCGGTGGCCCGCAGCTTTGCCGCCCATGGCGCCACCATCGTGTTGCTCGGCAAGTCAGTAAAGAAGCTCGAAAGCCTGTATGACGAAATCGAGGCGGCCGGCCATCCGACGCCCGGCATCTACCCCATGAATCTGCTCGGTGCCAACCTGGAGGACTACCTCGAACTGGCGCAGCGCCTGGAGGAGAATTACGGCCGCCTCGACGGCCTGCTCCACAATGCCGGCATTCTCGGTCCTCGCAGCCCTATCGGCCAGTATGACGAGGAAGAATGGCAGAAGGTCATGCACGTCAACCTGACTTCCCAGTTTGTCATGACCAAGGCCTGCCTGCCGCTCTTGCTCAAGTCCGACGATGCTTCCCTTGTATTTACCTCCAGTGGCGTGGGCCGCAAGGGCCGGGCCTACTGGGGCGCCTATGCCGTCTCCAAGTTCGCCACCGAGGGCCTGATGCAGGTCCTGGCTGATGAAACCGAAAACCAGGGCAATCTGCGCGTCAACAGCATCAATCCCGGCGCGACCCGCACCAAGATGCGCGCGGCCGCCTACCCCGGCGAGGATGCAAGCAAGCTGCCGACCCCTGAAGACATCGTTGGCACCTACCTGTTTCTGTTCGGCCCTGAAAGCCGGGGCATTACGGGCAAGGCTTACGATGCCCAGTAGTCACAGTTAATTGGAGAAACCCATGCTGAGAATGCTGTTCGGTTGGATGCTCGTGATTGCCGGAACCACCGCCCTGGCCGGGGAAGGTCCGGTATCACCCGAGCCGGTCGACGGCGAGGAACCGACTCTGCCCCAGGCACCCGGTGAACCTGATTTCGATGATCCCGATCAGCTCTCGACCTTCGTGGATGCGGTGGTGCGCACCCGCATGGACCGGGACAACATTGCCGGGGTTACCGTTGCCGTGGTTCACGAGGGCGAGACCGTACTTCTCCGCGGCTACGGGCAGGCATACGAAAACGGCACCCCGGTCGATCTGGAAAAACACCTGTTTCGGGTGGCTTCCATCTCCAAGACCTTCATCTGGACTGCCATCATGCAACTCGTCGAGCAGGGCAAGATCAGCCTCGACGACCCGATCAACGAGCATCTACCCGAGTCCCTGCATGTCGAGGAACGCGGCGAGGACATTGTCCGTATCCGGCACCTGCTGGCGCACAATGCCGGTTTCGAGGATTCCATGCTCGGCCACCTGATCGAGATCGACCAGGATGAACTGCGCCCCCTGAACCAGTACCTGGCCGAACATCAGCCTGAACGTGTGCGGGAAGCCGGCGAATTGATCACCTATTCCAATTACGCAAGCGCGCTGGCCGGCGCGCTGGTCGCCGAAGTGGCCGGCATCGATTTCGAGACCTATGTCGAGGACTTCATTTTCGCGCCGCTCGGCATGGAACGCAGCAGCTTCCGCGAACCGCTGGACGAGGCCGCGGTCGAACGCGGCCTCCCGGAGGCATTGGACGAAGCCCTCGCCGCGGATATTTCCGAAGGCTTTCAGCGCAGTGGCGGCAAGTACCGCGACCAGGGCTTCGAGTATCTCGCCCACACCTCACCGTCCGGCGGCATGTCCGCCACCGCCGCCGACATGGCGCGTTTCATGCTCGCCCACCTCAACAAGGGCGAGCTGGATGGCGAGCGCATTCTTGAAGCCGAGACTGCACGTGAGATGCACACCCTGCTGGCAAGCAATGCTGAAGGCGTGGACGGCATGGTGCACGGCTTTATCGAACGCAGCCTGCCGGGCGATTTTGATGCCTTTGGTCATGGCGGCGCCCTGTT
Source organism: Natronospiraceae bacterium (assembly GCA_007133205.1). GTDB lineage: Bacteria > Pseudomonadota > Gammaproteobacteria > Natronospirales > Natronospiraceae > SLND01. The sequence goes on along the minus strand of SLND01000121.1, from coordinate 1,109 downwards.
CCACTTTTTCTCGGAAATGATCCTGATTCCCGATCTGGAACTGGGTGTATTCATCAGCACCAATACGCGCGGTGGCCGATCCATGACTCGGGCCCTGCCGAACCTGCTGGTGGATCATTTCTTCGTCGAACCGGGAGAATCCCCCGAACCGCCCGAAGACTTTGCCGACACGGGCGAGCGCTATGCCGGTGAGTATCGCGGCACGCGCCGCAATTACACCACCGTCGAGAAACTGGCCAGCCTCGACAGTGTCACCACGGTCCGGCTCGATGATGAAGGCTATCTGGTCACCGACGACCGCCCCGGCGATCGCCGCTGGATGAAGATTGACGAACAACTCTTTGTCGAGGTCGATGGTCCCGACACCCTCGGCTTCCGCGAATCCGAAGATGGCGAAATCGATCGGATGTACCTGCCGGGGGGCACCCAGGCCGCCGACCGCATTGGCTACTTTGCAAGCCAGGCCTGGCTTTCCCTGATCGGCGGACTGACCGCGCTTGCCGCCGTCGGCGGCCTGGCCTGGAGCTGGCGCGGCCGGCGACTACTGCCGGACGGAGCGAGTTCCGGTGAGCGCCATGCCGGCTGGCTGCTGCCACTCCAATCCCTGCTCTGGCTGGGTGGCCTGGCCTTGTTCAGCACCGAAATGGATCGCCTTGACAGCGGCCTGGCGGCCTTCGCGAACTATCCGTCCGCACTGGCCATGATCGCGGTCGCCACCATCAATCTCGCGGCCCTGACCACACTGGCCAATGCCGTTACCGGGTGGTGGCTCTGGCGCGAACGCCGGCGCCCTCTCAGCTGGCGCCTGGCCCACGCCGCTGGGGTACTCACCGCCGTGGCACTGATGGCCACCCTGTGCTACTGGAACGTCATCGGCTGGCGCTTCTGACACCGCGCGTTGCCATTCTTCCATGGATCAATTGGGACGGCGGGCTCAAAGGCGCCTTATAGGCGCGTTTCAGAGCCATTCGTCGGAAAGCTGGAGGTTTCCCGGACCGTAAGAGAGCGGCTGAACTATAGTTTCATTGTCGCCATATGTTGAATTCTACCCAGAAATGGGTGGAACACGGACGATCCAAGGGAGATCCACCATGCCGATCCATTTCAAG
>SLND01000109.1 GCA_007133205.1 Natronospiraceae bacterium | reverse complement strand
GGCTGGTGATCAAAGACCATCCGAACTGCGCGCTCTCGTACTTCCGGTGAATAGCGTTTTTGTTTGCTCATGGCTCCATTCTCTCAAGAATTGGAGCCGCCGGGGAATCCGGGGTGGTTCAAGGCGTTCGATCTGGCCTGGCTGCGCCAGCGCGGTCACGAGGTCGTCGGGGTAGAGCTCAGTCCGATTGCCTGTCGTGATTTCTTCCACGAACGGGGTGTCGAGCCGACGGTCAGCGAAGGCAAGCGCTTTACCATCTGGTCGCATGACGGGATCGAATTGCTGTGCGGGGACTATTTTGATCTGAGTGCCGATGATCTCGGGGATGTGCGGCTGATCTATGATCGCGCCGCCTTGATTGCCCTGCCCGAACACATGCGCCAGGACTATGTTGACCAGCTCCTTCGCATCACGCCGCAAGCCGAGCGCATGTTGCTGATCACGCTCCAGTACCCGGAGCAGGACAGTTTCGGCGGGCCTCCCTTCAGTGTGCCCGATGCCGAGGTGCATGCACGCTTCGGCAAGACGCACGAGATTCAGTGCCTTTACCAGCAGGCCATCCCCGAGGATGACCCGCTGGTGGAGCGCGGCATGCAGGCGGGGATGGAGTCGGTGTTTCTGCTTGTACGTCGCCCGGGGGCCGAGGGTAACCAGGACTGATTGTCGAATCAGTCTTCCTTGATCACCGCAAAGCATCGGGCCAGGTGATCAATGAGGCCGCGTACCGCGGGCAGCAGTCCGCGGCGGGAGGGGAAGACCACGTGGACGATCTCGCGCGGCGGTTCCCAGTCCGGCAGCAGGGTCTCGAGACGGCCTTGGATGAAGGCGGTGTCGAGCATCATGCGCGGGAGCTGGACCACGCCGACGCCGGCCTCGGCGGCCATCTGCAGCGCGGGCATGCTCTGGGTGACCAGGCGCGGGCGGTGGCTGACCCGGACCGATTCGCCATCCGGGCTTTGCAGTTGCCAGGCATGGCGTTCGCGTCTGGGGCCAAGTGCCAGGCTGGGGAAGCGGCCGAGATCCGCGGGGGTTTCGGGGCGGCCGTGTTCACGGATCAGCTCGGGGCTTGCGAGCAGGCACTGGCCACGGTCGGCGAGCCGGCGCATGATCAGCTCGCTGTCTTCCAGCGGTGGGGGCCGCACACGCACCGCGAGATCCATGCCTTCCTCGATCACATCCACCCGGCGATTGGTCGCCTCCACGTAGACGCTGACGCGGGGGTTGGCGGCCATGAATTCGGCGACCATGGCCCCGACCCGCTTGTCGAGCAGCGCGATCGGGCAGCTCATGCGCACCAGGCCGGAGGGTTCGGAGAGACTGCTGTCGATCGCGTCCTGAGCGGCTTCGGCCTGAACGAGCATCGCCCGGCAGTGTCCGTAATAGAGCCGGCCGATCTCGGTGGGGGTGACATGCCGGGTCGAGCGCTGCAGCAGGCGGACCCCGAGCCGGTCTTCCAGCGCCGAGACCCGGCGGCTGAGCTTGGATTTGGGCTCGCCCAGGGCACGGGCGGCCGGGGCGAAGCCGCCGTGTTCGACCACCTGGGCGTAGTAATAGAGGTCGTTGAGGTCCTGCATGGGGCTCCCGGGATCGTTCCACTGGTGGAACGCTGAGTATAGATTTTGCCCCCTACCGCTGCCAGCGTTCCGGCCCCAGACTGTATCCCGGAGTCAACAACCAGGCGGCCATGAGCCGGGAGGAAAAGAGAATGAAGAAGATACTGGCGACCTACAGCGCACCACCGCGCCACTGGGTGGGCAACGGTTTTCCGGTGCACTCGCTGTTCAGTTACGACCGGCATGGCAAGCATTTCAGCCCCTTCCTGCTGCTCGATCATGCCGGGCCGATGGACTTCGAGGCGGCCGAGCAGCCGCGTGGTGTGGGCGAGCATCCCCATCGCGGTATCGAGACGGTGACCCTGGTCTATAGCGGCGAGGTTTCGCATCGCGATTCCACCGGGGCCGGCGGCACCATCGGTCCGGGCGATGTGCAGTGGATGACCGCCGGCGGCGGGATCATGCACGAGGAGTTTCATTCCCACGAGTTCACCCGCGAGGGTGGGCCGCTGGAAATGGTCCAGCTCTGGGTCAATCTGCCGGCAAAGGACAAGATGACCGAGCCGGGTTATCAGTCGATCCTGGACAAGGATATTCCCGCGGTGGATCTGCCCGACGATGCCGGGCGCCTGCGCGTGGTCGCGGGCAGTTACGAGGGCCACGAAGGACCGGCCGATACCTTCACCCCGATGAATGTCTGGGACCTTCGCCTGAAGTCCGGGGGCGCCGTGCGCCTGCCGCTGCCGCAAGGCTGGACCGGGGTGATCGTCACCCTGCACGGCACGGTTCAGATCAATGACGAGGCGGTTGCCCGTGGCGATCAGGTCACCGTGCTTGAAACCGACGGCGAGGGCGCGCTGGTCGAGGCCAATAATGATGCCGTGCTTCTGGTGCTGAGCGGTGAGCCGATTGACGAGCCCATCGCCGGCTACGGGCCCTTCGTGATGAACACCCGCGAGGAGATTAACCAGACTCTGCGGGATCTCAAGGAAGGGCGCTTCGGCAGTATCCCGCCCCGGGAACACGCCTGAGCCCATTGCTGGCCTGACGTTGGCCGGCCATTGACTGGTCTTGCTGACACCGCCCCGTTTGCCTTGTGGCTGCGGGGCGGTGCTGTTTCCGGTGCGCGCGTGAGGTTGGCTGGTGTCACGGGATGTTCATCCGCGGCATGTACCATTGGCCGCTGGGGATGACTGGCCGGGACACATGATGACCGAGCAACAGGCAGATAGCGGCACCTCCGGTTCCGGGCGCCTGGCCCGCAGACTGAGCCTGGCGGATGCGGTTGGGATTGGTCTGGGCGCCATGATCGGTGCCGGGATCTTCGCCGTGATCGGCCCGGCGGTCGGTCTTGCCGGGACGGGTGCCTTGCTGGGGTTGGTAATCGCCGGTGGCGTGGCCTGGTGCAATGCGACCTCCTCGGCCCAGCTTGCCGCTGTCCACCCCGAGTCCGGCGGCACCTATGTTTATGGCCGTGAACGCCTCGGACCCTTCTGGGGTTATCTCGCCGGCTGGGGTTTCGTGGTCGGCAAGCTCGCAAGCTGCGCGGCCATGGCCCTGACCTTCGCGACCTACGTCGCCCCGGAGCATGCCCGGGTGCTGGCCGTGGGTGCGGTGCTGGTTCTGACCGGGGTGAATTACTTCGGTATCAAGAAGACGGCCACGCTTACCCATGCCATCGTGCTGGTGGTATTGCTGTCTCTCGGCGTGGTTCTTGCGGCTGTGTTCTTCGGTGGCCAGGCGGATCCCGCCCGCATCCAGTTCGATTTCACCGGCGGGCCCTATCCCATCCTGCAGGCCGCCGGTCTGTGGTTCTTTGCCTTTGCCGGTTATGCACGCCTGGCGACTCTCGGCGAGGAAGTGGTCGACCCGGCGCGCACCATCCCGCGCGCGATCCCCTGGGCCCTGGCCATCACCCTCTTGTTGTACCTTGCCGTCGCGCTCGCCGCCCTGCTGGCTCTGGATCCTGAGGTACTGGGGCAGGCTTCAGCGCCCCTGGTCGCGGCGGTTGAAGCAGGGCGCCTTGGTGCCCTGAGCCCGGCGGTTCAGGTCGGGGCGGCGGTGGCCTCGCTCGGGGTACTGCTGTCACTGATCGTCGGGGTCAGTCGCACCCTGTTTGCGATGTCCGCCCGGCGGGATCTGCCCGGTTTCCTCGATGCCGTCCATCCCCGCTATCGAGTGCCGCACCGCGCCGAACTGCTCGTCGGCGCAATCGTGGCGACCCTGGTCGCGGTGGCCGACCTGCGTTTCGCGATCGGTTTCAGCGCTTTCACGGTGCTGGTCTATTACGCCATCACCAATGCCGCCGCCCTGCGGCTGGCCCCTCACGAGCGGCGCTGGCCGCGCTGGGTTCCGGTGGCCGGACTGCTCGCCTGCCTGGTCCTGGCCTTCAGCCTGCCGCTGGATTCCGTTCTGGTCGGGTCGGCGGTGCTGTTGCTGGGCATGGCGGTGTACCTGCTGCGCCGGCCCCTCGGGGGGAGGCGCTGAGCTTGGCTGGCGGGTCGCTGCGGTTTGTTATAACATCGGGTATAACATGAAATCCCGAGCGCAGGAGGTGCCCCATGGCGCGCAAGCTCAAGCTCAGAAAGATCGGTAATTCCACCGGCGTGGTGCTGCCGCGCGAGATCCTGGAAAAGCTCCGGGTCGAGGCCGGCGACGAGTTGATGCTGCTGGAAACCGCGGAAGGCGTGCAGCTGACGGGGTATGACCCGGAATTGGCGGAGCAAATGGAGGTGGCGGAGAAGGTGATGCGCGAGGACCGCGACCTGCTCCGTAAGCTGGCGGAGTAGATCAATGCGTGATCCTGTCTGGGTTTCGAGCAAACTGGTCCACGCCATCCACGAGCGCCAGATTGCCGAGCACGGAGGTACTTCCGGCGTCCGTGACGAGGGCATGCTGGAATCCGCCCTGGCTCGACCGCAACAGAAATGGGCATACGGCGGCGAGGGAGTCGACATTTCCGCCCTGGCGGCAGCCTATGCCTTTGGTATTGCTCGCAATCATCCCTTCGTTGACGGTAACAAGCGAACAGCCTATGTGGTCTGCAGAACCTTCCTGATTCTCAATGGCTGGGACATGGTGGGTTCGGTGATCGAGCGCTATCCGGTCATGATGGCCTTGGCCGCTGGCGAGATGGGCGAAGCGGAATTCGAACCCTGGCTTCGAACTCATGTGCGCCCGGATCAGGTCAATGAGGACGTCGGGCGTTACGCAAACCGATGACGGCCCGTCATTGGCCCGTCAGCTTGCATTTTACCCAAACTGGGTATTATATTGCCCAAAATGGGTATTCTGGGTGGTCGGAGCATGAGGCACAAGAAGGCAGCGGACCAGGTGGGAATGGGCGAGGTCCTGTTTTCCGGGACACGCCGCAGGGTGCTTGGCTTATTCTTCGGCCAGCCGGAACGCGAATTCAGGATTGGCGAACTGATCCAGCTTGCCGGTGCCGGATCGGGGGCAGTGCAGCGGGAAGTGGCACGGATGGCCGAATGTGGCCTTTTGTCTGTCCGGCGCGAAGGGCGGCAGAAATGGTACCAGGCGAATCGGGAATCTCCGGTCTATGAAGAGCTTTGCAGTATGGTTCGCAAGACGATCGGGCCCAGCGCCACACTGAAGGATGCCGTTGCGGAACTGCCGGGAAGGGTCGACCTGGCTTTGATGTTCGGGTCCACTGCCAAGGGTGCTGCGCGCGCCGATAGCGACATTGATGTCCTGCTTGTCTCCGACGAACTCAGGCTGGAGGATGTCTTTCGGGTGTTTCAGCCCGTAGAGCGGGAATTGGGGCGTCAGGTCAATCCATTGTTGTATACCTCTGCGGAGTTTGATCAACGAATGAACCAAGGCAGTGCGTTTCTGCAACGCATATTTGACGGCGAATACATTATCTTGAAGGGGGAGTTCGATGGGGGAGGGGGAACTGGACAACCTGGCACGGATCGGCCAGCTCAAGAAGGAAGCGCCTGACCGGGCAGAAATAGTCGGGCTGATACGCTCGGGGCGAACAAGGCTTGCAGATGCGAAGAACGGCAGCCTGAGCCTGGAAAGCCGCTTTGACTTGGCGTACAACGCTGCTCATGCTTTGGCACTGGCTGCAATGCGTGGGCATGGATATCGGCCAGGGAGCCGATATCAGGTGTTCCAGTGCCTGGTTCATACGCTGGATCTGCCGATCGAGGAGCAGAGAATACTGATTGAGGCTCATCGACGGCGCAATCTGGCTGAATACGAAGGCCACGTCGAGGTCGATGAAAATCTGGTCGACGCCATGGTCCGAGTGGCAAGTGAATTATCCGTGCGCTTGAACGGCCCCTGAAAGAGCATGGATTTCGGTGGAGGCCGGGGAATACGCCGGGCGCTGAGCAGGGCTTGGATTAGTGAGCCTGCTAGTGCTGTTTCTGCCCGGGCAACGGCTGGTTACCCTTGAGCAAGTCGCGGAATTCATCGGGGGGCAGTGGCCGGGAAAAGTAGAATCCCTGCCCCTGCGGGCAGCCAAGTTCGACCAGCATGTCGCGCTGGGCCTCGGTTTCGATCCCCTCGGCGATCACGTCCGCACCCAGTTCCCTGCCGATCCCGATCACCATTTCGCAGATGGCCCGGCTGTAGCTGTCCTCGGTGACCTGACTGACGAAGCTGCGATCCAGCTTGATGACCGAAAAGGGATATTCCTGGATGTAGCGCAGTACGGCATAACCGGTGCCAAAGTCGTCCAGGGACAACTGGCAGCCCATGGCGGCCAGATCCTGGAGTTGCTGCTTGAGTCTGCGTGGCGCCTGATCAAAGACGGTTTCTGTGATCTCGAGCGTGATGTTTTCTGGTGAATTGCCGGTTTCGGCAAGGATCTGGTGGACGGTTTGCTCGAAATCCGTGTTCACGAGCTGTACCAAAGAGACGTTGACCGAGAGATTCACAGCTCGGACCCCGTTCCCCTGCCACCTTTCATGTTGCCGGCAGGCTTCCCTCAGGACCCATTCACCCATCGGAATAATGAGCTTGCTCTGTTCCGCCACCGGCATGAACTCTCCCGGTGATACGAGGCCAAAATCCGTCTGCTGCCAGCGAATCAGCGCCTCCCCGCCGCATATCATTCCCGTCCTCAGGTCAATCTGCGGCTGATAGTGCAGAAGGAATTCATCGCGTTCGATGGCCTGGCGCAGATGTCCGGCGAGTCTCCGCCTGGTGTGGATGCTGCGCTTCATCTCGGGATCGAATGCACACCACTCTCGGGTATCGTCCTCACGTGCTGCAAACAGCGCGATCTCGGCCTGGCGTAGCAAGTCTTCCGGTTTTCCGGTCCCGGAGGTGACCCCAACATCGATCTCAAGTTCGATCGGTACGCCCTGAAGGAGAAAGCCCGACTTGAAAAAAGACAGAAGCGATTCGGCCAGTTGTGTCGCAGTTTCATTGCCAGTGGAGTAGCGGCGAAATGCTGCGAACTTATCCCCTCCCAGTCGCGCAACCAGGCCACGGTCGTCGACCCAGTCATGAAGATGTTCGGTAACGTCACGAAGCAACCGATCTCCATTGGAATAGCCGCGGGTCTCGTTGATGTCGCGCATGCCCTTGATGTTGATGGCAACCAGATATCCTTGCGGCATGCCGGTGTGTTCGTCGATCTGTGCTGAAAGTCTATCGATGAAACCCTTACGCGAGAGGGCGCCGGTCATCTGGTCACGATAGGCCAGTTCCTGGAGCTCGCGCACGCTTTCCTGCAGGCGTTGCTGGTAATGGTCAATCCTGCGTTCATGGTCCTGCCGCACTTCCGCCATGGCATTGAAGGAGCGGGCCAGTTCCCCGAATTCGTCCCGTCCCAGATCGGGTGCCCGTGCCTCGAGATCGCCTTCGCGCATGCTGCGGATGCTTTCCTGCAGTACGTCAATCGGCCGTCGAATACGCCGGTGGATCAGGCTGAGGGCGAAGAAGGACAGCCCGGCCAGCAACAGTGCGAGAAAGGACAGGATCTGCATGGTGGAAAGCACGGACTCACGGATCGAGGCCTGGCGGTCGTTCAGCATGGCTTTCAGGGCCGCGGAAAGACCGCTCTGGTGGGTATCGATCTGTGTCATGGCCACATCCAGTGTGTGCGATCGGCCATGTATGTGGCCAATTGCCGTGTTGTCAATGCCCGAGAGTTTCTGTGCGACATGGTCGAGTTCAGTGAGGTGGGCCAGGGCAGGCTTTCTGGTTGGATGAGCAATTTCATTGATCCGGTCATGCAACGCTGCAATTTCCCCGCGCACCGCTGTCACCATTTCCGGGCCGGGTCGGGCATGGAGCAGGTGATTCATCCCAAGCTTGAGTTCCGAGGCCCGTTGCTTGGTTTCAGCCAATGAGTCCGCCTGGTCGAGGTCCTCGCGCAGGGACTGCCAGCTTGAAACTGCCATTCCGAGCATGACGCCCAGACCGAGCAGACTGAAAAGAGACAGGCTGAGGGTCAGCGAGCGAAGCTTCATGAGCCGTCACTACTGTCCATGGTGCGCCGGATCTCCGGAAGCATGAGTTGCTCCGGGGCCACGCGCGAGATCGGTCCGGGCGCGATGTAATCCTGCGGTTTCGGTCGCATTGCCGGCCCGGGGATTTCCCTATGCAGGATCCAGTTCAGCTGCTGTTCCATCGCCGTAAGCAGGGCCCAATTGAGACTGAGCTGGAAGATAACTTGCTCTCTCATCTCACGCAGGTATTCGGAGGAGAGTTCAGGGTCGTCGCTCTGGTATTCGATGACTTGCTCGGGCTCCGCCAGGATGGTGTCTACCGCCTTCTGGTAGCCGCGAATGACCCGATCAGCAAGTTCGGGATGCTCATCAACGATCTCCCGACGAGTGACCAGCAACCAGTTCATGGTGTAGATCTGGCGTTCGGAGAATGTCAGTGTTTCCCTGTCCACGGCCTGTCGTTGGCGATACACCCAGGGGTCCCAGGTCACCACCGCATCGACCTCGCCTTTCTCAAGGGCCTCGGCCATGTCCTCCAGGGGCAGATCAACAAGTTCGACATCATCGGGATCCAGGCCATGAATCGGCGCGAACAAAGACCAGAAGAATTCCGCGGAGGTATCGAACAGCATGCCGATGCGACGCCCCGCGAGATCCCGGGGGTTATCAATGCCCCGGTCGCGCACTGCCAGGACATGATGGGTCTGGTTGGACAGACTGGTGGTGGCGAGGATAACCGGATCCTGAGGGCCCGGGTCTTTCCCCGCCCGATCCACCAGGGCACGCGCCAGGGGGGTGGTGGCCATCTTGGCGAATTCGACTTCGCCGGCAAGCAGACGCTCCAGCGAGGCCTTGCCCGAGCCTTCGATTTCTACCTTGATTACTGGGCCCTGGCCGTCAAAGTAACCCCGTTCCAGGGCAACCCGGGTCGCGGCATCATGTACCCAGGAAGAGCCGGACACACGTACAGGCGGCTCGGCGAGTGCGACCTGGCAGCTCAGGAAAGTCGCAAGGAAGCACAGCCCGGCTCGGGCCAGATGGGGGCGAAGCCAGTGTGTACCGCTTCCTCTAGTCATCTGCGCACCGTCACGGTGGGTCAATCGTGGCCGTATTCCGGCATCACTTCCTGTACGCCGATCTTGCGGCGACCGCCCCCAGTGCTTCCGGATGCACCCAGTATGGCAGAATCACGGTGCTCGGGGGTAGAAATCGACCTGCCGGCCAGCACTGCTTGTCTTGTGCGAGGGTCGCCCGCGTTGCTTGTTGCTGACTCGTGTCAGTGTCCGATGACCCCCTGCGCCCGTAGCGCCTTAATCTCCTCCGTACCCAGTCCGAGCACGTCGCTCAGTACCCTGTCGCTGTGTTCGCCCAGCGTGGGCGGAGCCGATCCTCTTCTCTCACTGCGTGTCAGTGGATTGTTGAGATTGGGCACCGGCCCGAGGCTTGGGTGCGGGACTGTCCCGGCCATGCCCCGGGCCTGGACCTGGGGGTCGGCAAAGACTTCGGCCATGTCATTGACCGGTCCGGCCGGAACCCCGGCCGTCTCGAGTTGTTTGAGCCAGTACTCGCGACTCGCCTCGGCAAGTGCAGCCTGGAGTCGGGGGATCAGTTGTTCGCGGTGGGCGACCCGGGCGGCATTGGTGGCATAGTCGGGATGGTCTGCCAGCTCGCCGAGCCCGAGCACCCGGCACAGTCGGGAGAACTGGGCATCATTGCCGACCGTGATCACCAGGGGGCGGTCGGCAGTCTCAAAGGCCTGGTAGGGGACGATGTTGGGATGGGCGCTGCCCATGCGGCCCGGTACCTGGCCACCGACAAGATGATTCATGGCCTGGTTGGCCAGCGTTGCCACCTGCACGTCCATGAGTGAAAGATCGATGTACTGACCCCTGCCGCTGCGCTCGCGTTCGGCGAGTGCGGCCTGGCAGGCGATAGTGGCGTACAGTCCGGTGAGGATGTCGGTCAGGGCCACGCCTACCTTGGCCGGTTTGCCGCCGGCCGATTCCGGTTCTCCGGTGATGCTCATCAGGCCACCCATGGCCTGCAGCAACAGGTCATAGCCGGCACGATCACGATAGGGTCCGGTCTGGCCGAAACCGGTAATGGAGCAATAGATGAGCTCCGGGTATTCGGTCGAGAGGCTGGCATGATCCAGTCCGTAACGGGCGAGACCACCCGGGCGGAAGTTTTCCAGCAGGATGTCGCTCTTGCCGGCAAGCTCCCGCAGCAGTGCCTGACCCCGAGGCTGGCTGAAATCAATCGTGATGGATTGCTTTCTGCGGTTGCAGGACAGGAAATAGGCGGAAGGGCCGTCGCTGCCGTCGGCGGTCTTCAGCCAGGGCGGGCCCCAGCTTCGGGTTTCATCGCCATGCCCCGGGCGTTCGACCTTGATCACTTCCGCGCCCAGATCCGCCAGGGTCTGGCTTGCCCAGGGACCGGCCAGCACGCGGCTGAGATCCAGAACGCGTATCCCGGTCAGTGCCTTGTCCATTCCGTGTCTCCCGCAAAAACCGTGATCATGCCACAGGCCATTTGAAGCCATGGATTGGTCGCATGACATTGGCGGCAGGTATCATCCGCTGCATTGCAATGGCCATTGCAAAGGCCCCGGGTCGGAACCCTTCAATGAATGACCACACCGCCTCCAATCGCGCACTCTGGATTATCGTGCTGGCCCAGTTTTTCGGCACCTCGCTGTGGTTTACCGCCAATGCGGTCGTGGGGCCACTGGGTGAGAGCTGGGGCATCGGCGCATCCGAGCTGGGCCATCTCACCAGCGCGGTCCAGCTCGGATTCATCGTCGGCACCCTCGGTTTCGCAATCTCGGGCCTGGCCGATCGCTGGCCCGCCAGCCGGATCTTTCTGGTCTGTGCCCTGGCCGGAGCCGGAGCCAATGCCGCCTTTGCCTTTGCCGGCGGTTTTGCCGAAGGCATGGTCTGGCGCTTTGTCACGGGCCTGTGCCTGGCCGGGATCTACCCGGTCGGGATGAAACTGGTGGCCGGCTGGGCACCTGATCGCAAGGGCCTGGCCCTGGGCTGGCTGGTGGGAATGCTGACCCTGGGCACGGCCTTTCCGCACCTGGTGCGGGCGCTCGGGTTCGGCTGGGACTGGCAGCCGGTGATCCTGGTCTCCTCGGCGCTGGCGGTGGTCGCGGGGCTGCTGGTGGCGCGCCTGGGTGACGGCCCGCACCTGCCCGCCACCGGGCGTTTCGACTGGGGCGGGGTCCTGCGCGCCTTTCGCCGGCGGCGTTTTCGCGCCGCGGTGATGGGTTATTTCGGTCACATGTGGGAGCTGTACGCGGTCTGGGCGCTGGCGCCGCTGCTGGTGGCGGCCCTGCTGGGCGAGGCGGGCGGAGATCGCCTGGTTTCCTTCGCTACATTCCTGTTCATCGCGGTCGGCGCCGTCGGCTGTGTCCTGGGCGGGCAGCTCAGCCGCCGCTACGGCAGTGCGCGGGTCGCGGCGGTGGCGCTGGCGGTCTCCGGCCTGGTCTGCCTGGGCTGGCCCTGGCTGGGGGCATTGCCGCTGTGGCTGGCGGTCGCGACCTTTATTATATGGGGGCTCGCGGTCGTGGCTGATTCCCCCCAGTTTTCCGCCCTCGCCGCCGAGGCCGCCCCGAGCGAGGCGGTGGGCAGTTCGCTCGCGATCATGAACGGGGTCGGCTTTCTCATCACCGTGTTCGCAATCGAGCTGACCGCGGGCTGGTGGCAGCAGCTTGAATCCGGGGTCACCTGGCTGCTGGTCGCCGGCCCGATGCTGGGCCTGATCGGAATGCGCTCGCTGCTGCGCTGACCGCCGGCCCGGGCTGCGGGAGCGCGAAAAATGCCCATCCGGGCTTGACCTTACCGCGCGGCAAGGTCCTAATATACGGGCCGGTCCCGGTTTTTCGGGGCCGGGATGGCAAGCGAGGCGGATTCGTGAATACCCCATCGGTACGCAGACAACTGGCGGCCCTGTTTCTTGCCCTGCTGAGCGTGGTGGCCTTCAGCGCCGCCGCCTATGCCGATTGCCTGTCGGATTTCGCGCCTGGTGGCGATGACTGCCATGAGCCGGTGGAAACCGAGTGCGAGCATCACGCCTCCGGCGATTGCCTGGTTTCCGTCGGCGCCTGCGAAGGTCTTGATGGCGAGGCCCTGTCCGGCGAGCGCAAGCTCGACGAGGCCGAGACCGGGGCCGAACCGGTGGCGGTCATTGCCGAATCCCACGTGGCCCCTGCGCCCGACTGGCGAAGTCCGCCACGAATATCCGATACAGCCTTCCTGAATGACCAGCGCGATCTCCACCTGCGTCTGGTCACCTTCCTGGAATAAAACCTCCGTCTGATCCGGGTTCCCGAATCCGGGGAGCCCGCGCGCGTGGCTATCCCATGCACGCGCCTGCGTGTCGCCCGCCTGGTCGGGCGTGACGAGATCGACGGAGGTCCCTGTAATGAAAGCTCGAAGACTGATCACCCTTGCGGCCCTGGGCGCGCTTGCCTGTCCGCCCGCGCTGTCGGCGTCCCTGGACATGGACGAGGCGCGGGAACTCGCCCTGGAACGCGACGAAGAACTTGCCGCGCTCGAGGCTGAAATACGTGGCCAGCGCGAGCAGGCCGTGGCCGATGGCGCCCTGCCTGACCCGGAAGTCGGGGTGGGTTACATGAATCTCCCGGTGGACAGCTTTTCCACCAGCGAGGACATGATGACCCAGTTCCAGCTCACCGCGCGCCAGCGCTTTCCATCGGGACGCACGCGCGAGCTCTCCAGCGAGATCGGCGAAACCATGGCCTCGGTGAGCGAGGCGCTGGCCGACGCCCGCCGCCGTGAAGTGACGCGCGAAACCGCCGATGCCTGGGTCCGCTGGGCCTATGCCGGGGAAATGCTTTCGGTGGCGGAAAACGCCCGCAATACCTTCGAGGAATATGTCGAGAACACTCGTTCGCGCTATGCGCGCGGTATCGGCACCCAGCGTGATGTGACCCGGGCGCAGCTTGAACTGTCCGCGCTGGAGGAACGGGTGCTGGAGCTGGAACTCGAGTACGACGATGCCGCGGCCCGGCTGGGCCGCTGGACCGGGCCGACCGCGGTGCGTGGTGTCGAGCCCGGAAGCGGGGAAGTCGAACCGCCCCCTACGGAGCGGATGGTCCGCGACATGCTGGCCGAGCATCCGGCGGTGCGTGTCGAAGCCCTGCGCACCGAGGCCGGAGAACTGAACGTGGACCGCACCCGTCAGCGTTACCGCCCCGAGTGGATGGTGGAGGTCGGTTACGGATTCCGGCGTGCCGAGGATGCCGCCGGTGACCAGGCGTCGGACATGGTCAGCGGCATGGTGGGACTGAGCGTTCCCCTGTTCACGCGTAATCGGCAGGACCGTGAGACCGAGGCCGCGCGGGAATCGGCGCGGGCTGCCGCCCACCGCCGTGGTGACACCCTCAATGCCCTCGACGGACGTCTGGAGCGGGGCCTGGCCGCCGAGGAGCGTTACACCAGGTTGACCGAGCTCTACGAGGACCGGCTGATCGAGGAAGTGAGCTCGCTGGTCGAGCTCAAGTTTGATGCCTACCGGCTCGACCAGGAGGACTTCCGCGAGTTGATCCGCTCACAAGTCGATGAACTTGATTACCGGCTGCGCCTGCTTCGGATCGAGCGGGACCGCGCGGTGATCCGCGCCGAGCTGCAATATCTGGTTGGAGAAACATCATGAGCAAGTACTTTCGCTGGCACTGGTTGGGCTGCCTTCTGCTGGTGTTCGCCGTCGCCGGCTGCACCGGAGAGGACAGCGAAGATCACGAACATGACCATGATGATCACCTGGAGGTGAGCGAGGAGGAAAAGGCCGAGGCCTGGACCTGCCCCATGCACCCGGAGGTCATGAAGGACGAGCCGGGCAGTTGCCCCGAGTGCGGCATGGACCTGGTGCCTGCTGAAGTGGTCGACGAGCATGCTCATGGCGAGGAACACGAGCATGATCACGAGCATGAACAGGATCATGACCACGATCATGCCGAGAACGGTGAGGCTTACTACACCTGTCCCATGCACCCGGATGTACGGCAGGACGAGCCGGGTACCTGCCCGATCTGCGGCATGGACCTGGTGCCCGCCGAAGAGGCCGACGATCACGACCATGACGATATGGACGACATGGATGTGCACGTGCCTGCCGGTATCCAGCAGGCAATGAACATCCGTACCGCCACCGCCGAAATGGATCAGGTGCACCGCCATATCGAGACCATGGGTCGGGTTCGCTTCGATCAGTCTCGGTTGCGCCATTACCACCTGCGCGGTGAAGGCTGGATACAGGAGCTCGAGGTGGACACGGTGGGTGACCGGGTCGAGGTCGGTGACCTTCTGTACACCCTTTACTCGCCGGAACTGGTGAATGCCCAGGAGGAATACCTCCAGGCACTGCGGCGCGGCAATCCGGATGTGATTGCCGCGACCGAGGAGCGGCTGGAAGCCCTCGACATCCAGGCGTCCGTGATCGAGGAGATTCGCGAGACCCGGGAATTGATTCGCTTCATTCCCTGGCATGCCCAGGAGTCCGGCGAGGTGACTGCGCTCGGCGCCCGTGAAGGCCAGTTCATCGAGCCCGGTACCGAGATCCTGGAACTCGCCGACCTGGATCGGCTCTGGGTGCAGGCCGAGGTTTTCGGTGCGCAGTCCGACTGGCTGGAAACGGGTCAGCATGCCGAGGTGAGTCTTGCCTATCGGCCGGGTGAGCGGCGTGACGGCGAGATCAGCCATATCTATCCCGAGCTGGATGAATTCACCCGCACCGTTCGTGCACGGATCGCACTGGACAATCCCGGCACCCGTTTCCGCCCGGGGATGTGGACGGCAATCACCATTCACGCCGGCGACAGCGACGAGCACGTCTTCGTGCCGTTGGAGGCGCTGATTCGAACCGGACGCGATGCGCGCATCGTCGTGCGCGAGCACGATGAGCACTTTGTCGTGCGTCATGTGGAGCCCGGCGAAGTATCTGGCGAGCGCGTCGCCATCCTCGATGGCCTTGCAGAAGGCGAAGAGGTGGTGACTTCGGGACAGTTCCTGATCGATTCCGAGGCCAGCCTGCGCGGCGGGCACGGAAGGATGGAACATGATCATTGAACCGGTAGCAGATGCTGTAGGAGCGACATTCCTGTCGCGATGCAGGGGGAAATTCATCCCCCAGGTTTCGAGGCTGGAAAGCCTCTCCTGCATCGGTAGTTCAATGCGGAGAATCGCATGATTGACAGAATCATTCAGTGGTCACTGGCCAACCGCGTGCTGGTGCTCATGCTGGCGGTGGTTTCCGCCGGCGTCGGCGTATACGCGGTACAGAACACGCCGGTGGACGCCATACCTGACCTGTCCGACACCCAGGTGATTGTCCGTGCCGAAGCCCCGGGCATGGCACCGGAAGTGGTCGAGGAACAGGTCACCTACCCGCTTACCACGGCCCTGATGGCCGTGCCCGGTGCCGAGACCGTACGTGGTTATTCCATGTACGGCGACAGCTTCATCTATGTGCTCTTCGATGATGCGACCGATCTCTACTGGGCACGCAGCCGGGTACAGGAATATTTCGGCCAGGCGGATCTGCCCGATGGGGTCGAGGCGGAACTGGGGCCGGATGCCACCGGCGTGGGCTGGGTCTACAAGTATGCCCTGGCGGACCGGACTGGCGGCCATGATCTGTCGGAGCTCAAGGCCATCCAGGACTATTTCCTTCGCTATGACCTGCAATCCGTGCCGGGCGTGGCGGAGGTTGCCACCGCCGGGGGCATGGACCGCCAGTACCAGGTGGTCATGGACCCCGATCGCATGCGTGCGCATGACCTCGAGATCAGTGAAGTCCGCATGGCCATCGAGCGGGCCAATGACGAAGCCGCCGGGTCCGCCCTGGAACTGGCCGAGGCCGAGTACATGGTCCGGGCCACCGGCTACCTCCAGTCCCTGGACGATTTTCGTTCCATTCCCGTCGCCAACGATGGTGACGGCATTCCGGTGTTTCTCGGCGACATCGCCGAAATCCGGCGTGGACCCGCGCAGCGGCGCGGCATCGTGGATCTGGACGGGGAGGGTGAAGTGGTCAGCGGCATCGTGGTCATGCGCGATGGCGAGAACGCCAGTGAAACCATTGCCGGCGTACGCGAGCGCCTCGATGAACTTGAGGCCGGCCTGCCCGAGGGCGTGGAAGTGGTGCAGACCTATGATCGCTCCGAGCTGATTCATGATGCGGTCGCGACCCTGTGGGAGAAGCTGGCGCTGGAATTCGCGGTGGTGATCCTGATTGTCGGCCTTTTCCTCTGGCACCTGCGCTCTTCTCTGGTGGTGGTTCTGAGTCTGCCGCTGGGGGTATTGATCGCCTTTGTTGTGATGTATCTGCAGGGGATCAATGCCAACATCATGTCGCTCGGCGGCATTGCCATTGCTATCGGCGTGATGGTGGATGCAGCCATCGTACTGATCGAGAATGTGCACAAGCGTTTTGGCCTGGACCCGCCATCCAGGGAAAAGCACTGGGAGGTGATCGAGAAGTCGACCCTTGAGGTCGGTCGACCAATCTTCTTCACCCTGTTGATCGTTGCCCTGGCGATCCTGCCGATCTTTACCCTGGAAGGGCAGGAAGGGCGCCTGTTCAGTCCGCTTGCCTTCACCATGACCTATGCCATGGCCGCGGCCGCGGGTCTGGCGGTTACGCTGGTGCCGGTTTTGATGGGCTACTTCATTCGCGGCCGGATCCGGGCGGAACACTTCAATCCCGTTGCCCGCGGTCTGAGCTGGGTCTATCGGCCCATGATTCGCGGCGTCGTGCGTTATCCCTGGGCCATGGTGGCCCTGGCCGGGGCGTTGCTGGTGTCCCTGTGGTGGCCGCTGGACCGTGTCGGCACGGAGTTCATGCCGGAACTGGACGAGGGCGACCTGATGTACATGCCCACGACCCTGCCCGGCGTCTCGCCTGACAAGGCCCGGCAACTGCTGCAGCAGACCGACGCCATCATTGCCGAGCATCCGGAAGTGGAGCGGGTCATGGGCAAGGTGGGCCGTGCGGAAACCGCCACCGATCCGGCGCCCATGACCATGATCGAGACCTTTATCACGCTCAAGCCGCGTGATGAATGGCGTGACGGGATTACCACCGATGACATCAAGGCCGAGCTGGATCAGATGGTGCAATTCCCCGGGCTGACCAATGCCTGGGTCTTCCCCATCCAGACCCGGATCGACATGCTGGCCACCGGTATACGCACTGACGTGGGTATTCGTGTCACCGGTCCCGACCTGGAAGTCATCGAGGAAATCACCACCGAGATCGAGCAGGTGGTGGCGGACATCGAGGGAACCCACACCGCCTTCGCCCAGCGTCCCGCCTCGGGGCGCTATATCAACCTGGACGTCAATCGCCGGGAGGCGGCCCGATACGGACTGAATATAGACGGAGTCCACGAAGCGGTTCGTTACGCCATTGGCGGCGCCAATATCGGAGAGACGGTCGAGGGCCTGGAGCGTTACCCGATCAATCTGCGTTACCCGCATGACTGGCGTGATACGCCCGAGAAGCTGGAAGTCCTGCCCTTCGTTGGACCCCAGGGGCAACACCTTGCCCTGGGTGATGTGGCGGACGTCAATATCGACTACGGGCCCAACATGATCGAGACCGAAAACACCCGGCCCTCGAGCCTGGTGTTCGTCGACATCTCCGGGCGCTCCCTCGGGGACTATGTCGAAGAGGCCCGCGACATCGTGGCGAACGAGGTCGATCTGCCCGCCGGTTACTCGGTTTCCTGGGATGGGCAATACGCCTACATGGAAAGGGCCACCGAACGACTCTCGACCGTGGTGCCCATGGTCCTGATGGGCATCGTCATCCTGCTGGTGCTGATCTTCAGGCGTATGTCCGATGTGGCCATGGTCCTGGCCGTGGTGCCCCTGTCCCTGGGCGGCGGCTTCTGGCTGATGTGGCTGCTCGGCTATGACCTGTCCATCGGTTCCGCGGTCGGCTTCATCGCGCTCGGTGGCCTGGCTGCACAAACGGGCGTGGTGATGGTGGTCTATCTCAATCTCGCCTGGCAGCGCTGGCAGGCGGAAACCGCACAACCGGACCGGGAGAATCTGCGTCAGGCGGTGATGGAAGGGGCACTGCAGCGTGTGCGCCCGATTACCATGACCGAATCGACGATCTTCCTGGGGCTGCTGCCGATCCTGATCGGTACCGGCACCGGCGCGGAGGTGATGAGCCGGATTGCCGCACCCATGATTGGCGGGGTGGTCACGGTCTGGCTGGTCAGCCTGCTGGTCCTGCCCGCGATCTACTATCTGTGGCACGCGCGAACGCTGCCTCGGGCTCAGTGAGCGCGGTGGCGAGGGGTGTAACAAGCCGGTCAGGCCTGCGTCTTTTCCCCTGACAGGAACGGCTTGAGATACCGAAACCAGGGGAGTGCGCCTTGATGGAGACTTCAGACCTGAACGAGACGGCCGGCGAGTTGCGTGATCGCCTGCAGCAGTTGCGGACATTGACGGATTGTCTGCCGCCGGCCGTTTTCTCTGGCGATGCGGATGACGGGATTGGCTCGCATAGCCCGGGGCGGCATATTCGGCATGTTGCCGACCATTGCCGGGCGATACTGAACGCCGATGACGGCCTGGTGGATTACGAGTCGCGCCGCCGCGATTCCGAGCTGGAACGCAGTCCCGCCCGGGCACGCAGGGAACTGGATGCACTGATTGCAGACCTGGACCGGTGGGAGGCCCGGCACGGGCCGGAGGAGGGCGTGGTCGTGCAGTGGTATCGCGGGGACGGCCGTCCTGCCCGGGCGCGGTCGACCTGCCTGCGGGAGCTGCAGTTCGTCTGCAGCCATGCGGTCCATCATATGTCCCTGCTTCGCATGCTGCTGGAGCAGAACGACATGGAATTTCCCGCGGATTTCGGACTCGCAACCTCCACGCGGCTCTTCCATTACGGGACGAAGCCGGCCGGGTCGGGAGCCGCCTGAGGGCGGCCTATGCGTGAAGCCCGTCGACCATGAGTGCAAGCACGGAGTCCTGGTGGCTTGACTGGTCGGTGGACACGGGCGCCTGCCGTGTCCGCCTGGGTTGCAGCGAGGCCTCAGCCCATGCCCCGCAGAACGAGGCCCACAACGACGGGACCCTTGCCTGCCTGATTTCTGACCCACCCTGCCCGTTGTGGCTGAGTCTGTCCGAAAACGGTCTGGTGACGATTATCCAGCCAGGCCATCTGCCCGCATCCGTGGCCCGGCCCCCGTTCTTCACTCAGGAGGAGTGGCGCGATCATGTTGAGTTGTTCAGAGACCTGGCGCGGCAACCGACTCAGCTCGCCCTCAGGAATAAGCTCGTCGAGCACAGGAAGGAATTGCCCTGCCCACTGCGCGTGCACGTATTTGAATCAGGGCGCCATCCGGTCGTTTATGAATGGGATTGCGAGGGCCTGCATGAACGGGTGGGGGCCAGGCCTCAGGCTGTTGGCCGGAACGAATCACGGCTTGAGTTGGCATTGACCGGGCGCAATTGCCGTCTCACCGATCATCAAACCGGCCAATGCATGGACGTGGCAGTCACCGCCGAAGCAACCCCGCTTCAGGGCGACAGCCCGCCATCCCATGTGCCCGAGATAAGCTTTGATGTCCGGGCCCTGTTTCGGGAGAAGGCACCGGCGATTTATCGCCGGATTCCGGGCTGGATCTGGCGCTCCCTTGAAAAACTGGTGCGCCAGGAAGTGATCAACTCGGGGCTGCATGCCATGGCCCCGGTCAGCTGCCGCAATTTTCCCGAGGCCGTGCTGAAAGAGATTTCGGCACAAGCGAGGGCCCCGGTAAGTCCGCTTGTGCCTGCCAGTGAGCGACCGGTATTCGTCTGCAATCACCCGCAGGGGGGGCTGGATGGGTTGGTAATGCTGTCGTGGCTCTTGCGCTGGTATCCGGAGGTCAAGGTACCGGTCAATGATGTGCTCTGCGGATTTCGGCATCTGCGCCCCTTTCTCGCCCCCCTGGACCGATACCGCTCAAGCCGGGACATGCGGGCGGTGCTGCATGAGACCTTTGCCTCGGGAGCCGCGGTGTTGGTCTTTCCGGCCGGTCGTACCGCCCGGATGCATCAGGGGCGTCTGCGTGATGCGCCCTGGGGCAAGATGGCGGTGCGCATGGCATTGCATCATCAGCGCCCGGTGGTGCCGGTATACCTGGGCACCCGGAATTCCCGTGGCTTCTATCTTCTGGCCCGTCTGCGCCGGATGGTGCGGGTGGACCTGAATCTCGAAATGCTGTTGCTCGCCAGGGAAATGCTGCAGACGGCTCCACGCGAGGCCGGGTTCGTGCCGGGCAGCCCGTTCACACCCGGGAGCCTGCGTGAGATGGCGGATGATGACCAGGTCTGCGCGGCCGGCCTGCAGACCTACTGCGAAACCCTGAGACTTGAAGATCCAGCAGCAAGGGAGCGCTGAAATGGAGGCTCTGGCCAGAGCGGCAAGCGGTATTGACCTTGATCGGGAGCTGCGCCAGTCCCGCCCGCTCAGGCATTGTCACGGCCTGGAGATCCACAGCCTGCATGGCGATGCCTTTCCGACGGTGATGCATGAGATCGGACGGCTGCGGGAGATGGTCTTTCGCGTGGTGGGCGCCGGCCGTGGCGACAGGGTGGATCTTGATGTGCTCGATTCAGGACCCCGTGCCTATCGGCAGTTGATTGCCTGGGATCCGGAACACCAGGAGTTGGTGGCCATGTACCGCTACCAGCGGGGCAACCAGGTACAAGGCGATGCGGATCTGCGAACAGCCGGCCTGTTCGACTATACAGAGGCCTTTCGCGAGCGCGTATTACCCTGCGGAATTGAGCTGGGGCGTTCGGTGGTCAACCCGCAGGCCGCGAGAAGGCGCCTGGGCTTTCATGCCATCTGGCATGGGCTGGGGGCCTTGCTGGGTCAGTATCCAGAAACCCGTTTTTTCTTCGGCAATGTTTCGCTCTATGAGTCTTTGCCCCGGGAGGCCCGATCATTGATCGTGGCTTTTCTCGAGCGCCACTATGCCCCGCCCGAAGACTTGTTATGTGCCCGGGCGGGTCTGCGGTACCGTCCCGACAGCCCCGCGGCGGTCCCCGACCGCCTGCCCGAGACCCCTCGCGAGCGGATCAGGGCCCTTAGGGATTTGCTGGCCCCGACGGATACCCCCGTTCCGCCGATACTGCAGTCCTACCTGAGCCTGGGTACGCGGATCTGGTTTGGCGAAACCGCCCATGACGAGGATTTCGGCAATGCGCTCGAGATCGGCATTATCGTGCCCGTGGCCGAGATCGACCCCGCGATTCAGGACCGCTTCATCAGGGGCTGATGCCCCCTGTTCCCGGGCCTGCGTCACGGTCTGTAACAGGCCGTCCCTGCCCGCGTCCTATTAGTCGAGAAGGACGGGTTGACAGGAACGTAAAGGAGGCGGCACATGTTGATCCATCACTGGCAGATCTGTCCGGAGGCAGCAGGCCTTCGGCGCCTGCTGGCCCTGGGTCTGGGCATGGGTGCCCTGCAAGTGATCTCATTCCTTGCCGGGACGTCCGTGGCATCCATGGCCGCCTCGGTGAGCATATTGCTGCTTGGAATCGCGCTGCGCCTGCTGGGTTGCCCGGAGCGGATCGTGCTGCGCAACTATCTCGCGATTGGCCCCATCGTTGCTGCCCTTGTCGCAGCAAGCTTCAGTCCGGGGCTTCTGGAGTGGGCGCTGGGAGCCGGAATCGGCTATCTGATTGCCCTGGGATTCTTTCTTTCTGTTCAGGAAGTGGTTTCGATGGCGCGGCGTATCCAATAGCACGTCTACGGGTTACGCGGCCATTGGTCCCGCGTCACTGGTCCCTGTCACCCTGATTCTCCTGCTCTTCGAGGGTTTTGAGGACCTCGTTCTTCAGGGCATCGTGGCTCTGATCTTCCTCCTTCGAGCCGATCCGGGTCCGGACCAGTTGTCCCAGGGTCTCGAAGTTCTTCTCCATGGCGGCGCAGTACCTGCACAGGAATACATGCAGGCGCAAACGCAGGCGTTGGAGCCGGGTCAGCCGGCCATCACGGGCCTGACACAAAAGTTCAGTGGCCTGGCGACAGTTCAGCATTCGCCCGTCTCCCGGAAACCTTCCACCATCTGGTAGAGGGCAAGCCGTGCCCGGTGAAGGAGTACCCGGGCGTTGGCGGCACTGACATCCAGTGCCTCGCAGATCTCCTCAAAACTCATGCCGTTCAATTCGCGCAGCACCAGCGCCTCTTTCTGCTGCTCGGGCAGGCGGTCAAGGTGGATGCGGAAGCAATGCTCAAGCTCTTCCGATTGCAGCAGGCCGTCGGGCATGTCGCTGCCCCAGTCGGAGACCGGGCCCTTCCAGTACCCGCGTTGATCGAACAATGCTTCCAGTGGCTCGTCCTCGCCGGGCTCTAGCCGCTGGCGTTGTTCCCGGCCCGACTTGCGCAGATGACTTCTTGCCTGGTTGATCACGATGGTGGTCAACCAGGTCTTCAAGGAGGAACGTCCTTCAAAGCGGGTCACCTTTCTTACCACAGAGATCCAGCTTTCCTGGACGACGTCATCGGCCGCGGCGTCTCCGACAATGGCGGCAGCCGTCCGGCGCATGGTCGGGGCGAAACGGTCCACGGCAAGGCTGAAAGCCTCAGCGTCCTGGGCCTTGAGCCGGTCGACCAGGTCCTTGTCCGCCGCTGCATTGCTCATTGCCGTTCGAGCTCCCTCGAAGCCGGATTCCTGTCGGCCATGCCGGCATCCCGTGTGTATGGGTATGCCCCTGAGTATGACCCCAGGTATG
>SLND01000158.1 GCA_007133205.1 Natronospiraceae bacterium | reverse complement strand
ACCGAAGGCAGCGACAGTTTCACCGTCAGCGTGGCACTGGAAAGCGACAGCGGGGTGGAAGAGATTGGTCGGCGTGAATCGACCGATCTCAACGTCCGCGGTGCCGAGGCCGGCTACAGCTTCGACTTCGAGGTCCGCCAGGATGGTGAAGAATCCGACATTGCCTCGCTGGATCCGGAACAGGCCAGCGCGTCGGACAGCGAGGGCGAAGGCAATGCGGCCACCACCACCGTGAGTCTGGAGAATGCACAGGGTGTTGAGTCCTTCGAGGTGCAGATTGACCCGGAGGACGATACCTATGCGGATCTCAGCCACGGCCTGACCGGCAATGATCCGGGACCGGACAGCGGATTCTGCAGTCTTGGCAGCAGGGATCGTCCGCTGGATCCGGTGCTGCCCCTGCTGGCGTTGATGGCTCTCGGTGTGCTGCTGGTTCGTCGGCGGGTGTAGCGCCCTGAGCCATTTCGGCATGCAAGAGAAAAGCCCCGCATTGCGGGGCTTTTCTTTTTTGCGACCGGCTAGCGGATGGAAGCTACCTTGTCGGCGGGATGATCATGTCGTGTGCCTTATCGCTGGCCAATCTTTCGCTTGTCCGGACGTCGTCCGGACCCGGGCCGATGCCGGCGAGAGGCGGAGGAATTGGAGCGGCTTCCCCGACGCTTTGCACCTTGCTTGCGTATCGGCTCCGGGCGTTCCCGGGGATCCGGCTCGAAACCCGGCACGATGCTTTGCTCAATCCTGTTGCCAAGCAGCTTTTCGATCCCGTGGAGCAGCTTGAACTCGTCCGCGCTGACCAGGGAGACGGCATGACCACCATGCCCCGCCCGGCCGGTTCGGCCGATTCGGTGTACGTAGTCCTCGGGTACATGAGGCAGATCGAAATTCACCACATGCGGTAATTGGTCAATATCCAGTCCGCGTGCGGCAATATCCGTCCCGACCAGGACCCGCAGCTTGTTTTGCTTGAACAGGGACAAGGCCCGGGTTCGCTGGGTCTGACTCTTGTTGCCGTGAATGGCCTGGGCCGCAATGCCGTCAGCCTCCAGTTGCCGGGCCAGGCGGTTGGCCCCGTGCTTGGTGCGGCTGAATACCAGTACCTGCTTCCAGTCCCCGTCCCGAATCAGCTTGCTCAGCAGTGATCGCTTGGCAGCCCGACTGACCGGGTGAACCACCTGGGTTACCTTTTCCGCGGCGGTGTTGCGGCGAGCGACCTCGATCTGTCGGGGAGAATCCATCAGTGCGTTGGCGAGTCTGCGGATTTCACTGGAAAAGGTCGCCGAGAACAGCAGATTCTGTCTTTGTTCCGGCAACAGCTTCATGATTTTCTTGATGTCATGAATGAAGCCCATGTCGAGCATCCGATCGGCTTCGTCCAGAACCAGGATCTCGATGTGGGACAGGTCCACGTTGCCCTGGCGACAGTGATCCAGGAGGCGGCCCGGGGTGGCTACCACGATGTCCACGCCACGTCGCAGTGTGGTGATCTGGGGATTCATGCCGACGCCGCCGAAGATCACGGTGGATTTCAGCGACAGCTCCCTGCCGTAGGTACGTACGCTTTCCTGGACCTGGGCCGCCAGTTCCCGGGTAGGGGTCAGGACCAGCGCGCGCGGTGCACGTACCGGCGGACGCTCACCGTCGCTGAGTTGCTGGAGCAGGGGCAGGGTAAAGCCGGCAGTCTTGCCGGTGCCGGTCTGCGCGGCCGCCATGATGTCGCCACCCTCGAGGATGGCGGGGATGGCACGGCTCTGCACGGGGGTAGGCGTGTTATAGCCCTGCTTTTGCACGGCACGAAGTAGCGCGGCCGATAGGCCGAGTTCATTGAATGACATGTAGGAACTTGCTCCTGGATTGCCCTCCCGTGGCGGGGCCTGAACCCGCGTGCCCGGGGCCGGTCCAGGCGGAAAGAAATGCGGAATATCGAGGACAGGCTGTGGGAAGGATTCCCGGAGACGGCCAACGAATGCCCCCGCGGACCGGTGTGCGGTGAGCAGGGCGCACTATAGCATGGACCGGTGGAAAGGCCATTTACCGGAGCAATTTCCTGGTGGCCGGATCGCAAATCGACCGTGTTGACGGGAAAATCCCATGGAAATTGGGGTCGCAGGCGATTTTTTCTTCATTTCCCGCGTTCGCCTTGCCATACTTCTGAGCGGGGGAGTTCAAGCGGCGAAAACTGGGGGATCCACATACAGGCCAGTGCTAGGAGGAAAATGTGGTCCCGGGAACCGTAGGCACCGACCTGTCTCCGACTGTGTGCAATGAGCTTATCGACGCGGCCCGCCGGGCCGGTTCAGTGGAGGAGGTGCACGAGATATGCAGTCTGCTGTGTGATCACGCCGGCTTTGACTATTTCATCTACGGTGCCGTGCTCCCGGTCTCCCTGGTTCGCCCGCGCCACGTCATCATCAGCGGTTTTCCCCATGACTGGTGGGCCCGTTACCAGGATCGCGGCTATTTTGCCGTCGATCCGGTGGTCCAGCACACTACCCGCATCGAGACCGTACCCCTGATCTGGAACGACATTGACCCGGGACACGATCCCCGGGGACTGGAGGTGCGCGAGTTCATGCGCGAGGCGGCGGATTTCGGCCTGGCTTCCGGTGTCAGCTTTCCGGTTCATGGCCGCCAGGGCGAATGCGCCATTCTCAGCCTGGTGTCCCGCGACCCCCATGCGCGCAGTGAGAACCGCATCATGGGCGTCATGCCCTTTGCCCAGTTGCTTGCCGGATATATTCACGAGGCGGCCCGACGGGCCTTCGGGGACGGCGAATTGCTGCTTCAGCGCCCCCGGCTGACTGATCGCGAGAAGGATTGTCTGCTGTGGGCGGCCGAAGGCAAGACCAGTTCCGATACCGCCCGGATTCTCGGAATCTCGGAGCGTACCGTTCTCTTTCATCTCCACAATGCAGCCGAGAAGCTCAATGTGACAAACCGCGCCCAGGCGGTGGCCCGAGCCGTGGCCGAGGGTCATATCGTCCCCCAGTTCCCCTGAATCCGTTCCTTATCCTGTCACTTCTGACAGTACCCACCTCCGCATGGGAGGTGTTGACTGGTGCCCACACCAACAGCGGAGGGCACCATGCAGGAACTCGTCACTGTCAGACCGGGAGAGCAACGCCGCGATCCATTCGCGCTGCACGGCATGCACAGGCTGCGTCACCAGGTGTTCCGGCATCGACTCGGCTGGGAGGTGCCCAGCCAGCAGGGCCTGGAGCGCGACGAGTACGATGATTGTGATCCCGTTTACATCCTCGCCCGCGGTCCTGCCCGTCGGGTCCAGGGTTGCGTGCGCCTCCTGCCCACCACCGGCCCGTACATGCTGCGGGACACCTTTCCCGAACTGCTCGCCGGCGAGCCGGCCCCGGAAGACCCCGGTGTGTGGGATGCCAGCCGTTTTGCAGTGCATCGCTCCGCAGCCGCCGGCAGCCAGACTGTCATGCCTCACGGGCGCCCGGCCGCCGACCTGGTACTGGCTGCCGTCGACCATGCCATTGAGGAGGGCATCCACCACTATGTCGCCGTGGTCAGCGTGGGTTTCGAGCGCATCCTGCGGGGGCTCGGGTTGCCTGTGACCCGCTTCGGGGACGGGCGCGCGCGGCGTATAGGCAAGGCATTGTCCGTAGCCCTTTGGATCGAAACCAGCCTGGCGAGCCGCCAGAGCCTGCTTGCCCACAACTACCAGAGGAGGGTGGCATGAAATTACTGTTGATAGGGAACGGTTCGTCGGTGACCGATGTGGCCCTGGGACTACGTGCGGCCGAGGTGCCCCTGCGGATACGGAGTCGCCTGAGCAGCGGTCTGACACTGCTGCGAGAGGCCCCGGAGGCTTTTTCCCTGGTGCTGGTTGAACGCAACGAGGAAGAGGATGACTGCCTGAAGCGGCGGGTGCTCGAGACCGGTACTCTTGCCTCCGTCGTACTTCTCGGCAGGCCGGCAGTCACGGAAATGGTCCATGCAGGGACCAGTGAACAGCGGCCTCCGGTCTGCGGGCTCGAGAGTACCCGTGATGGTACCCGACGTCTCCGCTGTGCCCTGGCCCAGGCCCGGGCCTGTCCGGACGAGCATCCGTCCCTGGCTGAGGCGATCGAGGAAAAGCCGCTGGTCCTGGCCTATAGTGCCCCCTGCGGGGCGCGACGCTAGGGATGTCTCTCGGGGCCGCGGCGCGGCACCTGTAGTTTCCTACAGGTCGGTTCCGGGGGCATTGTTGCTACCGTAAGTTCAAGGACTTTGGGACCCTCGGGAGCATCTGGTGGCACAAGAGCAGGGATACGACCGCGAAACGGGGCTGCTGAACGCCACGGCCTTTCAGGAGCGGGTTGATGCCCATGCCCTGGCGTGCGCAACTGAAAGGGGGCATTCACTTCTGGCAGTGCTCTCCATTGAGCTGCAGCGCCTGGATGAGATGGCACACAGCGGGGGCGAAGCCATGCGGCTGGGGATTGTCCGTTCCGCGGCGGAAAGGCTTAATGGTTGCGTACGGACGGGCGATATCATCGCCCGAACCGGCAGGAACCGGTTTCGGGTGCTGGTTGATCCGCTCCACAGCCCGGAAATCGCCGCATCGATTGCCCACAAGATCTGCCAGACCCTGCAGCTCCCCATAATCCGGGATGGAACCCGAGTCCGTGTCTCGGGTGCGGTGGGTATCAGCATCTTGTCGC
Organism: Natronospiraceae bacterium; assembly: GCA_007133205.1. GTDB lineage: Bacteria > Pseudomonadota > Gammaproteobacteria > Natronospirales > Natronospiraceae > SLND01. The sequence goes on along the minus strand of SLND01000158.1, from coordinate 18,163 downwards.
CCGGAAATACGGATCCGCGTCGACTGATCGCGGGTGCTGATGAGGCTGTGAAACAGGCCCGCGCCAATGGCGAAGCTTTCAGTTTTGCCGAATCCGCCCACAACACCAGTAGCTGTCACCGTGTTGACCTTCAGGAGAACCCGCGCGAGGCCCTGGCACGAGAGGAATTCACGCTCCACTATCAACCGCGCATAGATGTCGCGACGCAGAGGACTGTCAGTGGGGAAGGGCTTTTGCGTTGGCAGCATCCCGACCATGGTCGAATATCCCCGTCGGACTTCATTCCCCTGATCGAGTCGACGGGCCTCATTCATGATGTGGGTGCCTGGGTGCTGGACCGTGCCTGTTGCCAGGTTGCCAACTGGCAGGCCATGGGTTTCCGCCCTGTTGGCGTTTCGGTGAATGTCTCGGGGCGCCAGCTCGACCATCCGGATTTTCCGGACATGGTCGCCCACGTACTGAATCGCACGGGGCTGGCGCCGGAAATGCTGGAACTCGAGATTACTGAAAGTGCCATCATTCGCCGAACCGAGGAGGTGGCGGATACCCTCAGACGAATACGCGACACCGGTGTACGCATCGCTCTCGATGATTTCGGTACCGGATATTCTTCACTGGTGTATCTGCGGAAGCTGCCGCTGGATACCGTGAAGGTGGACCGGGCATTCATCCTGGATGTGGCAAATGACCGGGGAAATATCGTATTGCTGCGCAGCATCGTGGAACTGACTCATGCCCTGGGGCTTCGTGTGGTGGCGGAGGGCGTGGAGACCTCAGAGCAGTTTGATGTGGTGCGTCGTCAGGGCTGTGACGAGGTGCAGGGTTTCCTGTTTTCCCGGGCCCTGCCGCCCGAGGAATTTGCCAGTCAGTTCCTCCACAACGGGGCTGCTTCTTCCCATCGGCATGCGGGGCACACGGGCCGACGCATGCCGCTCGGCTCCTAGGCCATTCACGGCGTTTCCGGTCAACTGTCTGCCTCGACCCCCGAGGCCATGAAGAACGGGTTATGGACTCAAATGGCCCTGGAGTCCTTCCTGGCTTCTCCCTGCCAGAACTCGGCTGTCTTGCCTTTCAGGCTCATGCCCATGGCTTTCTCGTTCATTTCCACGAATTCCGCATGAGACATTCCATGTTCCACCTGCCCGGTCAATTCGTCGAAGAACTCCTGGACATCATCCGGATCCCCACTGAAAATCACGCTGTCCTCGACCATGATGCGTGCCTCGTCGCTGGCGGTCATGGATCTGTCCTCCCGGTTGCAGGGGTCAATGGATGGATCAGCCCCTTTTCTGAATGTAGCACCTGATGGCGAAAATCACAGGGGACCCGGGGAAGCCAGCCGCGGTGCCTGGCGTTCTGGTACGCGACGGGGTTCGGAGGGCTTATGTTGCCGCCACGTGAGCTGTGCGATTCCCGGTATGGCTCAGTCGGGGAGATAGGGGGCCCGGTTGGCCAGAATCTGTCGGAGCTGACTCCGGCGCAGACCCCGGCCCTGCTGGAGCGGGCGCAGGGTATCCTCGTAGCGAAGTGCGTCCCAGTCGGAGCCGAACAGGAGGCGTTCCGGCCCCACCGCCTGGATCAGTTCCACTGCATTACGGCGTTTGCTGTACCCGGCCCTTCTCCCGGCAGTGTCCGAAGTCAGGTCCCTGCTCCGGACAAAGATGCCGGAGACGTCGAACCAGAGATTGTCATGTTCTGGAAGTGCTGCGGCGATATGTTGCCCGGCTTTCAGGGCGGGGCGATCAATGACTCCACCACTGGCCAGATGGGCCAGTTGCACGGGGACGTCCGGAGCTCGGGGCATAAGTTCCTCAAGAAAGACTTGCGCCTGCTCCTTGCCGAAGCTTCGCCCCCTCGGACGCAGATGAATGATGACCGCCAGTCCATGCTGGTTGGCCTTCTCGAATATCCTTGCGGTTGCGGCAGCCTCGTCCGCTTGCAGCAGGTCTATATCAGAATTGGCCATGTGCATCTTGATGCCGGTTGCCTGCAGCTCTTCCGCACAACGGCGCACTTCCGCCTCGGCGTAGTCCCTGACGGGGCTGACGCCGCAGAAGGCGCTGAGTCGCCCCGGGAATCGGGCAGCTTGTGTCGCGACAAAATCATTTTCTGCCCGGACCATGCCATATTCGTCCGAAAACTCGAGCTCAGGGATTGCATACATGTACGCGAGAGAGAGGATGGCGGCCTGCTGGATGCCATGACGATCAAGCTGAGCAATGAGTTCCTCAGCCCCCTGTTTGCCTCGTACAAGGTCTTGCGGGCGTTTGCCGCGGATCAGCTGGGCTCTGGGCAGCACCTCTCCACCCGACTCGCTGCGGATATGCACATGATGGTCGGCTGCCGGGGGTGGCAAAGGGTCGGGTGGGGCGGCGCAGGCCATCAGGGCCAGGGCGCAAAGTGACCCGAGTGCGAAACAGGTCATTTTACGGTCGCGTCCTGAGTTCATCAGTGGGTCCACCCTGCAGTAGTGGAGGGATTTCGTTTCGGCCGAAGCACGGGGTCCAGCCGTTGATTCCTGTGCCTTTGAACAAGAGTGTGCGCCTCAAGCATTTGAAAGTTCAATCGCTGGAGCATGGCTCATGGACCGGGCTCGATCTTTGTGGTAACGGTGGAGTCTTCGATACAAGCAGCCCTGGTGTGGACAGGTGTCCTGGCACCGGATTCGGCTGCACGGTGGGGTCTGGACCGGTTTCAGTAGTGCTTGCCCCGGGCCTCGGGTTCAATTGGATGGGGGATGGCTGATGATTATGGTGCGCAAGGTGATTCGAAAGCTCCCTCCTGTGATCTTTGCTGGGGTGCTCGGGATGTTCCTGTCAACAGGGGCTCTGGCTCTGCCACAGAGCCTGGCGGACAAACTGGAAGTGGATGAGGCGGAATGGAATAAGCTTGGTGAGGCGCGCTATCGCCGTCTGATGATTCATGTATACGATGCCAGATTATGGGTGTCCAATAATGATGAGGAGCCGGCCCGGGACAGGCCGCTCATGCTGGAAATTCAGTATGCAAGATCCCTGTCTGCAGAGGAGCTTGCGGAACATACGGCCGAGGATATGGTGGAACTGGGCCAGTGCGAATCGGTCGAAGACTGCTGGTCGGAAGAAGAACTGGCGCGCTTTGAGGATGTGGAGCGGGGCGATGATTTTGTCATCTGGTATCGGCCGGATGGCACCAGTGGGTTCTATCTCAATGGGGAGCTTCGCAGCGAGAATTCGGACGCCGGAGAGGTATGGGATTTCCTGGCCATCTGGCTCAGCCCGGATTCCCCCTATCCACGGGTTCGGGACGGCTTGCTGGGCGACAGATGATCCGGCCGTTGCTGCCCTCGGAATAGCCGGATCTTCCGGTTTCCGGCAGGTAGGTGGCCATGGGCCAATGTCATACCATCGTCGGCGATGATTTGGGCTGGTCATGGCGTCATGTGGCTTGTTAACGTCCACAAAGGGACAAGGTGTCCGTTGGCCAGGCTGGTTCGTCCGCCTGGAGTGGAAAATGGAGAACGTGGAATATGAGCAAGAAAAACCCGGAAAAGATGGAAAAGAATCCCGACAAGGGTTACGTGGCCCTGCTGGGTTGGAGTATCAACGCCATTGATGCACTGGAGAGATTCGACCGGCGATATATTGTCGTCGCTCCCGAGTGGGCCGAAGAATATGCCAGAAAGCACAATATTCCTTTTATTGCCTGGGATTTTGAACGGCTCAATGATCGGTCCATGGAGATTGCCGAGCGGCTGCGCGACGAGGGCGTGGATGTGGCGATCCCATTGTTCGAGGAAACCGTGGAATGGGCCGGGGCAATCAACGCCGTGGTGATGGAAAGTCCCCGTCTCCACGGACAGGCCGTCCTGTTCCGGGACAAGGCCTTGATGAAGCGACGGGCCCAACTTGGCGGTATTCGGGTCGGCATTTTCGAGGAAGCGCATGACAAGGTCGACGTCACGCGCTTTCTGAAGCGTGTCAATCAGACCCTGTTGAAGCTGGATGGGGACCCGGATGACCCGATTCACCTCAAGGCCTTCGACAAGGCGGGATGTCTCGGTCATCGAGTGATCAGGACCCCGGAAGAAGTCGATCTGATCCCTGAAGACGAGATCCCGTTGTTGATGGAAAGCCACCTCGACGGCTGGGAATTTGCGGTCGAGGCCTGGATTCACAATGGCAAGATCCGTTTTCTGAATATCTCGGAGTACGTGACCCTGGGCTATTCCGTGTTCGTCCCGGCCACACCGGAGCTGGAGAGCTGGCGTGAGCTGATTACCAGGGAAATCGAAAAACTGATCAAGACCTTCGATATTAAATTTGGTTTCATTCATCCCGAGTACTTTGTGACCAGTGACGGCACCATGTATTTCGGTGAGGTCGCCTATCGACCGCCGGGCTTCAAGGTCTTCGAGTTGCTTGAGCGGGCCTATGGTTTCAATGCCTACCAGGGGATGGTCCTGGCCTTCGATCCCAAGACCACCGAAGAGGAAATCGAAGCCTTCTTCCCGAAGCCGGTCGAGGATGCCAGGGGTTACGCCGGCTGCTTTGGTGTGTATCCGCGCCGACGAGTGGTGAGCAAACTGGAAATGCCCGAGGAGACGGTCAACCACTCCTACTTCGAGTACCATGAACTGACACCGCCTCTCGAGGAAACCGTGACCAAGCGCACCGCGTTCGGTACTCATTGGGGGCTGGTGTATTTCTTCGGGGACGACCCCCACAAGATACGCGACCTCCTGAAGTACCAGGAAGAGCTGGACTTCTACGTCTGATCACTGAGTGGCTTGTGGGGCCCCACCCTCATGTGCTTGTGGGGGTGGGGTTCTGAAGGTGCGAAGTCGGCCGTTCTCCTGTGAAGGGAGCGGGACCAGGACTAGCGGTCCGCTGCCCAGCTGGCCCTGGCCAATTCCTCGATTCTCGCAACTGCATCGGCGGGCACATTGGCCTGGCTGGCTTCGTCTCGCGGATCGAAATGATAGATGTACAGGCGTGATACGAACTGCTCCACGGGCAGTGAGGATTCACCGTAGCGTTCCCCGTTACCTTCGGTCGCCACCATGACGCCATTACCCCAGTCCTGGGTGCTGTCATTATTGGGATTGAAGAAGTAGACCCGAATGATGCCTTCCGGGTCATATCCGACGCGCTCGATGGATATCGCGTGCCAGCCGACAAAGCGTGCGGTGATGTCTGTAACGGCAACGCCGGCCGGTTGTGAATGGATGACCGGATTGTTGCCGTTGTAGAGCGGGTGGTAGCACGCGTAGAACCGGCGTACGAAAGTATCGAAGTCATGCAGCATGCCGGTGGTCACGTTGACGGCGATAGCAAAGCCCCGGCCAACCCACCAGCCATGGAACTCGGGATTCACCCAGCGGTGCGGGTCTTCGGAACGTCCAATGCAGAGTCGTCCCATCTCGTTGTAAATGGCATCCAGGTGGGGAACGGTTACGGCGGATACGGGATCGACGTCGGTAAAGGTCGTCGCCGGTTGAGTCTGCAATAACTGCGCCGAGGAAAGGCTTTTTCCTTCGAAATAACTCTGTACATCATTGTCGCGGCTGGCCCAGGCAACCACCTGGAGCAGGTAATCGGGGTCATTGGAAGACCACAGGGACAGGGCGCGTGCAGCCTGGCAGGTTGGATTGTCTCCCTGCCCGATGCCGCGGGGAAGGCCGAGCATGGTCACCAGGCCGGAGAGCAGGCGAACCCGCCCGCTCGGATGGGCATTGGCATCGGTCCCGCCGAGCAGGGATTCTGCCTCCGGGCAAAGTTGCAGGTGAATCTGTCGCCACAGGGCAGGCCCGATCGGGGCGTGATACAGCACCCCACGTTCAAGCATGCCGGCAAGGCCATATATCGCGTGGGCGGTTTCCGGCCAGACAGCTTCGTCAATCAGGACATGAATGAGTTCCCGGTAGCAGGCCAGCGCCTCGGTCCCGGTACTGCTCAGGCCCAGGGCAGCAGGTACCAGGTCGGGACTCTGGTCCAGGATCCAGCGCAGGAATACCGCATGATAGGGGGACACCAGCCCGGTGTCATGCATGGCGCGTCCGAAGCCCAGCGCCTCATCCCTGAGCGCCGTTTCATCCATCCCGGTCAGTCGGTTCTCGTATACTTCGAGCCCGGGATCTTCGCGACACCCACGTGTAGGTCCATACAGGGCACTGATCAGCCGTTCGGCGCCACTGGCCCGGTTGGCAGGCAGGCCGGGGTCTTCGCTGGCCAGGTAGACTGCGACCCGAGTGACCATTTCCTGGACATGACTGGTATCGATCGGGCGTTGGGCAAGGATACGCCAGATCTCGGCGATCAGTTTTTCTATGATTTCGCCATATCCGATCTGTTCTGCCACGAAACGCTGGTGTTGCTGGACCATTTCCGCATTGCGACCGAGACGGACTCTTTCGGCCTCATCCAGTTGTCCGAATACCAGGCGGAGATTGAGTGCCAATACCTGGGCCAGGAATGCCCGCGCCTCGTCCGCTTCGATCCTGTCAGAGCTCAATTCCTCCCGGGCGATCGCCGCAAGGTGCAATTCACTGAGGCATTCCAGTACCAGAGTATGGTCTCGTGCGAGTTTGAGGGTATTGGCGGCAGCAGCCGGACGCAGATTCTGCGGGAACTCCCAGTCACTGCCTGAAAAGATTCCCGCGTCCGCCAGATCTCCGATACGTTCATAAACCGCTGCCACGCCACCCGGCAAGGCCATCAGACGGCGTGCGGTTTCCAGTACATTGGCGCTCTGCGTGAACTTGGCAAAATCCCGGGTTTCGTCCAGGCGGCGGCAGACCTCGTCCAGTCGACGTGCCAGCTCCTGTACCCGGGCTTGATCTCCTTCCGGCTGGTTCATTGCGTCTCCAGTTCACGGGCGAGGTCGGTCAGATGCAGAAAGCTTCCTGATCGTCGGTTTTCGCAAGCCATGAGGTCGGTGGCTGTCCACCCAATCTTCGCGACCGCAGGTTTCAACATTCATGTTGGGGGCTGACGGCAGTCCTGTCCAGCATAATGCCAAACAGGGCTTCGCTTCAGGCAGCAGAGGCTCGCAGAAGTGTGGGTGCCTGATGATTCATCAATCTGCCGGTCGCGGGCGGAGATCGGGGAGCTCATCCCGGAAACGGGGCGGGGCAGGTCGTGGCCTGCGATGTACAGAGGCCTTCATGCCCTGGCCGGGAAAGTTCGCCGGGAGACGTGCGCCAGGAGGTTTGTATGAGGGTACACCGAACCTCGGGCTGGCGAGTCAGCCAACACCTTCATGCCGGTAAACCATGCAGTCCGGCAGCTTATGTGTTCGTTCCCGTGGCCTTAGAGTGCCACTGACCGCTCGTCGCCCGTATCTCCGTCAATGGACTCGAGTCCGTACCATTCGGGGCAATTGCCCGAATCGTGCAGCTCCACCTCATCTACTTCATCCAGCCGAGGATGGGTATCGCGAGAGATGATGGGAGTGCCATCTCCATTACATTCGTAGGCCACATGGAACACGGTCACGCCGCCGCTGGTGAAGGACTTCAGGCGGGACTGATTATCCAGCCTCTCCGCCAGTGCCTTGCCTTCGGAGGGTCGGTAGACGGCAAAGGCAAGCACGCGTTTCTCGCCCCTGCCTGACATGACCCCGCCATGCTCTTCGCAGAGCATGTAATACAAGGGGCGCCGATGACGCTGTTCGGACTGACGAAGATCTATTGTCGGCAGGACTTCCCTGGTTTGATCACTCATGGCAATCACTCCTTGTGATTGTGGTCCAAACTCCCTCTAAGACCCTGGGAGATCCTCAACGCATGGCATTTCCTTGCCCGGGTGCGTTGGTTTTCCGAACCTCCTCTTTACCATAATGGCTGAAATTGGCGTGGAGTCAAGTATTTGATTTGTCTCCTCATAGCCTTGGCCGCCAGCTTCATGGCAGGCGAAGGTGGAGGCCAGGTGGACTCGTCGGCGATCCGTTGCCGGACAGGTGTCGGGATAGTCACTTCCGGGCATTGCGACTGGCTTGATTTGTATATCAGAAAATGCTAAAGTATGGGGCATTCAAGGCAAGATCACTCAGGAGGTGTGCCATGAAGCCCGAAGTGACCGGTTTCTACCACGAAGACACGGGAACCTGGACCTATGTGGTTGCCGATACGGACGCGGGCGAGGCGGTCATCGTCGATCCTGTGCTTGATTTCGACTACAAGGCCGCGCGCACCAGCACGGAAAGCGCCCGGGAGGTGCTGTCTCATGTCAGGGAGAAGGGGTATCGAGTCCCCATGATCCTCGAGACTCATGCCCATGCGGACCATCTCTCCGCCGCACCCTTCCTCAAGCAGGAGCTGGGTGCCGAGGTGGCCATTGGTGAGGGCATTCGTTCGGTACAGTCCAGATTCAAGAAGCTCTTCAATCTGCCCAATGAGTGGCAACCGCGTGGCGCGGAATTTGACCGGCTGTTTCAGGAGGGTGACAGCTTCAAGGTGGGCAATATTGAGGGTCGCCTGATCCATACACCCGGGCACACGTCCGACAGCATGAGTTTTCTGATCGGTGACGCGCTATTCGTTGGCGACACCCTGTTCATGCCGGACGGCGGCACGGCTCGCTGCGATTTCCCTGGCGGCGATGCGGGAGTCTTGTATGACTCCATCCAGAAGCTGTTTGAATTGCCTGACGAAACCCGCCTCTTTGTCTGCCACGATTACAAGCCTGGTGGACGAGAAGCTCGTTGTGAGACCACGATCGGAGAACAGCGACGTGACAATATTCATGTAGGCAATGGCAGGAGTCGGGACGAATTCATCAAGTTCCGTGATGAACGGGATGCTGGTCTCCCAATGCCACGCCTGATCATCCCGTCTGTCCAGATCAACATGCGGGCGGGCCACCTTCCGGAGCCGGAAGACAACCAGATCAGCTATGTGAAGGTGCCAATGAATCAGCTCGGCCGCGAGCCGGAAGGAGGGACGGGGCATGACTGAGTTTACGCCTGTCTCCGCGTTGATCGGCGGGGCACTGATCGGACTGGCCGCCGTCGCCCTGATGGCGCTCAACGGGCGTATCGCGGGTGTCAGCGGCATCGCCGGCGGACTCCTTTCGAACACGGAAGGGGATCGCTCCTGGCGCTGGCTTTTCGTGCTCGGCCTGCTGATCGGCGCCGGCGGTCACGAATTGCTTCGTCCCGAGACTTTCGAGCTTCGCGAGGGCTTTCCGGTGATGTTGCTCATCGCTGCCGGATTGCTGGTGGGCATCGGTACTCGGATCGGCGGTGGTTGTACCAGTGGACATGGAGTCTGCGGCATCAGTCGACTCTCGACGCGTTCGCTGGTAGCCACCATCACCTTCATGATAGCCGCGGCGGTGACCGTTGCCGTGGTACGGCACGGATTTGGAGTGGGACCATGAAATCCATAACCGCTTTGATTGCAGGGATCCTGTTCGGTGTGGGGCTGGCGGTGTCACAGATGATCAATCCGCTCAAGGTCCTGGGGTTTCTTGATGTACTCGGGCACTGGGATCCAAGTCTGGCTCTGGTCATGGTTGGCGCCATCGCCGTGACCCTGCCCGGTTTTGCCCTGTTGCGCCGGCGGGAGAAACCACTGGTGGCGGATCGCTTCCAGTGGCCGACCCGCACCGATATTGATGGTCGGCTGGTCCTGGGGGCCGCGGTCTTCGGCATCGGCTGGGGCCTGGGCGGCTTCTGTCCGGGGCCGGGCATTGCCGCCATTTCCCTGGGCTGGCACGAGCCGCTGGTGTTCACTCTGTCGATGGTCGCGGGTTTTATCGCCTGGCACTTGTACGAACGCGGCATGGCCGCGTCCACCGACGGTTGAGCGGTTTAAGTGAACAAGACCTGGCTGCTTCCCTGGTGGCGTGATCTCGATCGGTTGACGGCCGGACGGGATCTCGTCGCCGGCCTGGTGATTGCCGCAATGCTGGTACCCCAGGGTATGGCCTATGCCGCCCTGGCGGGCCTGCCGCCGCAGGTGGGGCTGTATGCCTCTCTGCTGCCGCCGGCCGCCTATGCCCTGTTCGGCACCAGCAGGTACCTTGCTGTAGGCCCCGTTGCCGTGGTCTCGCTGATGGTGGCGACCGCCACCGCAGCGCTGTCCCAGCGCCATGGAGTGGATCCGGTGTCGACGGCCGCCTCCCTGGCCCTGGTTTCGGGCGCACTGCTCATGCTCATGGGTATTCTGCGCCTGGGCTTTCTGACGCATTTCCTTTCCCGGCCGGTACTCACCGGTTTCCTCTCCGCTGCCGCGGTGCTCATCGCGGTCAGCCAGCTTCCGCAGATTCTGGATATCCGGGTGGAGGCATCCGATCCGGTCACGGTCCTGAGCACCGTGGCGGGGCAACTGGAACAGATCAATCCCTGGACGGTGGGGACGGCACTGGCCACGATCCTGGTGATTCGCTGGGTGAACGGTCCTGTGGGCCGCTTTCTTTCGCGGGCAAATCTGGGTCTTGGTGTCCTCGTCGGACGCATGGGGGCTCTGGTCGCCCTGGTACTGGCCATCGTGCTCGCTTCGCTGACCGGGCTGTCGGATCAGCTTCCCCAGATCGGCGAGATTCCGGCGGCCCTGCCACGACCCTCGCTGCCACCATTGGATACGGCCTGGCTTCTCGAGCTGGGTGGTGCTGCGCTGTTGATATCACTGGTCGGTTTCATGGAAAGCGTGTCGGTAGGCCGGGCCCTGGCCGCACGCGAAGGCGAGTCGATTCGTCCGGACCGAGAACTGCTGGGACTGGGCGCTGCCAACCTGGCCGCGGGACTCACCTCGGCCTATCCGGTCACCGGCGGTCTCTCACGCAGCATTGTCGCGGCTGATGCCGGCGCCAGAACGCCACTTGCAGGGGTGTTTGCCGCCATCTTCGTGCTGCTGGTCCTGTTGCTGGCGACGCCGTTGCTCGAGGCCCTGCCGCGGGCAGTACTGGCCGGCATTGTCCTGCTCGCCGTGGTCCAGCTCATCTCGCCCCGAGAGTGGCGCACCATCTGGATCCAGGATCGCCGTGACGGAATGGTCCTGGTCCTCACTGCCCTGGCAGTTCTGCTTGTCGGCGTGGAGGCCGGGCTGGTCGCGGGGATCGCCGCCTCGATACTGGTCCTTTTGTGGCGGGTCAGCCGCCCGCATGTGGCGGTGGTCGGTCGCATTGCCGGGACGGAGCATTTTCGTAACCGCGAACGGCACGAGGTGGAAGAGCTTCCCGGCGTGAGGATGGTGCGTGTGGACGAAAGCCTTCAGTTTCCCAACAGTCGCTTTCTGCGCGACACCCTGGTGCAGGCCGGCTCCGAACCGGGAATCCGCGATGTGGTGTTGATTGCCAGTGCCGTCAATGACGTCGATGCCACCGCGCTGGAGGCTCTTGAGGAAGCCATCGATACCCTTAATGGCCGGGGCGTGCGACTTCACCTGGCTGAAGTGAAGGGTCCGGTAATGGATCGTCTTGAGCGCGTCGGCTTGCCCGAGCGATTGCATCCCGGAGAAATCTTTTTGTCGACTCATGACGCGGCTCGCAGCCTCGGGTCGCGCATGAGGCATGTCCATGAGTAGAACAAACCAAGGAGATGATCATGAAGCGATTGCTCAGCGTGTTTCTCGTCGCGGCCTTGACCGCGACCACCGCCTGGTCCGGTGATCAGGGCCGTCACCATGAACGCGGTGGCGACGGTTCCCACAAGAGTCTGTTCGTGACTGTGACAAGTGACGACAACATGACCCAGGGCATGGCCCTGGTACTGGCCAATCAGGCCATTGACCGTGACGCAGAGGTTCGCGTGCTGCTGTGCAGTGACGGTGCGCGCCTGGCTCTCGGCGAGCCGGTGGGCGAAGAGCTGAAGCCGCGTGAAGTGCGTCCGCAGCAGCTTCTGCAACGCTTGGTCGGCGAGGGGGCGACAGTCGAAGTCTGCGCCATCTTCCTGCCCAACACCGACTATACCGAGGACGACTTGATGGAGGGAGTGGGAGTGGCCTCGCCGGGTGACGTGGCCGACTACATGCTCTCCCGACATGTCCACTTCTTTACATTCTGAATGGCAAGCAGGGGTGGGGCCTGAGCTGGCCTCGCCCCGTATTTTCAGGCCCTTGCCGGACCCGTAACTGCCTTGTAAAACCGCCATTCCTGGCATCCATTTAGCAATATATTGCAGGGGGTATTTGTCATGACAGAGGTCAAGAAACTTGATGAGCGCTTTTCGGTAAGAGCGCAGGTTCAGCCCGAAGAGCTTGAAGGCATCGCTTCACTAGGGTACCGCATGATTCTCAACAACCGTCCCGATGGTGAAGAGCCCGATCAGCCAGATTCGGAGGAAATTCGCCTTGCTGCCGAGCAGGCCGGTCTCACTTATGTCCACCAGCCGGTCGTCTCCGGAAACATCACAAGCCAGGATGTTGAACAATTCGAGAAGATAATGGGTGAGTCGGATGGTCCCGTACTTGCCTTTTGTCGTAGTGGTGCCCGCTGCACGAATCTGTGGGCACTATCCAGCCTGTCGCCCGATTCACCTGACGAGACCATCAAGCGGGCGTCCCAGGCCGGTTATGACCTTTCGTCCATCGTGCCTCGATTGAAGGAGGGGTGAGTAAACGGGGCCCGGAAGGATCTTGAATGCTGTCGTAATAGAACTAATCCGGTGAGGGTGAGTCGAAATCTGCCGTACATCGTGTTTGGTCCAGTCAGGCTGGCGAGGGAGAAGGAAAGTGAAGGCAAGGGAACAGTCGGAGCTGTTCGAGGCCGCGTTCCAGGCGGCACCCGATTCCATGGCGTTGCTGGATCAGGAGGGGGTCATCATCGTGGCCAACAAGGCCTGGCAAGAATTCTGTGCGGGTAATTCCGGGGAATCAGGTGGATATCTCGGGTGGAACTATCTCGCCAGCATTTCCCCGGATGACACGGCGGAAACCGACCGTATCCAGCGGGGCCTTTCCGATTTGTTCGCCGGGAAAAGGCAACAGTTGAAACTTGAATACCCCTGCCATTCTCCCAACCGCAAGCGATGGTTTCTGCTTCATGCCACCCGTTTTGAATACAGTGGCGGTAATGCCGTGCTGGTGACTCACGTCGATATTACTGCCCGCCGACTGGCGGAAGAGAAGGCACATGAAGCAGCGACCCGTGACCCGCTCACCGGCATGCACAACCGCCGCAGCTTCGAGGAAGGAGCGGAACGCAGCCTCAAGCTCGCACGGAGAACCGGAGAGTCGGTGGCGCTTTTGTACATCGACATGGATGGTTTCAAGGGTTTGAATGATGAACATGGTCATGCTGCAGGGGACCGGGTGCTGATCGAGGTGGGCAGACGACTCACGGGCTGTCTACGCGAAACCGATGTGGCCGCCCGAATCGGAGGTGATGAATTTGCCGTGATCTGTCCCAACTGTGATGATGATGGGGTCAGGCAAATCAGTAATCGCATACGTGAGGAAGTCTCGGCGCCGGTAGAGCTGGATGCTGGTGCGTATAAGCCCTCCGCGAGCATCGGCGCGGCAGTTTTTTCCGGGCAGGCCGACACACTGGTTTCTCTGATGGAACAGGCAGATCAGGCGATGTATCACGACAAGCAGGCTGACCCTGATACAGTGACACACTGAGCATCAGCCCCAAGGCAGTGCCACTGCCTCCTGCCTGCGTCACCATGACCGAAGCAAGCTGATGTTGGCCTGACAATATCGGTAACTATCCGGGTCGCGGGCACGCAGGTTGACTGTGTTGCGACAGCCGGCGCCTGTCTCAAGGCCCCAGTGGTTGGAGAACCACCCGCGCCACTGGATCTCGCCCAGGTAAATGGTTTCACTGGGGCCGCTGTTGATCGACTGACGGCCTGCACCGGCCTGCACTGAGAGGAACCAGCGCTCATCAAGCACCGCGCGTCGCCAGGTCACCAGGCCGAGGCGCTCGTCGAGGCGTTCGGGACTGAAGTACTCCGGTGCGTCGAAGTCCATGCGTATGTTTCGGGCGCGCACTTCCAGCAGGAGTGGTTGCCAACGGGGTACGTCGTAGATTACGCGTCCAACCGTGATGTCGCGTTGGTTACCGTCGGAGAAGTCCTGCGCCGTGTGTGCGCCTACCAGGGTCCAGCCGGCGAAGGGGCCGAAGTCCACGGAAAGACTGGCGCTGTCAATCTCGATCTCGCGCTCGATGGCGTCGATCGTGTCCACGTAACTGCGTTCGGCGGCGATCTCGGCGTAGATCGGGCTGACAAAGTCGTGGGACAGGCGCGCCGAGCCCAACAGGGGCGACCATTCGGCGCCATCAAGGGCGGCCACGGAGCCGGTGGCCATGGTTCTTTCGCCCAGCCTGCCCTCGTAGTCGGCGCGGGCCCGACGGAAGCTGTGCGTGTCATCGGGCTCGGACAGGCGATCAAAGCCGATGCCGACGCCCGCACGATGGTTGCCTGCGGTGTCGAGCGAGCGCATGACATTGGTCATGAAACGGCTCTGGCGAATATCGTCGGAGTCTTCATTGAACTCCAGTCCGGCCACACCGCGCAGGCGCTCGGCATCCGCCGCCACCGGTACAAGAATGAGCACGAACAAAAGAGTGAGCGGGAGCAGAATGCGTTTCACCAGCTCTTCCTCCGGCCCAGAACCTCCGCAAAATATCCAGCCAGGCTCGCTGGCGACAACAACAGCTGGTATGCCACCAGGTACCCGATGTAGCCAAGGATGTTGCGACGAACACGCAGGCCGTGGGATCGGAACGTTCGCACTTGTTTGGTGTACATGATACAGCTCATCAAGAGTGCGAGTGGCACCAGGATCAGGGTCATTATGCCGGCGATGGCGTACATCCCGAAGAAGAGAGCGGCGATCACGCCCGGCACGAACACGGTGATATACATTAGGTCCAGGTAGGGATAAGTGAAATTCAGGTAAACGAAAGGCAGGTTCATCCGCGGGCGGATGAACACGCGGGGAAAGCGTCTGAAAGCCTCGATCAATCCACGTGCCCAGCGCTTGCGCTGGTTGTAGTAGCGGCGCATGGTTTCCGGCACGCGAGTGAATCCGATTGCGTCCTCGCAGTAGCCGACACGATAGCCGCGGTCGATGAGATCCCAGGTCAGCACGATGTCCTCGCCCACAACTTCTTCCCAGCCTCCAATCTCCCGCAGCAGGGAGCGCTCGTAGACGGAGAAGGCCCCTTGCGCGACCAGCGTGCCCTGATAGAGCGACTGGACTCGCTTGACCGAGGAAATCCCCATGAAGTAGTCCCACTCCTGCAAGCGAGTGAGGCGGTTCGCACGCGAGTTACGCACCAGCACTGTTGCTGCCGTAGCTGCGGTAGTAGGCGGGCTGCACTGATGGTTGACGACCAGGTTGCGCAGCGCATCGCGCCACAGCCAGGTGTCACCATCGACCGTCACGATCAGGTCATGGCTCGCTGCAGCCAGGCCCGCGTTGAGTGCGGCGGCCTTGCCACCATTTTGCGGTTGGCGAATCAACCGCAGGGTGTCACCTTCTGGTGCAAGACCCTCTTCGATCAGGTTCTGCACGATGGCTGCGGTGTTGTCACTCGAGCCGTCGTCGATAACGATCACCTCGCGGGCCGTTTCGTAACGTTGACCGAAAATGCTGCGCAGGGTGTCGGCGATGAACTCGGCCTCGTTGTACGCGGCGACAAGGACAGTCACCGGGCGTAAGGACTCGGTCAGTTCCGGGTAGACGGGCCGCCGGTCCATGGCCAGGCCGGCAATGACGAAGGCGTTGGCAAAGCCTGGGACCAGCGCGATGCCGGCGACGATGATCCAGGCGAGAATTGGGCCCGTGACTTCTGCCAGGTCGCTGATCCAGGGCTGGGCGAGCCAGGTGCTGCCGCTGACCCACGCGACTGCAAACAGGAGCCCAGCAGCCAGCTTGACACGCACAGAGACGTAGCGACGGCGCCCGCCATCACGGTACGGTGCGCGCCCGCGCTGTGGGGCTGCACGCTCGGGTGACTGCACAGTGGCTGTGTCCGTTTCAGACCGACCCCCGGTCGAGCAGTTATTCTGCAGCTCGTGTTCGTTCTCCGGGGGGCATTCGATTACGGGCCTGTCCTTTTGTGTCAATTGGCCCTATCTCCTGTGATGCCCATGGGCCGGAATACCTGCGCCAGTTGTCCCAAAATATAACCGGAAAAGGCGTAGGTGCCGGATACCGAAATATTGCATGAGTGTTATGTGAAAAAGCTAGAACTAAATCAATTAAATGGAATGATTGCATTTCAAGCTGATTAATACGTGTGAAATGTATCTGCCTGGCGAAGCGAAGCTCGAGGGGCGTGGAGCCAGGGTCGGTCCGCATCAACCGGTGGTTCAAATCCTGCCGGGAATTTACACCACCCAAACAAAAAAGCCCGCCACGTTGATGGCAGGCTTTCAATGCTGGTCGGGGTGGCAGGGCGAAGCCGGACCGAAAGGCCGGTGGCCTTTCGCAGCCGGCTGAGCGCCCGGTCCATGGAAGGACCGGGCCGGGCTTTCCGTTGCGGAGGCTGGAAGCCGGAGCAGGAAAGTGAACCTACGGCCCCTGCCTCCCGAAGGCAGTCCAGCCGATAACCCGTCAAAACACTTAAATACCGGGAAAGCCTGTAATCACAGGTGTTCCAGCCGTTATCAGGCGACTGAGATCCTGATTATCCCATGAGGTTATCCCACGAGCTGGGCACAGCTGGGACACAGAAAGACCGGAATTCAGATCGGCAAAAATGGCCGCTTTGCATTCACGGTCGCCAGCAGCCCGGTTGCGCGTCGCGTGATCGGGTTTTTTTGGCCTATGCTTTGTTCGGGCCTCTCAGACCGGCTATTGCCTCTATTCTCGGGCTCGTAGGCGGGTGGGGCATCGTAGAGAAAGCAAGGGTGAGGCCAGGCGGAAGTAAAAGCGGACATTGTACCGGACATTGATGTGCTACGATCTAATCGTAGATTTCTGATTATACGGTTTATTTTATGCCTAAAAAACCGGACATACGACCGGACAAAGATACGGGCAATGGCGGAGTAGGTGCCCCTGCGGAGCGCACCGCCCTGATGGAGCCCATGCTTGTCGGCGAAACCTCCAAATATCGGGCCGAGCTCAATGACCTAATCCTTGAACTCGCCCAGCGTGCGTCCGGATTTCGTCGGAGCTTGCGGCCAGGGGTCGCCACCCCGCTTGCGAACCTGGTTCGCGAAATGAACTGCTATTACTCGAACCTTATCGAGGGGCATGACACCCATCCGGTCGATATCGAACGTGCTCTGCGGGACGATTACAGCGACGATCCGCTCAAACGCGACTTACAGCGGGAGGCAAGGGCCCATATCAATGTCCAGGCCTGGATTGACGCTGGCGGGCTCACCGGGCGGGCTGTGACCGCTGCGGGATTGTGTGAGACACACAAGCGCTTCTGCGACGAGCTTCCCGAGGACCTGCTTTGGGTGGAAGATCCGGAAACGAAGGAGCGGGTACATGTTGTCGGCGGTGATCTCCGTACCCGGGATGTGAAGGTCGGACGCCATATTCCAGTCAGTCCGGGGGGCTTGGAACGCTTTCTCGCCCGATTTGAGGAGGCTTACAGCAACCTCGGCAAAACCAGCAGCATCCTCGCGGCCGCATGCGGGCATCACAGGCTTCTGTGGATTCATCCCTTTATGGACGGGAATGGCCGGGTTGCCCGCCTAATGTCCCACGCCCTGCTGGTCGAGCAGTTGGACAGCGGGGGGGTGTGGTCCGTGGCCCGCGGACTGGCTCGACGGGAGGCTGAGTACAAGCAGCACTTGAGGGCGGCTGATTCGCCCCGACACGGTGATCTGGACGGGCGAGGAAGCCTGAGTGAAAAGGCGCTTGCTGATTTTGCGCGTTTTTTCCTCGGAGTCTGCCTGGATCAGGTGAAATTCATGGAGGGGCTCGTTGAGCCTGGTCGCCTTGAACGGCGGATCCGAGCTTGGGCTGAGGACGCGATTCAGCGGGATGAACTACAGCCCCACGGTGATCGGGTCCTGGAGGTTATTCTCTACCGAGGGGAGCTCGCCCGGGGCGAGGTAGCGGGCCTGGTCGGGGTAGGGGAGCGTCAAGCCCGTCGAATCACGGCGTCGCTGATAAATGCTGGCATTGTGACATCGGATGGTCCGCGAGCTCCGTTGCACCTTGCCTTTCCGGCTCGCTTGGCGCCTCGCCTGATGCCGGGACTGTTCCCTGACAGTGCTTTCGAGGAACAAGACCGTAAGTGACCAACCTGCTCACTGGCTGGCCCTT
>SLND01000016.1 GCA_007133205.1 Natronospiraceae bacterium | reverse complement strand
GGGACCGTGCCGCCGATGAGGCGCTTACCGGCCGCGCTCACTTGAGACCACCCCCATTGGCCGGGACGAAGACCCGCCGCCCGGCCACCTCGGCGGCCGTCAGCGGCTGGCCGTAGAGATCCTCAAGCGCGCCAGGCACCAGCATGGTCTCGGACGGACCCCAGCAACTGCGGCCATCCGGATAGAGCAGGAGCAGATGGCTGCACCAGCGCGCGGCGAGATTGAGATCGTGCAGGCAGCACAATACCGAACGCCCGCTCTGTGCTTCCTCCTGCAACATGGCCATGACTGCCACCTGGTGACGCAGGTCGAGATGATTGGTGGGTTCGTCCGCCAGCCAGAGTTCGGGTTCCTGGGTCAGTGCTGTGGCCAGTGCGAGGCGCTGGCGCTCACCGCCGGAGAGGGTATTCACCAGGCGGTTCTCCATCCCGGTGAGCTCGAGCCGATCCAGGGCCCGGCGGGCAATGTCCACGTCTTCGGCGGTTTCGAGATCCCAGGGCGCGAGATAGGGGTGGCGGCCGATCAGGGCCGTTTCCAGCACGGTGGCCGGCAGGCTGTCCTGGCGGTCCTGGAATACCACCGCCAGGGCCCGGGCGATGCTGCGCCGGCGCAGGCGTCGAAGCGGGGTCGAATCCAGGCTGACTTCGCCGCGCCGCGGCCGGCGCAGGCCGGCCAGGGTGTGCAGCAGGGTGGTCTTGCCGGCGCCGTTGGGTCCGAGCACGCCCCAGAACTGGCCCGGCTCGACGGCAAGATTCAGGGCATCGCCGTCGGCCCGCTCCGGGATATCCACCACCAGGTCCTGAGTGTTCAGGCTCGTCATTACTCGCTCTCCGTCAGCGGCTGCGATAGAGCAGGTAGAGGAAGGTGGGTACCCCCAGCATGGCCGTGATCACGCCGACCGGCAATTGCTCGGGGGCGAGTATGGTGCGTGCGAGGGTGTCGGCCAGCACCACCAGCGCCCCGCCTGCGAAGGCACAGGCCGGGAGCAATAGCCGATGATCATGCCCCAGCACCAGGCGCAGCATGTGCGGCACCACCAAGCCGACGAAACCGATGGTCCCGGCGGTGGTCACGGCAATGGCGGTCAACAGGCTGGCACCGATATAGACCGACCACTCCAGGGGCCGGACCGAGACCCCCACGGCCGAGGCCTGCAGCGGCCCGCGTGCGAGCACGTTGAGGCTGCGACCGAAAGGCAGGAGGACCACAGCGGCGATGACCAGCATGACCATGGCCGGCCAGGGACTGCGGGCATAGGAGAAATCCCCCATCAACCAGTAGAGCATGCCCGGCAGACGTTCGGCGGGACCGACCGCCAGCATGAAGGTGATCAGCGCCCCCCAGCCGGCCGCCACCACCACGCCGGTCAGCAGCAGGCGGGTCGGCGTCCAGCTGCCGGTACCATGGGCGAGACCGAACACGAGAATGGTCGAGAACAGCGCCCCGACAAAGGCCGAGCCCGAGACCACCGCCGCGCCCATGCCCGCCAGCATGGCCAGCAGGGCCCCGACGGCAGCACCCCCGGACAGACCCAGGACATAGGGATCGGCGAGCGGGTTGCGCAGCAGCACCTGCATCAATGCGCCGGCGATGGCGAGCAGCCCACCGGTCGCGAAGGCGGCCAGGACCCTTGGGGCGCGCAGGTCGAATATCAGCGTCCGGTGCAGGGCTTCGCCTTCGCCCTGCAATACCGCCCACAGGGCAGGCAGCGGAATGGAGACGCTGCCGATCGCGAGTCCGGCCAGAACCGCGAGTACGGATACCAGCGCAAGCACCAGCAGTGGCGGAATGATCCGGACCAGCCCAACCTCGCGGGCGACCGGGCTCATGTCCCCACCCCGCTTGTGGATTGCCTTGCCAGGCTGCTCAATGCCATGCCTGTCACAGGCGCTCGCGCGCCTCCTCCAGTTCCTCGCAGAGCACCCGGGCCCCGTCGATCAGGCGCGGGGTCGGGCGCTGGATGCTGGAAGGTGGCACGAAGAACAGGTTGCCCCGTTTCACCGCGGTCATGTCCTCGTATCGCTTCCAGCTCTCCAGCCAGGATTCGTCGGCCTCGCCGGATCCGCCGGTGAAGATCGCCTCGGGATCGGCTTCGAGTACCGATTCCCGGTCCACCCGCGGAGACAGGCGCTCGAGGTCGCCGAAAATGTTTTCACCGCCACACATGTTGGCGACCCGGCTGATCAGGTGTTCATCGTTCAGGGTCTGCAGTGGTTCGGGCCAGACCTCGTAGAACACCCGGATGGGCTCGGCATCGGCGTACTGGTCCTCGAGCGCGGCAATTGCCCCACGATACTCGGCAGCAACCTCTTCGGCCCGGGCTTCCTGCCCAGTGAGGCGTCCGAGCCGCTCCAGCGCCACCGCGACATCATCGAGTGCACGCGGTTCACTGTAGTAGATCGTCGCGCCATGGCCTTCCAGTTCCTCGAGCTGGCCGGCCGGGTTACCCGAGGCCCAGGCCACGATCAGATCCGGCGCCTTGCTCAGGATGGCTTCCATGTCCAGACGCTGATGACTGCCGATGCGCGGGATATCCTTGGCTTGTTCGGGATAGTCGCTATGGGCCATGGCGCCGACAACCTGCTCGCCGGCTCCGACTGCGAACAAGAGTTCGGTCGCCCCGGGGGAGAGGGAGATGATCCGCTCGGCGGGTGCCTCGAGGCAGACTTCCCGGCCCTTGTCGTCGGTGACGCAACGTTCCCCGGCGAGGGCCGGAGCGGCCCCCGCCAGGAAACCGGCAAGCCAGATCAGGCCCAAGGCCCGGATGAGGGTCCGGATGGATATTGCTCGCATGTCATTGCCCTCCCCCGGTCACGACCAGGTGTGTTGCCGGAGCGGTTGCGACTCAAAAGCCACCGTAGCGCAGCGTCAGGTAGAAGTTACGCCCCGGCTGCTGGAAATCAAACTGCTCGAAGGTCTCCATATCCTGACCGCGGGCCAGGGTATATTCCTCGTCCAGGACGTTTTCGGCGGTAGCGCGGATCTTCCAGTTGGAGGCGAGCTGGTACCCGACCCGCAGGTTCAGGAGACCATAACCGGATATCCGATCCTCGTTGGCTTCGTCCTCGTAGCGTCCGCCCTGGATCAGGGTAGTCGCACCCAGCGACCAGTCACCGAGTTCACGGTCCACCTCGAAGCGCAGGCTTTCGGTGGCCCGTCGCCGGAGCTGGTTGCCCGTCTCACGATCCACCGGGTCGGTCCAGGTGGCCGCCGCATAGAGATCCCAGTCGCCGATCATGGCACCGCCGCTCAGTTCCAGGCCCCGGATGCGCGCCTCGGCGACGTTCTGGGGCTGCCCTACGCCCTGGTCATCGACCACGAACTGGATCAGGTTATCGGCATCGGTCTGATAGGCAACTGCATCCCAGTACCAGTCACCATGGCGTCCGGTGACCCCCAGTTCGGTGCTGGCGGAGTGTTCCGGCTCCAGATCCGGATTACTGAAACCGGGGAAATAGAGGTCATTGAATGTCGGCGCACGAAAGGCGGTGCCGTGACTGGCCCGCAGGCGATGGACACCATCCAGGTCCCAGGCCGCCGCCAGGGCGCCGGTGGTCTCGCTGCCATAGGCTTCATTGTCGTCGTAGCGGAGGCTGGCCTCGAAGTCGAAGGGATCAAAATCGAAGAAGGACTGCACGAACAGGCCGGTATTGTCGCGGCTGTCTTCTTCGTAATCGGTCGTGCCATCCACCTGGGCATCCCGGTAGTCGGCACCAAGAATCAGCTCATGCGCATCAAGATCGAGAGTGTTGCGCCAGTCAATCATCTGGCGGGTGGAATCGGCGCGGCTCTCGGTGCCGTCGTCATTGTTGGTGTGGTCATGATCGCGGCTCTCCGAGTAACCGATGCGAGTTTCCCACAACTCGCTCACTTCGGTCTCGTAATAGCCCCCAATGGCCTGGTGACGGAAGTTGCTGCGTCCACCAAGGAATTCGGTGCGCCCTTCCGACTGTAGGCCGCTGAAGCCGACCTCGCTTGCCTCACCGATGCCCTGACTGACCCGCGCGACGGCCGAGGTGTTGTAATAGCCCTGGCGTTCGTCCGCGTCTTCTCGCAGGCGGATGCCGTCGGTATGAAAGTGATTGAAGCCGACGTTATAGCTGGTTCGGTCGCGCTTGCCGGATACGCCCGAGCCGAACTCGTGACTCCCGAAGGAACCGGCACCGGCCTGCGCCCAGGGTTCGGGTTCGCCCTCACCTTTCGGGGTGAAGACCTGGACCACACCGCCCACGGCATCGGAGCCATAGAGACTGGCACGCGGACCACGCACGATCTCCATGCTCTCGATCAGTTGCGGTGGCAAGTATTGCCAGGAAGCTCCCCCGGCTGTCACAGAGCCAAGACGTACTCCATCCACCAGAAGCAGGCTGCCTTCGCCGCCAATGCCCCGGGTGAATACGCTGGAGACCTTGCCGTAGGGGCCGTTGTTGCTGACATCTACGCCGGGACGGCCCCGCATGAGATCGGTGACATCCCGAGGCTGCTGACGCTCGAAGCTCTCGCGATCGATCACGGTGATCGAAGTGAGCAGCTCGCGGGCTTCACGTTCGGTGATGGTGCCGGTCACCGTGACCGGTTCCAGTTCCAGTGCCCCGTTTTCAGCAAGTACAGTTGGTGCGAACAGCATGGACAGGCTCGCCGCCATGCCGGCGACGAATCGTATGGAAGACTGATGCATTGTTTACCCCTTGTCCGTGCACACCCGCACGGATTGAACGTGATGAATGAATCACGCAGCGAAGGGATTCAGGGCGGAGGAATTCGGATGTAGCGGATCCACCGGCCCGGCGTCGCCCTCCGCAACGCGTGGCTCAATGCATCCAGGCCGGTCTACGGGCTGATGAGCGGGTGCTTGTGGGGACTGAAACAAGGCACCCTCGACGAACCGCCTTCCCGTGCTCGATTGCACAGTGGCCGGATGGTCCGTCGATCGGAATTCCCACGGCATGTGGAAACCCGGACTCAATCACCGTTGCGGGGGCAGCGTCGGACTGCGGGGCTGGTACAGCCACCGAACACCGACTTCCCGTTTCACTCCCTTTCGTGGCCACGAAAAGGGAGCACCCGGTGCATTAGCCGCGACATGTTACTGGCCGATCAATCGTTGAGCAAGCTGCCTCCCGGCAGTGATTCGATGGCTATCGGGCAGGTGAATCGCTGCTGAGCTCTTCGCGGTGGGCCTCCAGGGCCTCCCAGCGTTCATAGGCCTGGTCCAGCTCGGCCTGGAGGGCCTCCAGCTCGCCAGTGACCTCGCGGA
This sequence comes from Natronospiraceae bacterium, assembly GCA_007133205.1. Lineage (GTDB taxonomy): Bacteria > Pseudomonadota > Gammaproteobacteria > Natronospirales > Natronospiraceae > SLND01. The sequence goes on along the minus strand of SLND01000016.1, from coordinate 1,886 downwards.
TCTCATCGTTGGGACGTTCATAAAGCGCCGGGTCATTTACCCTTTCGGTGGCCTCGGCCACGCGGGCCTCCAGGGATTCGATCCGGGTCGGCAGTTGCTCCAGCTCCCGGGCAAGCTTGTAGCTCAGCTTGTTCCGGGTGCGGCGGCGCGGTCTGGCCGCCGCCGGCTTTTCCGGCCGGTCGGACCGTGCGGTTTTCTGTTTCCTGGCCGGGCGGCTTTTCTCCGGGATGTCGCTGTAGCCGCCCACGTGTTCGCCGATCCGTCCCGCCCCTTCCAGCACCAGGCAGCTGGTCACGACCCGATCGAGAAAGGCCCGATCATGACTGACCAGCAACAGGGTGCCGGGATAGTCGGCCAGCAGGTCTTCCAGCAACTCCAGGGTCTCGGTATCCAGGTCGTTGGTGGGTTCGTCCATCACCAGAAGATTGGAGGGATGGGCGAACAGGCGGGCCAGCAACAGGCGGTTTCTTTCACCGCCGGACAGGCGGCTGATCGGCGCGCGGGCGCGCTCGGGGGTGAACAGGAAATCGCGCAGATACCCGATGATGTGCTTGCGCCGGCCATTGATCTCGACGTAATCACGGCCTTCGGCCACATTCTCGGCCGCCGACCAATCATCGCGCAGCTCGGCGCGATGCTGGTCGAAATAGGCAACCCGCAGACCGGTTCCCAGTCGCACTTCGCCGGCATCCGGCGGGAGATCGCCGAGCAGCAGGCGCAACAGCGTGGACTTGCCGCTGCCGTTGGGCCCGATCACCCCGACCCGGTCGCCGCGCATGATCCGGATCGAAAATCCCCGGACCATGACCTGCTCATCCCAGGCAAAGTCGACGTTCTCGGCCTCGATCACCTTGCGCCCGGAGCGACCCGCGTCGGCGGCGTCCATGCGCACCCGGCCTTCCCGTTCCCGCCGGGCGGCGACCTCGCTGCGCAGGGCCTTGAGCTGACGGATCCGGCCCTGGTTTCGGGTGCGCCGGGCCTTGATGCCCTGGCGGATCCAGGCCTCTTCCTGGGCGAGCTGCTTGTGGAAACGGGTGGTTTCCAGATCCTCGGCGTGCAGGCGTTCCTCCACCCGGCGTTGATAGTTGTCCCAGTCCCCCGGCCAGGAGCTGACCCGACCACGGTCGATTTCCACGATCCGGGTCGCCAGGGTCTGCAGGAAACGCCGATCGTGGGTGACGAAGACCACGGTCCCGGCGAAGCCCCGCAGAAACCCTTCCAGCCACTCGATGGCCTCGATATCCAGGTGGTTGGTGGGCTCGTCCAGCAACAGCACATCCGGCTGACGCGCCAGGGCCTGGCCCAGCAACACGCGGCGTTTCATGCCGCCGGACAGGGATGCGAAGGCGGCCTCGCCGTCCAGCTCGAGGCGATCGAGAACCTGCTGGATCTGTTGATCCAGGTCCCAGCCACCGGCGGCATCCAGCCGGTTCTGGACCGTGGCCAGGGCCTCCGGGTCATAGGCCTGGCGGCTCAGGCGGTGAAACTCACCCAACAGCTCGCCCAGATCCCCCAGGCCCCGGGCCACCTGGTCGAAGACCGTGCCGGCCACCTCCCCGGGAACCGCCTGGGGCAGCCGGGCGACCCGCACCGCCTCGCCGATCCGGACTTCGCCGTCGTCGGGCTCCAGCTCTCCGGCCAGCAGACGCATCAGGGTCGACTTGCCCGCACCGTTGCGGCCCACCAGGGCAATCCGCTCTCCCGATTCGATGTCGAGCGTGACGTCTTCCAGCAGCAGGGGACCGCCGACACTGAAATCCAGGCCGCGGACGGAGATAAGGCTCATCAGGATTCACCAGAGATTTGATCCAACACCCCGGAGTTCAACCGGGATCAGGGAAGTCACGGAAACTGTTCTCGGTCGCATGTTCTCGGTCGCATGTTCT
>SLND01000155.1 GCA_007133205.1 Natronospiraceae bacterium | reverse complement strand
TCCAGATGCCGGCAATAGCGGTCCAGGTAGTTGAGCCCGCCGGAATCCCCGAACAGCCAGGGGTTCATCAGGGTGTGGCGCAAGAGGAAAAGGTGATCGGTCACCTTCTCACCGTCATCCTCGGATGAGAAGGTCGCCGGGTCCAGACCCAGGCGTTCAAGCAGGATTTCACGCGCCCCGGAGCCCAGGCTGTCGTGAAAAACGCAGGTGCGCGAGCCATAGAACTCCCGCAACTGGGGCGGCTGATCGGCAATGACCTGGAGGTCCTGGTAGATACGGCGGCCAAAGCGGTTCATGATCCGCGCATCCCGGTTGCCTTCGGGATTCAGGGCAATGCAGAGAAGATTGGTATCCGGCTCAAAGGGCACCACCAGGCGCACGCGACCGGCGAGACGTTCTGCCGTTTCCTGAAGCCGGGCCTGAAGGTATTCGGTGCTGCGGATAGTGACTTCCGTGAGCTTGCCGAAGCTGGTGTGGTCCAGGGGAAAGACCTGGTGGGTCACATGAACCGCGGCAGCCATGGACCCCGGCTTGGAGCCTTCGAGTATGTACTTGCCAAGATCGCGTAGCTGGCGATCCGTATTTTCATTGTCACCATCTTCATTGAACACGTAACTCGCGCTTTCTCCCAGCAGCGCGGTGATTTCACGATTGCGCGCGACAAAGGCGCCAACTCCGAACGGGAGATAACCAAGCTTGTGTGGATCCACCGTCACCGAATCCACATGCCGGAGCGCGGAAAAGGCATGATAGACCGCCTCGTCCGGGAAATGCTCAAAGCCCCCGGCAATCTCGGCGCGTGAGCGCATCGCACCACCAGGCTGGCGGAACAGTGCGGCCAGATAACCGCCCCAGGCCGCATCCACATGGATGCCGAAATCCAGTCCCTTGCGCCGCCACTTCTGCCGCAGCGCGACAATATCGTCCACCGGATCGATGGTGCCGTATTCGGTGGAACCCAGTATTCCGATGACTGCCAGAACCTGACGGTCTGCCGCATGCAGTTCCGCGAGCTTGCTGTCCAGGGCCACAGGGTCCATCCGCATCTGTTCGGTGACCGGGATGGAGATGAGCTGGGCAGCACCAAAACCCATCATCTTCATGGCCTTTTTCCAGCTGTAGTGCGCCGTGAGAGGCACCAGCACCACCGGTTCGTCGATGCCTTCGTGACGCCGGAAAAAGTCGGCATGGCCGAGGTGCTCGATCCGTGCCTCCTCGATCGCCCGCTCCAGGCGTCTTCGTTCGCCATGTGAACGCAGGCGAATGGCACGGGCGACCGCACGCCGCAGGCGCACCACATCGTCCACCCCGAGATTGAACCAGGGTCGCGGGTCCGAATCTTGCGGGTCCAGTTCCCGGCCGAAGACCGCCCGGGTTTCCACACCAAGCTCTTCCAGAAAGGGCTTGACGGCCAGCGGATAGCATTTTGCGGCACGCAGGTTCCAGAGGCCTTCGTAGTTGGCCACCGTCCCGCCCGAGGTCAGATGCCCCCAGGCACAGGGGGCATGATCGGGATCGGTATTGAATCCGAGCATGCGGGCAAGCTGGCGCCCGGCCGCCAGTTCCAGCGAGACGGTCACCGGGGCCGCTTCCTCGGTAACGTTGTTGGGGTTGTACAGGGTGGTCACCAGATGGGCGACCAGTCCGGGCAACAGCAGGTCGGAGGCCATATGCCCGATGTAGCGCGGATTGAAGAAGGGGGTCGAATTCTTGAGCCGCGCGGTCAGGCGATGGAGCTCGGTCTTCATCCGGTCCACAAACTCCAGGTAATCCGGCGAATGCAGCGCCCGCGTCGGAATGGGGGGCGTGTCCTCGGGATGAAGGTTGCGGCGCCAGTAGATGTGATCCCGGAAGAATTCCAGAATCAGTTTCTCGAACAGCTCATCATTCTCCCCGTAGGCACCCAGGAAGAAGGGGCTGAGAAACTGCTCGACGGAGGGTGTCCGTTCCTCACCGGACCGGTTTGCGTGCTGTTCTGTCATGGTGGCCTCAGATAACCCGGGAATACCGACCCTTCGTGCTCGGCTGGTGATAGGCATCGAATACACTCGCTACGCGCCGGAGCAGAAAACGCCCCGCCTCGGTAACTTCGAGGATGCGACCGTCAATGGTAATGAGACCGTCCTCCACATACCGATTAAGCGCGGTAAAACTGTTTCCAAAATAGTCCGCGAAATCGATCTCGTGACGCCGCTCCAGTTCGGCCATGTCCAGTCGCCCCCGGCACATGATGGACTGAATGGCATCGCGCCGGATGACATCGTCCCGGTTCAGCTCGATTCCCCGGACAATCGGGATCCTGCCTTCGGCAATGGCCTGCTCCCAGCGTGCGATATCCGGATCCATCTGGGCATGACTGTCACCGATACTCGAAATGGCGCTGGCACCAATCCCCACCAGGTCACATTCGGGATGAGTCGAATAACCCTGGAAATTGCGATGCAGACGGCCCTGATTCCGCGCCTCGACCAGTTCGTCACCGGCCCGGGCAAAATGATCCATGCCGATGTGTTCGTAGCCTGCAGCCGTGAGCTTTTCCACTGCCAGGGCAAACAGGTCCAGCCGGGTTTCGGCATCCGGCAGCTGTGCCTCGGGGATCAGGCGTTGGACGGGAAAACGCTCCGGCAAATGGGCGTAGGCATAAATCGACAAACGATCCGGCCCGATTGCAATGACCTCGTCCAGGGTGCGTGAAAAGCCGGCGGGCGTCTGCATCGGCAGGCCGTAGATCAGATCGAAACTGGTAGACAGAATCCCCGCCCGTCTGGCGGCCCGGGTCAGGGCATCCACCTGGGCGGCACTCTGAACCCGGTTGATGGCCTTCTGCACACGCTCGTCGAAATCCTGCACCCCGATGGAAATCCGATTGAAGCCCATGCCGGCCAGGCTGCTGATGTCTTCCGAAGCTACCGTGCGCGGATCAATCTCGATCGCAAATTCGCGCTGTTCGGGTGCCGCCAGATTGAAATACTCGGATACCGAATCCATGAGGTCGCCAAGTGCGTCGATCGCATAGGCGGTGGGAGTGCCACCCCCCAGGTGGAGCTGACTGACCGGACGGTCGCGATCGAAAAGCTCCGCCTGCAGGGCAATGGCATCCCGCAGGCGGCGCATGTAGCTGTCCTTGCGATCTTCACGCCGGGTGATCGCACGATGACAGCCGCAATACCAGCAGGCTTCCTTGCAGAACGGAAGGTGAAAATACAGAGACAGGTCCCGGGGTATCAGCTCCTCGTTGGAGGCCAAGGCGATACGGCGGTAATCGGACTCGGTAAAATCGCCGCTGAATTGCAGCGCGGTGGGATAGGAAGTGTAGCGCGGCCCACGACCATCGTGTCGGCGCATCATTTCCGTATCAAATTTCATGGCGGCCCCACTCCTGCTGAACGTGGCTGTTCCGGGAATGGGTTCAGCCTACGCCGGGAGCGGGAAGGCGCATTGACCTGTGTCAAGCACGCTGGATTCACCCTGCGGGCCGTACACCGGCCCTCCACGGGCCCCGAAGCTCAGGGGTGTGGGGCTGCCAGGAGCGCCCTCCGTGGTACTCCTGGCCGCACGGCTACCGATCCCGGGAAGGCGCGCCCCACCGTCGTTCCGACGGATATCACCGGGACCGGGGAGTTGTGATCTGGAAGGCGGTCAGTCGGAGCTTGCCCGGTACAAGGCACCGTCCGAATCATCCTTCAAAAGATAGATGGCTCCGTCCGGTCCCTGACGAACATCCCGGATGCGCCCGATTTCACGCAGGAACAGCTCCTCGCCGTGGATCACTTCCTGGTCCTCGATCACCAGACGCAGGACCCGTTGCGCCCGCAGTCCGCCGGCCAGCAGATTGCCCTGCCAGTTTTCGAATCCACCATCGATGACCGCCAGTCCCGACGGCGCCAGGGTCGGCACGAATTCGAACACGGGTCCGGTCATGTCCGGATGATCCCGGGTCTCGGCATCCGGGAATTGACCCTCGGTCCGGTAATCAAGACCCAGGGTTTCGACCGGCCAGCCATAATTCTTGCCGGCCTCGATGAGATTCAGTTCATCACCACCGCGCGGGCCGTGCTCGGTCGCCCAGATCTCCCCGGTTTCCGGGTGCTGGATGATGCCCTGGATGTTGCGGTGGCCATAGCTGAAGATTTCCGGCTTGTAACCTTCGGTATCAACGAAGGGATTGTCGTCCGGGACACTGCCATCCGGATACAGGCGCACCACCGTGCCGGAATGATCCATGGTGTCCTGGGCCCGTGGCGGTTCCGCACCGCGATCACCAATGGTCACCAGCATCGTGCCGTCGTCGAGAAAGAGAATCCGGGAACCATAGTGCCGGCCGGGCTCGGTCACTTCGTTGGACTCGAAAAGGTACTCGACATTGCTCAGACGATCCCCATCGAGCTGCGCCCGGAACAGAGCAGGCACCGTGCCGTCACCGTCACCCTTGGAGTAGGTCAGATAGATCCAGCCATTGTCTTCATGATCAGGGTGCGGCACCACGTCCATCAGACCGCCCTGGTTGGTCGCATAAAGATCATCCGGAAGGCCGGAGATTTCCGTCTTGTCGCCATCTTCAATGAGCTGCAGGCGCCCCGGGCGCTCGGTAACGAGCATGCGATCTCCCGGAAGGAAGGCGACGGACCAGGGATGCTCGAGACCACCGACCACCTTGCCCAGTTTTACTGCCTCATACTCGGTCGAGATGCTTTTTTCATCCGCTTCTTCGGATTGCACTGCCGTACCCACCATCAGTCCGGCAGTCACAAGCACCGTGGCTGAAAACTTCAGTCGGGTGTTCATGACCTTCCTCCTTGCAGGGTTTCGAGTGAATCAGAACATCTTGACTCAAAAAGGGCTTATCGGATTACCAGCCGGGACCATTGCCGTTCTCATTCTCATCATCATTCATGGGGTCGTTGACGGCATCATCCCTCTCAAGCCGTTCGTCCATCTCATCCATGCGTTCCTGCTGGCGCTCCTCCAGGCTTCGCTCGTCCTCCGCCCCGGGATCCTCGCCGGCTTCCTCGGGGCCGGTCGCACAGGCGCCGAGCAGAAACAGCCCGCAAATCAGGAAAGACAGGATACTGGTTCGCATTCTTGTGCTCCTTTTTCTGACCAACCCGGAATAGACATATCCGCGGCATAAATACTGCCGGATGCGCGACAGCAGGCACTTGCGGGACCTGTCCTGTTTCTGACCGGTAACAGACGACAAGTTCCTGGCCGGGCCGCGTCAGGATGAATCGTACCCGGACAGCTCCAGATAGCCACGCAGGCGAACCGCTTCGCCCTCATGTCTCCCCTCTCCGAACACCGCACCTTCCCAGTACCGGAAGGCGCCGGTGATCTCCTGGCCCTCGAGGCGGGGCTCGACGACCAATTCCGTGTCCCGCTCCGGGATCAGCAAACGCCAGGCCACCGGATATCGCAGCCCCGTTTCAGGACTGCGCCAGTGGGAGAGAACTTCCAGCTCGACCTCATCCGCCTCGAGCAGGGTCCTGCGTCCATCGGACTCTACCAGAACCCCCTTGCTGTGCGGGTCCATGTCCCCGTCCGCATCCCGAATGCGATAGAACATCAGGTCGCTGCCATCGGAAAGCTGCAGGGCAAACCAGTCCCAGCCCTGCTGGTCCTCGGCCAGGGCACTGCTGCCCCATTCCCGGTCCATCCAGGCCAATCCGGTCACCGAATGCTCGTCCTCACCGGCACGCACACGCCCCTCGGCTCCAATCCGGGTGTAGGAATAGTAGTGGGAGGCATTGCCTTCCCCCGGTCCCTTGCGGCTGTAGCCGGCGTCCCCCTGCAATACGTGCGGTCGCTCGGGGTCGAGATACAGGTCCACGGCAAAATCCCCGGCATCGGCCCGCAGACGGGCCGGCCAGGTCCCCTCGCCCGTGGATTGCAGGGACCAGTCCTCCAGCCACACCGAGAATGGCGACGCACGCGCGCCGGCTATCCCGACGGCGCCACGCCCGAAGCGCTCGGCGTGATGGAATTTCCCGCCTTCGGTATCGGTCAGCGCGAGATGGGCCATCCAGCTCTGGTTAGTGGCCCAGGCGCTGTCCCGGTCCGGGGGATCAGGGTCGAGGTTGAAGCGGAAGAAGGTCACCTGAAAGCCGAAATGGCGCCCCTCTTCGGTTTCCAGATTGCCGGTGACATACCACCATTCATGCCGGTAGCCGGGATGGGGGCCATGATCCTCGGGGAAATGCATCGGCCGCGGTCCGGTCACCCGCTCGAAACCCTCGGCCGCTTCCTCACCCGCGAGGAAATCGCCCAGGGCCTGCCCATTGTCCTCCGGCGCTTCTTCCGGTTCCGGGGCACAGGCGGGCAGACCGGCCAGCAGCAGGAGCAGTGAACCCATGCCGGCAAGTATGAGAGACCGGTACTGATGCATGCTCACGCCTCCCGCAGGGCCATCGCGGCGGGGCGCCGGGCCAGACGCCAGGCCGGATAGACCCCGGCAAACAGGGCCGCGGCCACCGCCAGACCCACCGCCTGCAGCAAGATCGAGCCATCGACGAACAGCTCCAGGGTCCAGCCGAAGGCCCGCTCATTGATCACCCCGGCCAGTGCCGCGGCCAGGGCCACTCCCATGGGCAGGGCACACAGGCCCGCGACCAGTCCGGTCAGGCCCGTCTGTGCAGTCACCAGAGTGCCCAGTTCACGCGGCGTCATCCCGGTCGCCCGCAGCACCGCGAATTCCCGCGCCCGCTCCAGGCTCAGGGCCAGCAGGGCGCTCAGGATACCGACCACGGCCACCAGAACTGCGAGCAGGCGCAGGACATGGGTAATAGTAAAGGTGCGCTCGAACACCGCCAGGGAGGCATCGCGCAGCTCCCGGTTGGACTGAAACTGCAGGAGCTGCTGCTCTTCCGCCGGCCCGGCCGCGGCTGCTTCACGCAATGCAGTGAGCCCTGTGGCGGTATCGATATCGGGCTCGAGATAAACCCCCATGCCGCCGACGCCAGGGTCCGGCCAGTACCCCAGCCAGGCCCGTCGGTGCATGAGCACCGCCCCTTCGCTGCTGCCGTAATCGTAGACCACGCCCGCCACCGGGAAGCTGCGCTCGCCGCGCGGGGTGGCCAGACTGATCTCATCGCCCCGCGACAGGCCGTGGTGAGTGGCAAAGGGCTCGGTGATCCAGACCGCGGACTCCTCGGCAAGAGCAACATAGGCCGCATCCGGCTCCCCGGACTTGAAACTGAAGGC
>SLND01000143.1 GCA_007133205.1 Natronospiraceae bacterium | reverse complement strand
GTCAAGGTCCCCGACATTGGTGATTTCGACGAGGTCGAGGTCATTGATGTGCTGGTTTCCGAGGGGGATTCAGTCGAGCCCGAGCAGGGCCTGATCACCCTGGAGACCGACAAGGCCGCCATGGATGTGCCGGCACCGCAGGCCGGGACCATTGCCTCGCTCAAGGTCGCAACCGGTGATCGGGTGAGTGAGGGATCGGTGATCGCGGAACTGGAGATGGCCGCCTCGGAGAGTGCCTCAGCGGACAATGCGGAGACTTCGCAGGAAGCCGGATCTTCACCGGAAGACAGTGAGACCAAACCCGATGCTCCCGCCGCCGCATCCGAGTCGAAAGCTTCCACGAATGAAAGCGATGCCACCGCTGGCGCGCCGGCTGCCGGTGAATATGGTGGCAAGGCCGATCATGCGTGCGACCTGGTGGTGCTGGGCTCGGGGCCGGGCGGCTACACCGCCGCCTTCCGGGCCGCGGACCTGGGTCTGGACGTGATCCTGGTCGAGCGCTACGAGCGCATTGGCGGGGTCTGTCTCAATGTGGGCTGTATTCCTTCCAAGGCACTGCTGCATGCGGGCAAGGTAATCGACGATGCCGAGGCCATGTCGGCCCACGGGGTCGAATTCGGCAAGCCGAAGATCCAGACCGACAAGCTGCGCAAGTGGAAGAACCAGGTCGTGGGCAAGCTCACCGGCGGCCTGGAAGGCCTGGCGAAAAAGCGCAAGGTGAAGATCGTCACCGGCAATGGTGCCTTCCTGGATCCGCACCACATCGAGGTGAGTGGATCCGGCAAGTCGGACAAGCAGGTGATCCGTTTCGACAAGGCGGTGATTGCCGTGGGTTCCCAGCCGGCCACACTGCCCTTTGTCCCCCATGACGATCCGCGGGTGATGGATTCAACCGATGCCCTGGAACTGGAAGAGCTGCCGAAGAAGATGCTGGTTCTCGGGGGCGGCATCATCGGGTTGGAGATGGCCAATGTCTATGCCGCCCTGGGGGTAGAGATTGATGTGGTCGAACTCACGGACCAGCTCATGCCCGGCGTGGACCCGGACATCATCAAGCCCTATCAGGATTACGTGAGCAAGCGTTATGGCCGAATCATGACCGGGACAAAGGTCACTGATGTAGCGGCCCACAAGAAGGGCCTCAAGGTCAGCTTTGAAGGCGAGAAGGCCCCGGATCCAAAGTATTACGGGCGCATTCTGGTAGCAGTGGGGCGGCGGCCCAATGGCGACCGGATTCAGGCGGAGCAGGCCGGCGTGAAGGTGGAGGACGGCTTCATCCCCGCCGATCGGCAACTGCGGACCAATGTGGCTCACATATTTGCGATTGGCGACGTGATCGGTCAGCCCATGCTGGCCCACAAGGCCACCCACGAAGGCAAGGTGGCGGCGGAAGTGGCCGCCGGTCACAAGTCGGCCTTTGATGCGCGGGTGATTCCCTCGGTGGCCTACACCGATCCGGAGGTGGCCTGGGTGGGCCTGACCGAACGCGAGGCGAAGGAACAGGGCACCGACTACGAAGTGGGCAGCTTCCCCTGGGCGGCCAGTGGCCGGGCCCTGTCCCTGGGCCGGGAAGAGGGCAAGACCAAACTGCTTTTCGACCCCCGGTCGGGCCGGATTCTGGGCGGTGCCGCGGTGGGACCCAATGCGGGGGAGCTGGTGGCGGAAATGGCGCTGGCGATCGAGATGGGGGCGGAGGCATCGGATATCGGGCTCACGGTTCATCCCCATCCGACCCTGAGCGAAACGGTTGCCTTCGCGGCCGAGGCCTGGGAAGGCACCCTGACCGACCTTTATGTCCCCCGCAAGCGTTCCGGCTGAGAATCACCCCGCAGCGCTGCGTGCTATCTTGTGGAGGGGCCCATGCGTACGCCCGGGGCCACATTAGCCGTCGATCGGGCCAGGGAGCAGGGACACCATGGCTGCTGAGCCACATACCCGTCCTGAATCACAACCGGAAGATCGGGACTGGCGTATCCGCACCGGCAGGCCCGAAGACCAAACGCAGGTGCTTGGCCTGACGCCCCGGCTTGCCGATTTTGAGCTGCCGCCCTGGCGTTCCGCCGAAGAGATCACCGAGGCCGATCATGCCCTGCTTCGGCGCACACTCCATATGCCGGAGGCCGGCCATTTCCTGCTGGTGGCGGAGAACAGTCGCCTGGGGGTCGCAGGCTGCGCGCTGGTATCGGTAAAGCGGGATTTCTATACCCGCATCCGGCATGCCCACCTGGAAGTCATCGCCATTGCCCCCGAGGCCGAAGGGCGGGGCCTGGGCAGCACCCTGCTCGCGGAAGCCGAATTCCGTGCGCAGGCGGCCGGCTTGCCCTTCATGACCCTGAATGTATTCACCGGTAACCAGCGGGCGCGCAGTTTCTACGAGTCCCGGGATTATCGCCTGGAGACCCTGAGCTGGCGCAAGTCGCTGGAAGACTCCGCGGAGGAAGAGGCCGTAGTGGCTCCGGAGGGCGTGCGCATTGATTCGGGCAGCCAGGAAGATGCGGATGCCTTGCTGGCCCTGTCCGATCGCCTGGCGGATTTTGAACTGCCGCCCTGGCGCAGCGAGCGGGAGATTGCCAACTGCAAGGATGGGATGATCATGGCTGCCCTGGATGAACAAAATCCGGGCAGACAGTCGATTTTCGTCGCCCGCCACGGCAAGGAGATCCTCGGAATGGCCCTGATCTCGGAACAACGGGATTTCTTCACCGGTGACCGTCACGGTCATCTGGAAGTGCTCGTGGTGTCTCCGGAAGTGGAAGGGACCGGTGTGGGCAGCGCCCTGCTGGGCAATGCCGAACGCCAGTTGCGCGAAGCCGGTTATCCCTTCAGCACGCTGGGCCTGTTCGCGGCAAATCACCGGGCACGGGATTTCTATACCCGTCATGGCTATGTCGCCGAAACCCTCGGATACCGAAAGCCGCTGGAATACGACACCTGGACCTGGACCGGCAAAATGCCCGGTCCCCGCGACGGGGACTGAGCTCATTGCCTCGCCAGGCCGTGGGCATGATGCAGCGGCAAGGCTTGCGCGGGATGCGATAATGGTGAATGGCCGACAAAGGGCCAGTCCACGCTCACTCGGGAGAAACCAGTTGATGAGCTCGGCCAAGGGCGCGCCGGAGCAGTCGGTGCGCAGCGAATGCGATCTGCCTACCGCGCACGGGACCTTCCGCCTGCGGGTGTTCGCCGACGCCGGCGGGGAGCACGTGGCCCTGAGCCTGGGGTCGCCGGAGACCACGCCGGAACCCCTGGTCCGGGTGCATTCAGAATGCCTGACGGGCGAGGTCCTCGGCAGTCTGCGCTGCGACTGCGGGGCCCAGCTCGAAGCCGCCATGGCCGCAATTGCCGCCGAGGGCACCGGTATCCTCATCTACCTGCGCCAGGAAGGACGCGGTATCGGTCTGACGGAAAAGATTCGCGCCTACGCCCTCCAGGATCAGGGTCTCGATACCGTGGAAGCCAATCACCGTCTCGGCTTTGATGCCGATCAGCGTGATTATGGCCCCGCCGTTCGTATCCTCGAGCAGCTTGGTGTTCACCGGATTCGCCTGATGACCAACAACCCCGCCAAGCTGCGCGCCCTGTCGGCCGCCGGTGTCGAGATTGCCTCCCGAAAGGCCATTGTCGCCGATCCCCAGGCGCACAACCGCAGCTACCTGGAAACCAAGCGCGATCGCATGGGGCATCTGATGGACTGGGTGGACGGAACTGAAGAAGGCGGGGCCTAATTTCAGCTTGCAGCTTGAAGCTTGCGGCTTGCAGCTTGAAACTCAATCTACAAACCGATATTCCAGCAACAGGGTATCGCGCCATTCTCCGTTCATTTTTGCGATCCGTTCGCGCCGTCCCACTTCCCGAAAGCCGTGGCGGGCAAACAGTCTGCGACTTGTCTGGTTTTCCGGAAAAACAATCGCTTCGATGGTCCAGATTCCCGATGTTCCCGCATGATCAATCAGGGCCTTCAGCAGCCGGTCGCCGATACCCTGGCCGCGTGCATCAGCGCTGACATAAAGCTGGCATTCGGCCACGCCGCGGTAGCAGGCACGGTGACTGGTCGGTGCAAGCGCGGCCCAGCCGACCAGTTGGCCATCACTCTCCGCCACGATCAGGCTGTCACGATGCTTGTGGCGCAGCCAGGTCTCGAAATCCTGCGGCACCGTGTCCGGCGTCTCGAAGCTGGCATGCCCGGTGGCAATGCCCTCGAGAAAGATCCGGCGCATCCCCGGCCAGTCTTGCGGGGTCGCCGGGCGCAGGCGAGTTGTCGTTGCGGTTGCGCTCATGCCTCAACAACCCTCATCGAAGCAGGTGACTTCCGCCAGACCCTCGCGCAGCAGGGCCTTGCGGTCGGCATCCTGGTCGGTAACGATACTGGCAATTCTGTCAGCCATTCTTGCACCTCCGTATTCCGCCAGCAGACCCAGGTAATGGCTCTGGTCGTAGTCGTCCGCTTCATGAAAGAAGTGATTGAGGTATTGCCAGAAATCGAAGATGTCTCCGGGTTCGAAGGCGGCCTCGGTCATCAGCGAGAACAGCATGCCGCAGGAATAATGCGCGCCATAATCCGGCTCCAGGGGTGATATGGCAGCCAGGGGGCGGGTCTCGATGACACCCGAACAATGGGCCAGGGCCTGTTCGTATTCCTCCTTCACCGCTTCACCGGAAAACTTTCCCCGTGACTCAAGAAAGCGGATCGCGAACAGCTCCGAGCTGCCTTCCACCATCCAGCTCCCGCCCCCGGCCACATTCGGGGTGACCAGGTCCGCGTTCCAGCGATGCCCGGTCTCGTGGGCAATGAAGCGCAGTAGCGCTTTCTGGTCCCACTGCGGGCTTTCACTGGCATTGGGTTCGAGCGGGCCGGCGAAAGCGAGACGCAGGGCGGGGCCGGCAGAAAAATCCCCGTGCAGGGCCGGTGCCTCGGCCGACTCGTGATGGGCCAGCGCCAGCAGCGGGGCTTCACGCGCTCCCATGCGTTCACTGAAGAATGCATGGGCCTGTTCCAGCCCCTCCCGCACCAGCTTCCGCAAGGCCTCGGGCAGTGCGGGATCGGAGACCAGCAGGCCGAAGTCCGTCTCACTCGGGGCCTGCGGCCCCAGATACAACCAGCTTCCACGCGGGCGTTCCGGATCATGGGCGCGCAAGACGCGGCCCTCGTCGTTCTCGCCACCGGGCAGGGCGGCATGCCAGTCCCCGGCCTCCACGCGGAACAGGGTCTGTTCGCTCCCGGCCTGCTTGAGGTAACGGGTGTGGAGCGCCATGCCACCGTCGGCAAATTCGATCAGCGGCGGGTATTCCCGGTGAACCGGATGTCTGTCGCTCTCGATGCGGATCCGGACGGAGTCAAAGCGCTGCCGTTGGCCACTGCGGATGGCATCGTGCTGCAACAGGAGTTCTTTATCCAGGAGCTGCCACTGGCGCCGCCGGATCTCGTCGGCCGGATGTTCGAATTCCAGTGCCTCGACCTGGCGATCCAGTTCGAACAGCACCTCCACTTCACCGGGGCCTGCCGGCATTACCGTGATTTCAGGTTCGGGCGGCGCGGTGGCACAGCCGCCGGCGAGGGCCAGGGCGAGCAGCAGGATGGCCATGCGCGCAGGTGAAGGGCAATGATGGGGGAGGGCCTTGTGATGGCCACTGCGCCACCCGGACGCCTGTATGAAGCCCGCGGAGACGGCCATTTTTCAGCCCTCGCCGGATGCGAGGGGACGGGCGTCCCCGTCCAGCCAGTCAATCACCTGGTCCAGACTGGTCAGCACCTCGATCATGTCACGGTGTTCGGCGTCCATGAAGCCGGCCTCCACCGCCCGGTCGAACTGGGCCAGGAGCGGATCGTAATAGCCTTCCTGGTTGAACAGGGCGAGGGGGCAATCCAGTTCACCAAGCTGGGTCCAGGTCATTACCTCGAGCAGCTCATCCAGGGAACCGAGCCCGCCCGGCAGGGTCAGCAGGCCGTCGGCGAGTTCGATCATGCGGGCCTTGCGGGTCAGCATGTCCTCGACGACTTCCAGCGAGGACAGCCCCTGGTGGGCGACTTCCCGGCGCATGAGATGGCGCGGTATCACACCGATCACTTCGCCACCGGCGGCGAGTGCGGCATCCGCGGTCACGCCCATCAGGCCGACCTGACCACCACCAAACACCAGCCGCCGGCCCTGTTGCCCGAGATGACGTCCGATCCGGGCTGCCGCTTCGACCGGGGCGGGACTCCGGCCCCGGCGTGAGCCGCAGAAGAT
Organism: Natronospiraceae bacterium; assembly: GCA_007133205.1. Lineage (GTDB taxonomy): Bacteria > Pseudomonadota > Gammaproteobacteria > Natronospirales > Natronospiraceae > SLND01. The sequence continues at coordinate 1,052 of SLND01000143.1, read as the reverse complement.
GCAGATACTGTGCAAGCTTGCTCCCGGTCAACAATGAGAATCATTGGATTCTAACACCGAGGCATGGGAACCCATGTCTTGCCCGGCAATGATATGGATCAACCGTCCCGATCGGCGGGCTGTTAAGCTTCCGGTGCCAGAATGCAAATGCCAGGGAGACGGGTATGACCACGCACGCCGGGGAGGCAGCCAGGGGTGAGGACGCGGGCGCGGTTGTTTTTGCCACCGAAGGCCTGACCAAGGTCTATCGCATGGGCGAGGTCGAGATCCACGCCCTGCGCGGCGTGGACATGGCCCTTTACGCCGGCGAGATGGCGGTCATGCTGGGTGCATCGGGTTCCGGCAAGTCCACCCTGCTCAATATCCTCGGCGGCCTGGACAGCGCCACCGACGGCCACGTGCGCTATGGCGACACCGACCTGGTGCGGGCCGGGGAGCGCGCTTTGACCCGTTTCCGGCGCGATTACGTCGGTTTCGTCTTCCAGTTCTACAACCTCATCTCCAGTCTTACCGCGCGCGAGAACGTGGCCATTGTCACCGAGATCGCACGCGATCCCATGACACCCGAGGAAGCCCTGGAGCTGGTCGGACTGGAGGGACGCATGGATCATTTCCCCTCCCAGCTCTCCGGCGGAGAACAGCAGCGGGTGGCCATTGCCCGGGCGGTGGCCAAGCGCCCGCAGGTGCTGCTCTGCGACGAGCCCACCGGGGCACTGGACTCGAAGACCGGGGTCAAGGTGCTCGAGGTACTGGCCGACGTGAACAAGCGCATGGGTACCACCACCGCGGTGATTACCCATAACGCGGTCATTGGCGAGATGGCTCATCGCGTGATCCGCTTGAGTGACGGCCGTGTTTCCGAGGTGAAGGTCAACGAGCACCGCCGGGCCCCTGCGGAGCTGAGCTGGTAGCGGCCCGGTGCGCACCCTGCACCGCAAGCTGCTGCGTGACCTGGGCCGGCTCAAGGGCCAGGCCACGGCCATCGGCGTGGTGGTCGCCGCCGGGGTGATGGTGCTGGTGCTGTCGGTGACCACGCTGGACTCCCTGCAGGC
>SLND01000045.1 GCA_007133205.1 Natronospiraceae bacterium | reverse complement strand
TGCCGTCTTCGACCAGCACTCCGGCCAGGGCATTGGTGGCACTCTTGGCAATCGACCAGCCCGGAAGCGGCATCCCGGCATCAAAGCCGGGCGCATAACGCTCGCCCACGATCCGCCCGCGGTGCAGAACCACTACCGCCCGCGTGCCCCGTTCCCGGTGGCGCGCCTGCGGCTCGCCCAAGGCGGATTCAATCACCGGCACCAGGGCCCGGCGCAGCGGGTCATCGGGGGCGGCCTGCGGGAAACGATGGGGTCTGTAATCGATGCCCCGGGGCAGCGACATGGCGTGGAAGTTCTCGCTTTCCAGGGTGCAGCCCAGGCCCGGACGATGCTTCGCCGCGCGCCGGACCCAGCCGGCGCGAGCGGTCACCCGACCCGCCTCGTGATCGACCCGCGTGCTGACGATCCCGGGCAGGTCGGCAAGGTCGGTGGCGCGGATTGCTTCCGGGTCGCGCCCGGAGACGAACACCGCCGAACACATCTGCTTGGCGCCATAGCCGGTCCCGATCCGCGCCAGCTCGTGAACCCGCGGTGCCCACCAGGACGCGGTCACCAGGAGACCACCCAGCAGGATCACAACGGCGAGCACGAGAATCCGTTTCATGCGGCTTTCCTTTCACGGTCGGCGGCCTGGTCGGAAGATCAGCCAGTGCATCCGGATCATGCCCCTGCGACAGCAATGCGTCCAGCTTCCAGAGCCTTGCTCTTCGGCCGGAATCCGGATGCGGCTGGTCATCGACCGCCCCCATCTACTATTTTATGTTTAGAAAAACCCGTTGCGCCCTGAATCGTGAGCGCACAAGGCAGGCAGGAGTTTGTACATGAAAAGAAGAATATTCATCTCCTCCCCCAGCGACGTTCAACCGGAACGGGAACGAATCGAAAAGGTGGTCCAGGCACTCAATGCCGAAATCGAGTCCCTGGAGCTTGAGGTCGTTCGCTGGGAAGACAAGGTCTATCGCGCAAGCGCCACCTTCCAGGATCAGGTGACCACGCCAGCGGAATGCGACCTTGTGGTGTGCCTGTTCTGGAAGCGCCTCGGGACGCCCCTGCCGGAACAGTACGCACGCGAGGATGGCACTTCTCCGTCGGGCACGGAATACGAATTCGAGCAGGCCATCCAGGCGGCACGCAGGAATCCATCAAGCCTTCCGGACATCTTTGTCTATCGCAAGACGGCGCCGGTCCATTTCAGTGAAGAACGCCTGGATGAGGAGCGGGCCGAAAAACGCGCACTGGATGAATTCTGGCAGCGCTGGTTCCAGGACGAGGAAGGCCATTTCCTGGCGGCCTTCGATACCTTCGAGACCACCGACGAATTTGCCCGCCAGTTCGAGCGCCACCTTCGCCAGTGGCTGCAGGAGCGCAGTCGGGCGGAGTGGGACATCACACTGCATGGCTCCCCCTTCCGCGGCCTGGAAGCCTTCGATGAATCCCATGCCCCGGTCTTCTTCGGTCGCCGCCAGGCAATAGAACGCTCTCGCGCGCGCCTGATGGCCGGCGCGGAGAAAGGCAGCAGCAGCCTGTTCCTGATCGGCGCGAGCGGATCGGGCAAGTCCTCTCTCCTGCGCGCCGGCATCCTGCCCTGCCTGCGGGTACCCGACCGGACCGCGCCCTACGTCCACCGCTGGCGGCGGGTCGTCATGTCACCGGGCCAGCTGGGTACCGACGTGGCAACCGGCCTGGCCCGGGCCCTGTACGCGGACGATGTATTGCCCGAACTGCGGGCGGGGGACTATCCCGACCCCGAGGGGCTCGGCGCCCTGCTGGCAAGAAGCCCCGAGGACGGACTGCGCCCGATTGTCAGCGCCCTGGATCGCTGGGCCAATGCTCTGGCAGAGGAAGAAGGTCACCGCGAGCCGCCTGTCACCGGCCTTCTGGTGGCGATCGACCAGTTCGAGGAAATATTCCAGCTCGAGCCGGATCGTCGGCGCATCCTGATCGCGATTCTCAACGCCATTGCTCACGCCAACCGCCTGTGGCTGATTGCCACCCTGCGCTCCGACTTCTATCCCGCGCTCCAGGCCGACCCGGACAGCATGGGCCTCAAGGACAAGAGCCTGACCCTGGATGTTCCACCGCCCGGGCCCGGTGATGTGCGTGAAATCCTGGAAGGCGCCTCCCGCGCGGCCGGGCTGACCCTGGAAAGCAACGAGGAACGAAGCCTGCTCGAGGAACTGGAATCGGATGCGAGTGAGCCGGGTGCCCTGCCGATGCTCCAGTTCGCCCTCCAGGCCCTGTTCGAAGCGCGCGATCGCGACCGGAATCTCCTTCGCCTCGCCGACTATGATTGGCTGGGCGGTGCGGCGGGCGCGCTCGCGACCGAAGCCGAGCGTATTTTTACCGCGGTGGAAGAGGCGCCGGGTGAGGACAAGGACCAGGCCCTGGCAGCCGTCCTGCGCCGCCTGGTGGAAGTGGATATCGAGCACCGGGATCGTGCGCCACAGGCCCGCCCCGCGCCGCTGGATGAATTCCCGCCCGGCAGCACCCAGCGCCGGCTGGTGGAAGCCCTGCAGGAGGCCAGGCTGCTGGTGGCCTACGCCAATCCCGGCAGCCAGGCTCCCCTTGTCCGGGTGGCTCACGAAAGCCTGTTCCGACACTGGCCACGGGCCGCCGACCAGATTGCGCGTGATCATCGTGACCTGGAAACGCGGGCACGTATCGCGCAGGCCCAGCACCTGTGGATGGACTCCCCTGCCGAAGAACGTCAGCAGCGCCTGCTCCGCGGCCTGCCCCTGGAAGAGGCGCGAGACCTGGAGCGGCGCTGGGGAGAGCAGCTGCCCGAGGAATTGCGCAGCTTCATTGCCCGTTCCCGTCGGGCGGCCAAGGGTCGGCGCAAGCGGCGCCAGGCCATGGTCGCGGCCGTGATGGGTGTTCTGGCGATATTCGCGGGCAGTGCCACCTGGTTTGCAATCACCGCCGACCAGGCGCGCCAGGAGGCCGAAACCGCGCGGGCACAATCGGACCAGGTGATCGAACTGCAGCAGGAGTTGCTTGGCGACATGGAGCCGGAAACCATTGCCGGCCGTATGATCGAGCAGTTCCATCACAGCACCGAGGAAGGCGAGGATCCCGAATCACTGCGCCAAGCATTTGATGAGCTGGCGCGTCTGGCAAGCCCGGTGGATGTAGTCCGCGACCTGCTGGTAGAGCAGATACTGGATCCGACCGAAGGACGCCTTCAGGAACAATTTGCGGAAGAACCCGTTGTGAGGGCGCGCCTGCAGTCATCCATGGGTGCCATCCACCGAAACTGGGGAAACTACGAGCGAGCTGATGTCCTGACCAGAGAAGCCTGGAAAACCCTGGATCAGGAACTGGGGGCGGACCATGGATTGACACTTCGTGCCCAGACACGCCTCGCCACGCTGCTCCTGGCCCAGGGGCGCCATGATGAGGCACGCGACTTCCTGGAGGAAAGCGTAGAAATGAGCCGGGAGCAGCTTGGCCTACGCCACCCAACTACACTGCACCTCAAGGACAACCTGGCTGAGACGCTAAGGCTGGAACGCAACTTGGAGGAGGCCCTGGCATTGCAGGAACGTGTCGTGGAACTGCGTCGTGCCGAACAGGGTGATACCAATCCCCAAACCCTGGCGGCAAAGAACAATCTTGCCCTTCTACTGGACGAACTGGATGAGGTTGAGGAAGCACGTTCCCTTTACGAGAGGGTGTATGAACGCCGACGTGAAATTCATGGTGACAATCATCCCGACACCCTGATTACCCTGAATAATCTTGCACAAATAAAGGGCCACCAGGGGGAAATCGAGGAAGCCAGGGAACTGCAGAAGAACGTACTTGACGGACGGCGTCAGTCCCTTGGCGAAGACCATCCCCAGACACTCACTGCCCAGTACAACCTCGCCTTTACGCATCACATGCTTGGCAATATCGGGCAGGCCAAACCGCTTTTCGAAGACACACTCGTGCGCCAGCAACGCCTGCTTGGCGATGATCACCGGCATACCCTGCTTACCCGCATGTATCTCGGCGAAGTTCTGACAAAGCTTGACCGGGCAGGAGCGGCTCGAGAACATCTGGAGGCAGCTGCTGACCAGGCGCCTGAAGTATTCGGTGACAAGCACCCGCAATCCGTGCACGTAACCCTGAGCCTGGCGCAACTGTATACCGATACTGGCGATTCCGGGCCCGCCCGCGAACTGGTTGGGAGTCAACTCGCATGGCTATACGAATCCGACCCGGATGCTCTTGATGAGACTCACCAAGAACAACGTGCACAGCTTGAATCCCTGAAAGACCAGTGGGAATAACGCACTTGAAACCGGATGATTGGCTTGGGGCCATAAGAGAGCGTGAAAGTTCGGGTGATCTGCTGGCCGCCTTCGACATGGCACGTCGGGCGCTGGCCGAATACCCGAAAGACACCGCACTGCAACACCGCAGCATCCTGGTGCTTGCTCGTGCGGGTGCGACCGAGGAAGCTGTCCGTCGCTTCCGGGACTGGGACCTGCAAGCCAGTGACGACCCGGAGGTTCTTGCCCTGGGGGCCCGCCTGGCGAAGGATCGTGCCCTGGCATCATCCGATCCGGAAACCCGCGGGACACTGCTTGCGCGGGCGGCCGATCAGTACGCGAACCTGCATGACGGTAACGGCGACCCCTATCCCGCGATCAACGCCGCCACATTGTGGATGCTGGCCGGTCAGGAGGAGAAGTCGCACCTGCTGGCCCGCGAGGTGCTTCGACTGGTCGATGCCACATCAGCGGATAGCAATGAAGACAAGGAAGCCGCCTATTACCGGTTGGCCACGCGGGCGGAGGCCCTGCTGCTGCTTGATGACACGGAAGGGGCACGCCGGGCACTGGAAGAAGCCGCCACCGCCCTGCCGGAGGATTTTTCCGCGCGCGCGACCACCCGCAAGCAGCTTGCCCGGATCATTGAATACCGGAATCTGTCGCAAAAAGCCCTTTCGCCACTGACCGTACCCACGGTGGCTCACTACAGCGGCCACCTGATCCTGCCCGCCGGACGCGAGGGTCGCTTTCCGGCTGAAGCCGAAGACCGGGTCTGCAGGGAAATATGCAAGGCCATCGATGATCACGACATCGGTTATGGCTTTGGATCTCTCGGTGCCGGTGCCGACATCCTTATCGCCGAGGCCATCCTTGAGCGTGGTGGCGGGCTTCACGTCGTCCTGCCCTTCCGGGAGGAAGAATTCATCGAGCAGTCCGTTCGGCCATCCGGTGACGCATGGGTCGAGCGCTACCATCGATGCCGTGAGCAGGCGGATGCAGTCAGTCACGCGACACGGGACCAGTACCTGGAAGACGACATGCTGTTCGGGTATTGCGCCCGCTACAGCATGGGCCTGGCCATGCTGCGGTCCCGTCATCTCGACGCGCCCCTCAGACAGCTCGCCGTCTGGGACGGCAAGCTGCCGGATGAACCGGCCGTTGCCGGGACCGCTCACGATATCCTCGCCTGGCAGGAGCTGAATCTGCCACGCACGGTCATTGATCCCGGTGGCCGGGGTGCTCCCGGCCGACAATCACGTGCGGGATTGCGCGAGAACAGGGCCTTTGTCTTTGGTGACATGAAGGGTTACGGCAAGCTCACGGATGCCGAAATCCTGATTTTTCAGCGTGAAGTACTGGCCCGCATGCGCGACGTTCTGGATCGTCATGCCGAGCGGGTCGAAACGCTGAACAGCTGGGGTGACGCCATCCATGCGGTCTTCAACCATGCCACGGACGCGGCGCATTTTGCCCTGGACCTTCAGGAATCCATCTCGGAGCTCGATCTTGCCGCCCTGGATTTGCCCGAACATCTGATGCTGCGCGTGGGCGCCCACTACGGGCCCGCGATGCAACTGACCGATCCCGTTCTTGACCGTCCCACCAGTGTCGGTGGACAGGTCAATCTGGCCGCCCGGATCGAACCGGTCGCCATGCCCGGCAGCGTCTATGTCTCCGAGCCCTTCGCGGCGATGCTCGAACTCAGTCGCGATCCGGCACTGGCCGCCGATTATGTCGGCACCATTGCCGCCGCCAAGGAATACGGTTCACTGGCCATGTATCGCCTGCGCCGCGGCTAGCCGACCCGGGGCCGAAGCGCTTTTAAGGCTACTCAGAAATAACCCACCAGGCGTCCGCACAGCAGGACACCAAGCCAGCTGACCAGGGACAGGGCGGCCACGCCCGCGACGGGCCAGATCGGTCCGCCGTCGGCGCGCAGCATGGGCCGGTGCCGAAAGCGACGCATGCCCCAGGCATTGAGCAGGGCAAGCAGCAACAGGCCCATCTTGGTCAGGAAGAGGAAGGAATCGATGTATTCGCTCGCCCGGGTGAGGAAGAGGAGCGTGCCGCTGACAACCGCCAGGATCAGTCCGGCCGAGGCAAGGGGAACCAGCACCCGCCACAGTGGCTCGAGTGCCGCCCGGCGCCAGAGCCCCAGCAGGCGCAGATCCAGCGCGAAGACGGCCCCTACCAGCAGGCCGATGCCCAGCACATGGGAGGCATTCACCAGCGGATAGGCGAGCGTGGAAGTACGCAGCGCGGTGGCCAGGCGGGTGGCCTCGAGTGCTTCGGACCATTCACCAATCATCGAGACGCCTGGACCGCGCTCGTATCAATCAGGCTCATGTCAATTTGCCGCAGGTCTATCTGCCCATGAACCCTGTCAGTCAAAGACCCGATCAGGGTAGAGGTCGTGATTCTCGCCGTCGATTATCACCCGGATGGCCTTCATGCGATGCTCATCCTCGTCTTCGGCGCGGTGCCCCTCGATGGTGACTTCACGCCCTTCGGAGAAGTGCTCGTCCGAGAGTCCGGCCCGCTCGTTGCGCCAGGGCTGCCCTACTTCCACCAGCCACTCGTCGCCATCCACTTCGACCGTGACTTCGCCGTGGGGATTGCCCAGGCGCGCTTCCACGACCTTGCCGGTGATGCTGAATTCCTTGTCGGAGGTCCAGCCCCAGCCATGGTGGGCATGAGCATCGGCCGAGAGGCCGATAACGATTACGGTCGTGAGGATTGCTGCCAAGCTACTCAGAACGATACGCATGCGCTTCTCCTTCTTCGCCTGGATTCAGGACAGTCAGACATCGTCCAACCTGCGGAGTTCTAGCGCTAGTCAGTCATACCTTAATTGTGGTCACTGACTTATTGCTACACGTTGGGGCTGGGACCTTTTGTTACCGGTGACGGGGTAATCCGGCCTTTGTTGCCGACAGGGTCTTCCAGGATCGCCGTAAACCCTTCCATGGGGGCTCTGGGTGCGCCATCCATGGCGCACACAGTCCTGGAAGACCCTGTTCG
>SLND01000093.1 GCA_007133205.1 Natronospiraceae bacterium | reverse complement strand
TCCAGCTTGTGCGCCATCTCGTGGATGACCACGTTATAGGCCTGTTCCCCGTTGGCAGCGACGACATCATCCCAGGACAGAATGACCGGTCCCTGTGGCCAGGCCTCGCCGCTCAGCGGATGGCGGTCCAGATGCACGATGCCGTACTCGTCCTCGTATTCCTGCCCGGGAATGAATTCTCCGGGGTAGAGGATCACCGAATGCCAGCCCTCGTACCAGTCCAGGCCCAGTTCGAGCACCGGAACGGCCGCCATGGCCGCCACGCGCAGGCACATCTGTTCGTCGAGTCGCAGATCCCCACCCGATTCGAAGCTCTTGCGCAGCATGAAACGCAGCGACAGTTCGCGAATGCGCTCCCGTTGCGCGTGGGGGTAGCCCTGCAACACCGGCCAGGCCGCCACCACTGATTCCCAGGTGCCGGGTGGCAGTTCAAGACGGTCCAGGCGGCGGTCCTCGCGCCAGCGTTTCAACATCCCGAGCATGGGTTGATCTCAGCTATACTGGGTGACAGATTCGGTTATCGACCGAGCGTACAAATCCGACAACAGGCTATGGGAGGTTCAACCTCATGAGCAATCCGGACTTCAACACGGAAGAGATCAAGACCCACGTGAAATCCCGTAACACCTGGGTGCGTTTGCTCTACATGGTTATCTTCCTGTTCTTCGCCTGGGTGGCCAGCTTCGTATTCGGCGTGGTTATCCTGGTCCTCTGGCTCTGGCAGCTGTTTACCGGCAAACCCAATCCCCAGGTCCGGGAATTTGGACAGAGCCTCAGTACCTGGGGCTATCAGGTTCTGAGTTTCCTGTCCTTCAACACCGAGGAACTGCCTTTTCCCTTTGATACCTGGCCGCAGGGTACGCCGGCCAATGCGCCACGCAAGTCGAGCAAGAAAAAGGCGGCGAAGAAGAAGACCGGTTCCGGCGGCGGAGCATAAGCGGTGGTGGCCGAACTGTGCGGGCTGGTCCTGGCCAGCCTGCTGTTCGCGCTCGCGTGGCTGCCTGCCTCCATCGCCAAGGCGCGGGCACGCGGTCGCCGCTGGCTGATGTCCAACCGGGACTCGGCGGATGCCGCCCCCCTGCCTGCCTGGGGGGAACGGGCGGAGCGCGCCCATCGCAATCTGCAGGAGCATTTCGCCGCCTGGGCGGCCCTGCTCCTCGCAGTCATGGTCATGGGCTGGACTGGCCCCACCACCGCCTGGGCCGCACTCCTGTTTCCCCTCGTCAGGGCCGGGCACATGGCAGCCTATATCGGCGGCTGGTTCTGGCCCCGGACCCTCTTCTGGGCCGTTGGCCTGGGGTGCACCTTCGCCCTGGCCATTGTGCTTCTGAATGGCCTCGCCGCGGGCGCTGCCTGATATCCGCTACGGCTGACGGGCCCGGACTGAACGACCGGGCCCGTCAGCCGCTGCAGGATCAGTCCCGCTCCCACCAGAACTCACCCCGGGGCGCGGGGTGGTTGCCCACTTCATCCATGGTGCGGGCGTCGTAGATACGGCCATTGCTCATGGTGTAGCGCACGTGTTCCGTGTTGCGGATATTCTCCAGTGGGTTGCGGTCGAGCACGATGATGTCGGCAAGCATGCCTTCCTCGATCCGGCCCAGGTCTTCATCCATGCCCAGGTATTCAGCCGGGTTGACCGTGGCGGTCTTGAGTGCCTCCAGCGGTTCCATGCCGCCCTGGGCGAACATCCAGATTTCCCAGTGGGCAGCGAGACCTTCCCGCTGACCGTGGGCTCCGATGTTCACCGGCACCCCGCGTTCCATCAGCTGACGGGAATGATTGGCGATGTCGAAGTGCACGAATTCTTCCCGGGGCGCCGTGCCGGGACGACGGGCGACCGGATCGATCACCTCGCGGGGAACAAAATCAGTGAGGCGTTCGTGCTCATGCACGTCTGTATGCACATACCACCAGTTTTCACCCCGGTAGGCACCGTAGCCCACCGACAGGGTCGGGGTATAGGCAACGTCGGTACCTGACCAGAACTGCAGTACGTCCTCATAGGTATGCGGTACGGACAGGGAATGTTCTATCCCCGTGTGACCGTCCTGAATCATGTTCATGTTGTGCTGGAACAGGGCGCCGCCCTCGGGGTGGACGTGCATGCCCAGTTCCCGCGCCGCTTCCATGATCATCTGACGCTGGTCCCGCCGGGGCTGGTTATAGCTCTTGACGCTGAAGGCGCCGGCGGATTTGAGCCGGCTCAGGTGCTCCCTGGCGTCGTCGAGCTCATTGACCTCCACGGTGAAATCCGTGGTGGCGCCGTAGAGGATGCGTCCGGTGGAAAAGATCCGTGGTGCCGTGATCTTGCCGGCCCGACCCATTTCATGGGCGGCAAAGACCGTGTGGGTATCATTGGACGGATCGTGATATGCAGTCACGCCGAAGGCGAGGCTGGCATGGTTGACCCAGTTTTCCTGCGGGATGACCTGGTTCGTGCCCTGTGAGCCATGCCAGTGGGCATCGATCAGCCCGGGCATCACCGTCTTGCCGGAGACATCCTTTTCGTGGGCGCCGTCGGGTACCTCGACTTCATCGCTGGGGCCCGCGGCAGCAATCCGGTTGCCTTCCACCACGACCGTGCCGTCCTCGATTACCTCGTCACCGTTCATGGTGATGACCTGGCCACCTACCAGGGCCACGCTGCCGGAGGGGACATCGGGCTCGCTGCTGTAGCCGATATGACGGCCCTCGGGCTCGGGGGTGTCGTCGTTGTCGGTCTCGTTGGCGAGGAAGGCGAAGGTTTCCTCCATGTCCCGGCTGAACAGTTCCGGGCCGGTGGACCAGTGCAGGGTTTCCTCGTCGGACCAGTGAATGAAATCACCGGCTTCCTTCGAGACCCTTTCAATCGGAATGGATTGAGTATCCGGGCCAATTTCCACTGTCTGCCCGGACACCGCAAAGGGCGCGACATAGGCGTTGTAGCGTTCCTGGAAGGCGACCCATTCCTGGTCCGGCGAAACCCGGAAGTTGCTGGCCCAGGTGCTCGCGAAGTGGGTGCGTTCTTCCGCGCCATCAAGGTTGACGCTGGCCAGTTCACGCCGGTCGTAACCGCGATAGCGCATGAAGAAGACCCGGTCCTCGTCGGCTGCGAAGTGGGGGTTCTGGCCTTCGTCAGAGATCTTTTCCATCTCGCCACCGGCGGCGGGGGAGACGTACAGGCCCTCGCGCTCTCCCCACCAGGGCGAGAGCTGGTAGCTTCCCGAAACCTTGCGGAAGGCGATGTGATCCCCATCTGGTGAGAAGGTGGGTTCGAGATAATGGCCGGGTTCTTCGGTAATTCGGCGTCCCTCGCGGCCGCCATCGGCGGAAATGACCCGCACCGCACCCAGGTCCTCGTCATCCCAGGAGATGTAGACGATCTGGTTGCCATCACGCGAGAAGCTCGGGTAATACTCGAAATGATCATCCTGGCGAGTCAGACGCTCCGGTTCACCGTCCGGGAGATCGCGGATATAGAGATGGCCACGGGACTCGTAGACCACCCGGTCGCCCCGGGGTGACACGCTCACCCAGCGCAGCATCTTCGCTTCCACTTCTTCCGGATCCGGATCGATGGGCGGCCGCTGTGCCTCGCGTACTTCGCGCTCGTCCTGTACGCGGAAGGGGATATCGCTGGTCTCGCCACTGTCCACGTCAATCTCGTGGATACCCCCGCCGGCCCAGAAGATGATCGACTCGCTGTCGGGGGTCCAGGCCATGTTGGCGTACACCCCGTGGATGGCCCAGATCTCCTGCATGTCGCGCTCAAGATCATCGTGGATCATCTGTTCCCGCCCGGACTGGATGTCGCGAACGAACAGGGCCGTGTCGCCACCCACGCGACGGACGAAGGCCAGCGAGTCACCATCCGGGGAGGGGCGGGGATGAATCGCGCCCCCGGTACCGGAGACATAGGTGTCGAGCTCACCGGATTCCAGGTCCAGGCGGCGGATATCATAGATGCCCGGGTGGGGGTCCTTGTCGTACTCGAATGTATCTCCCGGGGTGGTGTCCTGGGTGAAGTACAGGTAGCGACCGTCCGGCGAGAAGGCCGGTTCGTTGATGTCCTTCTGGTCATTGGGCCGCTCGATCATCTGCAGGCCCTGCTGGCTGCCGCTGCGATGATAGAGCCAGATTTCCCCGGCACCGAGGGAGCGGGTTCCGGTGAAATGCTTGCGCGCGGCAATATAGTCCCCGTCGGGGGTCCAGGTCGGATTGTTGACCAGACGAAAGTCCTCGTCGGTAATCTGGCGCTTGTCCGAGCCGTCAGGGCGCATGATCCAGATGTTGTCACCGCCTTCCCGGTCACTGGTGAAGGCGATCCATTCGCCGTCCGGGCTGAAGCGGGGCTGCATGTTCCAGGCCATGCCCGAAGTCAGGGCTTCGGCGTCACCGCCATCGCGTGGCAGAAGGTAGATGTCGCCGAGGAGATCGAAGACGATGTCCTCGCCATCCGGGCTCACGTCCAGGTTGAGCCAGGTGCCTTCCTCGACATCGATCGTGACCGTATCGGCGGGCCCCGGCGGCTCGCTGACATCCCACTCGTCATTCTCGTCCGCATGAATCAGACCGGCGGCGAGGGCGCAAGCGGCGCCGGTCGCGACGACGGGCCGGAATTTCGTGAACCCCATAGGACTACTCCTCAGGTTGTTGCGGAAACGGGTTATCGCGGAAATCGGGGTGTTGCAGAAAATGGAGAAAAGCCTACCTGATCTGCCCGGCAAGTTCTAAACTGACGGGTCATGAACACGGTGACGGGAGCACGGAAATGAAGACAAGACAGGGAATTCGGCTTTTTCCGGTAACAGCCGCGGTAGTCCTCGGCCTCGTTTTCTCCGCCTGCGGAAACGGCCCCGACCGGCCGGTGGATGTCGCCGACGGGGAGACCCGGGAAGGGGATGTGAACGTGGTCAACGCGAGCATCACCCTGGGCGAGGAGTCGGAGGTCAAGGGCAATCTGCGCTCCGTCAACGGGGCGGTGGAACTCGGCTCTGGTGCCCGCGCCGGCACCGTGGAGACGGTCAACGGCCGGGTCCGGATCGGCAGTGATGGCGAGACGGGGGAAGTCAGCACCGTCAACGGCAGTATCCGCCTGGGCGAGGATGGCCGGGTGCGCGGGGAAATCAGTTCCATCAACGGCAGCGTTACCCTCAAGGCGGGCTCGGAGGTCAGTGGTGATATCAGCACCGTGAACGGCAACATTCGCGTTGAATCCGCTCGGATCGAGGGCAGCCTCTCGACCCGGACCGGCGATGTCAGCCTGCTGGATGGCAGCCACCTCGCCGGTGACCTGACCGTGGACCGGGTGCAGCGCGGCGACCGGGACCGCCGGCCCAGAGTGGTTATCGGGCCCGATACAGTGGTCGAAGGGACTATCCGGGCAGCACGTCGGATCGAGCTTCATGTCCATGAATCGGCGAGCATCGGCGATGTGGAGGGTGTGGAACCGAAGTCCTTCAGCGGAGCCCGTCCCGGCGACTGATTCGCTGATTCACTGGACAGGGCCGTGCCGGGGGCGACCGGTGTAATCTCCCTGGCTTGACGCAGGCGTAATACTGGTCTATAACACCGGTACATTTGGTCTGGCGCAGGAGAGGCGAGAATCATGGAAGCGAATACCTGGATGCATCACACCAAAATCCTTCTCAGCACGGTCCTGTTCGGCATCGCGTTGGCTCTGGTGGCGGGACCCGCGCAGTCCAGCGGCCCGATCGAAATCGGTGCCGACGAGACGCGGAGCGAATCCATCGAGCGCCGCAACAATCCGATTCGGGTCGGGCAGAGCGCGCGCATCGAAGGCAATATCGAGAACCGCAACGGCGCCATTACCCTGGAATCAGGGGTGGAGGCCCGCGATGTCCGCAACCGCAATGGGGCGACCCGGATTGGCGATGACGCCCGGCTGGGCACGGTGCAGAGCCGCAACGGCGGGATACGGATGGGTGACAATGTGCGCGTATCCACAGTCGAGAACCGGAACGGATCCATCGTCATCGGGCGTCTCGGTGAGACCGATGACCTGAAGACCCGCAATGGCGCGATCACCATCGGTCCCGAGAGCCGGGTGCGGTCGGTCAGCTCACGCAACGGCAATCTCGATCTGGGCCGCGAAGTCCGCGTGGAAGCGGGGGTCGAGACCCGCAATGGTTCGATTCACGCTGAAAACGGGGTGCGTATCGGCAGTGACCTGATCACGCGCAACGGTGGCATCTATCTGGTGGGCACCGAGGTGAGTGGCAACGTGGACACCCATGGAGGGGATGTCACGCTGCGTGATGGCACGGTGGTTTCCGGCGACCTGATCGTGTTGATGCCGGAGTCCAACGGGGGCTGGTTTCGCCAGGATCCCTGGCAGGACCGTGCGCCCGTGGTCCGGATAGATGCCGACAGCCGTGTCGAGGGCAGATTGATCATTGACGAACGCGCGAAACTGGAAATCGACGAGGATGCCGAGACAGGCGAAGTGGAAAGGAAACCACACCGGTGAGTTCGCGTCGGGCCATGTCCAGGTCGCCTCGCCTGCAGGTGCGACGCAGCCGAAGGGCGCGTCGCATGCGCATAAGGCTTTGTCCCTGGCAGGGACTGGAACTGGTCCTGCCTCCGGGCGCCAGTGAGCGTGAGGGACGGGCCTTTGTTGCCGCCCGCAGTCAATGGATCGAGCAGGCCTGGTCGCAGTTGCGGGAAAGGGTACCCCAGGCCTTTGATGCGGCTGTTCCTGAACGAATCACCCTTCGATTACTGGATGAGGAATGGAAACTGACTTGTGACCCGGATGCCGCTCGGCGTTCAACGAGGGGGCAGAGCCTCCGGGTCCCGGTGAGCCCGGATGATCTGGATGGATTTCGGCAGGAGATCAAGCCCTGGCTGCGTGCCCGGGCAAGCGAGGACCTGCCGGAGCGAGTGGGGCATGTCAGCAGGGAAACCGGGCTGAAATATCGTCGCGTCCAGATCAGGGACCAGCGTACCCGCTGGGGCAGTTGTTCCAGCCGGGGCACCATCAGCCTCAATCTGCGCGTGCTGTTTCACCGCCCCGAGGTGGTCGATTACCTGATCCTGCATGAGCTTTGCCATACCCGGCACATGAATCACGGCCCGCGCTTTAAGGCGCTCTTGGCTCGGTTTCAGCCCGACTGGCGGGCGCTGGATCGCGAGCTGGTACGAGAGGGCGGTGGCGTGCCGGGTTGGCTCGGCTGGTAGGCAGGGTGGGCGGTCGGCTGTGCACTCCGGAAGGCATGCCGCGTACCACTACCGTTGACGGGCCCCATGCTCAGACAGCGAATGCGCGTTCGGGAAGCACGGCCCAGGTGACCCTTCCAAAGAGGAGGCCTGGTGCCGAACAGGGTCTTCCAGGACTGTGTGCGCCATGGATGGCGCACCCAGAGCCCCCATGGAAGGGTTTACGGCGATCCTGGAAGACCCTGTCGGCAACAAAGGCCGGATTAC
>SLND01000183.1 GCA_007133205.1 Natronospiraceae bacterium | reverse complement strand
TCACGGAACCAGAAGCTGTATTCCACCCGACGCCTGGTGGAGACCGCCCGTGAACGCGGCCACAATGTCCGCGTCATCGACCCCCTGCGCTGCTACATGAGTATTGCCGGTCACAAGCCGGAGATCCATTACAAGGGAGCCCAGCTGGATCCGGTAGATGCGGTGATTCCACGCATCGGCGCCTCGATTACCTTCTACGGTACTGCCGTATTGCGGCAGTTCGAGATGATGGGGGTGTTCCCGCTCAACGAGTCGGTGGCCATTTCCCGTTCCAGGGACAAGCTGCGTTCACTGCAGTTGCTTTCACGCCGGGGCATCGGCATGCCGGTCACCGGCTTCGCGCACTCGCCGGACGACACCCAGGATCTGCTGCGCCTGGTGGGAGGACACCCGGTGGTGATCAAACTGCTGGAAGGAACCCAGGGGGTGGGGGTCGTCCTTGCCGAAACCCGCAAGGCAGCGGAAAGCGTGATTGACGCCTTTCGCGGCCTCAATGCCCATTTCCTGGTTCAGGAGTTCATCAAGGAAGCCGGTGGCGCCGATATCCGCTGCTTCGTGGTCGGCGGGCGAGTGGTGGCTTCCATGAAGCGCCAGGCCCGGGAAGGCGAATTCCGTTCCAATCTCCACCGGGGTGGCCACGCGGTACCCGTGCGCATCACGCCCGAGGAACGCTCGACGGCGGCCCGGGCGGCGAAGATAATGGGCCTGAACGTGGCCGGCGTTGACCTGCTCCGGGCCAATCACGGGCCGGTAGTAATGGAAGTCAACTCTTCTCCCGGGCTGGAAGGCATCGAAACGGCCACCAACAAGGACATTGCGAGCAAGGTGATCCAGTTCATGGAAAAGAACGCCAAGGCCGGCAAGACCCAGACCCGGGGACGAGGCTGATGGCACGTTCCGCCTTTCGTATTGGCGGTGACAGCGTTGCACCGGGCAAGCGCAAGACCATTCACCTGCCACTCGGGCATCTGTATACCCACAACCCGATCACCATGCCGGTCCATGTGATTCATGGCCGGCGTGATGGCCCACGCCTGTTCGTCTCCGCCGCGGTGCACGGTGACGAACTGAACGGCATAGAGATCATCCGTCGCCTGCTGGCGCGACGGAACCTGCAACGGCTGCGCGGCACCCTGATCGCGGTGCCGATCGTCAATGTCCTGGGCGTGGTCAACATGTCGCGCTATCTGCCCGACCGGCGCGACCTCAACCGCAACTTTCCGGGCAGCGAACGCGGGTCACTGGCGGCACGGGTGGCCAATGTCTTCATGAAGGAGGTAGTCAGCCAGGCGGATTACGGTATCGATCTGCACACCGCCGCCATCCACCGCTCCAACCTGCCCCAGATCCGCGCCAACCTGGACGACGATAAGACCCGGGAGCTGGCCGAAGCCTTCGGCGCCCCGGTAATCATCAAGACCGAACTGCGCGAGGGCTCCTTGCGGGAAGTAGCATCCCAGAGTGGCATTCGAACCCTTTTGTACGAGGCCGGCGAGGCCTTGCGCTTTGATGAGGTATCGATCCGGGCCGGAGAGCGCGGCGTCACCAATGTGATGCGCAGCCTGGGGATGCTGCCGCCGGCACGTGCGCGCAAGCGCCGCCATGAACCGGTGGTGGCCCGGGCCAGCCAGTGGGTTCGTGCCCCGGCCAGCGGTATCGCGCGGATGAAGGTGGGGCTCGGCTCGCACGTGAAAAAGGACCAGGTGCTGGGCCGCATTGCCGACCCCTTCGGCGACGCGGCCACCCAGGTCACTGCGCCCTGCTCCGGCGTCATCATCGGCCGCTCGGAGGTGCCCCTGGCCTACGAGGGCGAGGCGGTTTTCCACATTGCCCGTTTCGAGAGCGTGAAGGAGGCGGCGGCCAGTGTGGAGGAGTTCCAGTCCACCTGGGACCCTGATCAGAACCACGGTTCGGACGATTCCGCGCCTCGATGACTTCAGGGAACCTCTGATCAATCCATTCGCCGCAAGCCCCACCCTGCCCACAAGCACCCTGCCCGGCTGCCACGCATCGGGATCTCGGTGAACGCCTTTCGCGCATGAATGTGCGCCCCGGGCTTTTCGGCGGAGCAGGAATGCGCAGCCGAAAAGGATTCACGGCGTTCGCGAAAGGCGTTCCCGGGAGCCCGACCCTGCTCGGCAGCCGGCAAGCTCCCCCAACAAGCCCCACCCTGAATCTGCCGCCTTCCTCCATCGAAACCTTGTAGGGCAGCGCCCCAATCCCGGATAATTCCGCCTTTTCCATTCCAGCGCCAGAGGGAATCCAGACACCATGGCCCAATACGTCTATACCATGAACCGGGTGAGCAAGATCGTGCCCCCGAAGCGCGAAATCCTGCGCGACATTTCCCTGTCCTTCTTTCCGGGAGCGAAGATCGGGGTGCTCGGCCTCAATGGCGCCGGCAAGTCCACCCTGCTCCGGATCATGGCCGGCCTGGATACCGAGATAGAAGGCGAGGCGCGCCCGCAGCCGGGCATCCAGATCGGCTACCTGCCGCAGGAACCGGAACTGGATCCGGACAAGGATGTGCGCGGGAATGTCGAGGAAGGCGTTGCCCAGGTCAAGGCGCTGGTGGACGAATTCAACGATGTGTCCAACCAGATGGCCGATCCGGATGCGGATTTCGACAGCCTCATGGCCCGCCAGGCGGAACTGCAGGACCGGATCGACTCGGCCGGGGCCTGGGATCTGGATCGCCAGCTCGAGCAGGCCGCCGATGCCCTGCGCCTGCCGCCCTGGGATGCGGAGGTGAAACACCTTTCCGGCGGTGAGAAGCGGCGGGTCGCGCTCTGTCGGCTTCTGCTTTCCGCCCCGGACATGCTGCTGCTGGACGAACCGACCAACCATCTGGACGCCGAATCGGTCGCCTGGCTGGAGCGTTTCCTCGAGGAATTCAAGGGCACGGTGGTGGCAGTCACCCATGATCGCTACTTCCTCGACAATGTCGCCGGCTGGATCCTGGAACTGGACCGGGGCCACGGCATTCCCTGGGAAGGCAATTATTCTTCCTGGCTGGAACAGAAGGAAAAGCGCCTCGAGCACGAGGAAAAACAGGAAACCGCCCGCCGCAAGGCCATGCAGGCGGAACTGGAATGGGTACGGCAGAACCCCAAGGGCCGTTCCGCCAAGTCCAAGGCTCGCCTCAAGCGCTTCGAGGAACTGCAATCGACCGAATTCCAGAAGCGCAGCGAAACGAAATCACTCTATATTCCGCCCGGTCCACGACTGGGTGACCTGGTGGTCGAGGCCAACGGTGTGCGCAAGGCCTTCGGCGACAAGCTGCTGTTCGAGGACCTGAACTTCAATCTTCCCCCCGGCGGGATCGTGGGGGTCATCGGTCCCAACGGCGCCGGCAAGACCACCCTCTTCCGGATGATCAATGGTCAGGAGACACCCGACGACGGCGAACTGCGGATCGGCGAAACGGTAGAACTCGGCTATGTCGATCAGAGCCGGGACCATCTGGATGACAACAAGACGGTCTGGGAGGAAATCTCGGACGGTGAGGACCTGATACAGGTCGGCAATTACACTACCCAGTCCCGTGCCTACGTCGGCAAGTTCAACTTCCGTGGCTCGGAACAGCAAAAGCGGGTGGCGGAACTGTCCGGTGGTGAGCGCAACCGGGTGCACCTGGCCAAATTGCTGAAGTCGGGTTCCAATCTCCTCCTGCTCGACGAGCCCACCAATGACCTGGACGTGGAAACCCTTCGCGCCCTGGAAGAAGCCTTGCTGGATTTCCCCGGCTGCGCGGTGGTGATCTCGCACGACCGCTGGTTCCTGGACCGGATTGCGACCCACATCCTGGCCTTCGAGGGCGACAGCCATGTGGAATGGTTCGAGGGCAACTACCAGGAATACCAGGAGGACAAGAAGAAACGCCTGGGGGACGAGGCCGACCAGCCCCACCGAATCAAGTACCGCAAGCTGGCAGGCTGAACATACCGTGCCCACCCATCGGGTTTTCGCGCGCGCAGATCGCTGACTGGATTGCGAAAGGCGCGGCCAGGCTACCAGAGTACGTACTACGTGCCGGGCATTCCGGGGGCACCCCGGGATATCCATGATGTCATCGGGGCAAACCTTCGGAGGAGAAATGCTCAAGCATCGTCTCGTAATCGCGCTGATCAGCCTGATGATTGCCAGCCCCGCCCTGGCGCTGGTGGACGGCGACGGCGAACGCTATTACCTGATCAAGGCAAATGACATCGAATGGGATGAGTCCGGCACGGACAACGCACGCAGCGTGGCCTTTACGTTCGGGCAATATCTCGGGGATCGACGCGTGGCGTCGTCCGAGACCGAGATAGGCATCACCGTCTCGGATGGCACGGTCGAAAACCAGGGCATTACCGGCGGCAGCGAAGAAGACTGGAGCCTGATGCACCTGGGCCAGTTCGTGAGTTTCCAGAATACCGGCCCTTACCGGGTTCAGGCCAAGCTGGGCTTCGCCATGATGCAGCATGAAGTGGCCGGCCGCAGCGAACAGGAATTCGAAGTGGCCTACGGGGCGGCGGCGATTCTCGGCCCGGTGACCCTGGAATTCACCCAGATGGGCAGTGACTTCCGCTTCCTGACCGCCGGTTTTCGTTTCTGATCAGGGGGTCGCCCCCGTCGGGGCATATCAATTCGAGGAGACGTATTTCTCGCGCCGGATGTTGCCGACGGGGAAGCCCGCCTCCTTCAGTTTGCCGGCCGCCACGTCGATCATCTCCGGGTTGCCGCAGAGATAGACGACATCGCGCTTCGGGTCCGGTTCGACCGTATCCAGGAGATCCTGGACATAGCCCTTGTGCTCATACGGGCCGGGCTGGCCCGGTAATTCGCGACTGTAACAGGCGTGGAAATTGAAGCCCTGGTGCTTCTCGGCCACGGACTGAAAGTCCTCGCCGTAAAGCAATTCCTCAGGCTTTCGCACCCCGAGAAAGAGCTCCACCTGAAAGTCTTCCAGATCGACCCGGCGCTCCAGCTCCGGAAGCATGGCCCGGTACGGCGTCACCCCGGTGCCGGTGGCAACCAGAAGATACCGGCAGGGCGCATCGTCGCGCAGGATGAAACGGCCGAAGGGACCCACCGCTTCCACGGTATCGCCCGGCTCCATCGCGAACAGCCGCCCGGTGGCGCGCCCTCCTTCCACATGGGTTACGGCAACCGAGATGCTCCCGTCCTCGACCTCGGCTTCCGGGATCGAGGCGATGCTGTAGCTGCGCCGCAGCATCTTGCCCTCATGCTCCATGTGCAGGGTCACGAACTGTCCGGGTATGTAATCCAGGGGTTCGCCGTCACTGCGCGCGAAAGTGAGCTCACGCACCCGCGGGGTGACCATGCGCGCCGACTGGAGCTTGAGTTCGAATTTCTTGATTGCCATGCAGGGCCTCTCTGGTTGATCAGGGGCACCGGAGCCGGAATTCACCCGGGGAACTGGCAAGGGTGCCATTACCGTCGGGCCGGGCCCGGTCAGAGCGAAGCAATCATCCTAACAGACGCTGCAAGCCTCTCCCGCCTGCCGGGCATGGGCTCTGGCGGGTCATGGCAAGACTTTTCCGGTACAACACATCACCTGCGTTCGCCCTGGGACCCTTCGTTGCCGGTGACGGTGGGCGCTTCGGCCTTTATCGCCGACAGGGTATTCCAGGATCACCGTGAATCCTTCCCTGGAGGCTCTGGGTGCGCCATCCATGGCGCACCCAGTCCTGGAAGACCCTGTTCGGCGCCAGGCCTACTTCTTTGGAAGGTCACCTGGGCCGTGCTATCCGAACGCCGATTCAGGATCTGAGCGGAGCACCCGATCACCGGTTGCCAGTAGAAATCATCGCGAATGTAACCTCAGTGCGGTTCAGCATTGCCCGCCACAGTCACGGCGACACAGGCGTACTTCCCCCCACGGCCTACTGGTCCGACCCTCGCCATCTGGTCAAAACTGCTGTCCGGCAGTAGGCTGAGCGCTCAGCGTTTAGGCAACAGGAGCCGGACCATGACAGGCATTCGAATTCTGATGACAGGGCTGCTGCCGGCCCTGCTGTTGACCGCCATCGGCTGTGCCCCGGCGGTGGATGAATACGAGCGCAGTGCAATCAGGGATGCGATCCAGCAAGCCGCGGACGGGGAGCATCGCTCCGAGGATCACCGCGCCCGCAACGAGTATCGCAATCCGGTCGAAACCCTGGATTTCTTCGGGCTGCACCCCGACATGACGGTGGTGGAACTGTGGCCCGGTGGCGGCTGGTATACCGAAGTCCTCGCGCCCGTCCTGCACGAAGAAGGTCAACTGGTGGCCGCGAATTTCGACCCGGACTCGGACGTCGATTATCAGGCGCGCCTGGGCAAGGAATATCTGGAAAAGCTCGCCGAGCAGCCGGAAATCTACGGCAATGTCCAGACCCGCCCCTTTGATCCACCGAAGAAGACCACCCTGGGGGACCCGGAAAGCGCGGACATGGTCCTCACCTTCCGCAGTCTGCACGGCTGGATTCGCGACGATCAGGTCGAGGATGTCTTCCGGGCCGCCCACGAAGTGCTGCGCCCCGGCGGTACTTTCGGCGTGGTCCAGCACCGGGCCGAAGCCGGCGCGGACGTGGAAGACACGGTCGAGGATGGCTATGTCCCGGAGGACTACGTGATCGAGCTGGCCGAACGCGCGGGTTTCCGCCTGGCGGACAGCAGTGAAATCAACGCCAACCCGGCCGACACAAGAGACCATCCGCGCGGGGTCTGGACCCTGCCGCCCACCCTGGCAATGGGCGACGAGGACCGGGAGAGGTACCTCGAAATCGGTGAGTCTGACCGGATGACATTGAAGTTCGTGAAGGAATGACCTGCTTGCCGGCGAACCCACGTTAATTTCGGGGGCTTCGCTGAAACGAAGTTTTTGACACGAAGAACGCGAAGGGGAAACACAAGGCCACGAAGGAAGGATCATTTAATAATGAGTTTTCTTCGTGGCCTTGCTGTTTTTACCTTCGTGCCCTTCGTGTCCGAAAACTGCCTCGATGGTGGTTCTGCCTTCGCTCCAACCAGCCAGTCGTAATTCGGATCATTGCTCCAACCTGGCAATCACCCGCCCGATGACCTGGCGCAGAATCTGGCGGGTCTGATCGAAACGGGGATGCTCCGGGCCGTTCACGGGATCGGTCTCGTCCATGTAGACACGCTGTGCCATTTCGATCTGGCAGGCCTCGACATTGTCCAGCCCCCCGTAATGCCGGGTGATGTAGCCGCCCTTGAAGGGATGATTGCGGACCACCCGCAGATCATGATCAACGAAGCCCTGCTCCAGTCCCCCGATCAGCCATTCCTCGCAGGTGGCGCCCTCCTGATTGCCCAGGTAGATGTCATTGACCAGCTCGTCACTGATCCGGGTCGGAGCGGAGCTGATGCTGTGGGCATCGATCAGGACGGCCCGGCCGAAGCGCTCCCGGGTTTCGGCAAGCATGGTCTCCAG
>SLND01000018.1 GCA_007133205.1 Natronospiraceae bacterium | reverse complement strand
CCGACGCCGGGTGGGTGGAATGCCTGTACAAGGTGGTGGGCAAGGGCACCGGCCTGCTCGCCCGTCATCGGAAGGGAGATGTTCTGGATGTCCTCGGCCCCATTGGCCGTCCCTTCGAGCTGCGCGCTTCGCGCCCACGGCCGCTGCTGATCGGCGGCGGCGTCGGCATCCCCCCGATGGTATTTCTCGCCGACCGACTCCGGGAACGCAACGGATTCAGCCCCTTCGCGATTCTCGGTTCCGAGATTCCTTTCCCCTTCAAGCCGACTCCTTCCCAGATCCTGGTCGATGGCATACCGGACGGCGTGATCGCCACCATGCCCCTGCTGGAGGACTGGGGTATCCCCACCCGCCTGGCCAGTGGACAGGGTTTCTCCGGGTGCTTCGATGGGCTGGTGACCGAGCTCGCCGACCACTGGCTGCGCGCCCTGTCGCCCGAGGCGCGTAGTGAGGTGGAGATCCATGCCTGCGGTCCGACGCCCATGCTGGCAGCCGTCGCCCGACTCGCCCAGGCACATGAGTTGCCCTGTCAGGTGGCGCTGGAAGAGTACATGGCCTGTGCGGTAGGCGGTTGCGCGGGCTGTGTGGTGCGGGTCGAGGAAGAAGGCGGTCCGGCCATGCGGCGGGTCTGCGTGGACGGGCCCGTGTTCGACGCCCACCAGGTATTCCCTCCGGGCGGAGAGAAAAGCAAGTCCGGCCTGTTTCATTGATCAGGTGAGGGCCCCGGTCCGGGGCCGCCCCGGAACACGAAGGTCACGAAGCAAAAAGACAAGTTCACGAAGAAAGGAATTTATTGCTTCGTGATCTTTTGTTTCCCCTTCGTGTACTTCGTGTTGAAAAGAACCGGCCGGACAGGGAAACACCCCGCTTCAAGGATGGTCAGTGGCACCATCCGAGGGTGTGTTTTGACACTGAGATCACGGAGAAGACACGGAGCACACGGAGATTTCTTGGGCAGGGAATTGCTCGTGGCCCCATCCGGCGCAGCACCGGAACACGAAGGCCACGAAGCTAAAGGGCAAGTTCACGAAGAAAATAATTAATTGCTTCGTGATCTTCTGTTTTCCCTTCGTGAACTTCGTGTTCATGACAGGCGGCGGAACAGGGGGACCAAGCCTCAGCCGAAGTTGATCTTGGCTTCCAGGTTGGCGCGGGAGTCGGCATTGGCAAGTGCCTCTTCCATCGAGATCTTGCCCTGCCGGTAGAGATCGTAGAGCGCGGTGTCATAGGTCTGCATGCCCGGCTCGTCACTGTCCTCCATCGCTTCCTTGACCTGTTCGATCCGGCCCTTGTTGATCAACTCGGTGATATAGGCATTGTTGATCATGATCTCACAGGCGGCCACGCGCTTGCCGTCCACGCCCTTGATCAGACGCTGGGAAATGATTGCCCGCAGGTTCAGGGACAGGTCCATGTAAAGCTGCTCATGCAGCTCCTTGGGGAAGAGATTGATGATCCGGTCCAGGGTCTGGTGGGCATTGTTCGAGTGCAGGGTGGAAATGGCCAGATGCCCCGTCCCGGAGAGCTGAATCGCGGCCTCCATGGTCTCCCGGTCACGAATCTCCCCGATCTGGATCACATCCGGAGCCTCCCGAAGTGCCGAGCGCAGGGCCTTGGCATAGGACAGGGTGTCCTGATGGAGCTCGCGCTGGTTGATGATCGACTTGCCGTGCTTGTGGGTGTACTCGATCGGATCCTCGATGGTCAGGATGTGGTCAGCGGCGAGCTGATTGCGCTTGTCGATCATGGCCGCGAGGGTCGTGGACTTGCCGGAACCGGTGGCACCACACATCAGCACCAGACCACGCCGCGTCATCGCGATTTCCTCCAGTACCGGCGGCAGCCCCAGATCCTCCAGCCTGGGCACGTGCGAGGGAATATAGCGCAACACGAGCGCGACCTGACCGCGCTGGTGAAAGGCGTTGGCCCGGAAGCGACCGATTCCCTTCTCGGAAATGGCGAAATCCACCTCCTTGTCCACTTCCAGCACCCGCCGTTCCTTGTCACTCATGAGCCCGAGCGCGATTTCCTGGACCTTTTCCGGACTGAGCACTTCCTTGCCCACCGACGCCATGCGGCCTTCAACCCGCATCTTCACGGGGGCATTGGAGGCGAAGTAGAGGTCCGAAGCCCCCTTGTCCGCCATCAGTTTCAGGTAAGGCGTTATGTTCATACGGATTGATCCAGTTGCGGGCTTTTCGTCATTGCTCCGAGCTCAGCCCGGCGGGCACTTCAACGTCTCTGCCCCTCGCCCTCGTCTTCCACGATGTGCAGATTCTCCGTCCCGGACTCGAGGTCCCTGGGCTTGCGCTCGCTCTCCAGCTTGACCTTCAGGCGCAATTCGTTGGCCGAATCAGCATTGCGGATGGCGTCCTCGTAGCCGATCTCACCGGCTTCGTAGAGATCAAACAGGGATTGATCAAAGGTCTGCATGCCCTGCTCCCGCGAGCGCCCCATGACCTCCTTGATTTCGGTAACATCGCCCTTTTCGATCAGGTCCGCCACCAGTGGCGTATTCAGCATGATCTCCACCGCCACCGCACGGCCTTCGCCCTGTTCATTGCGAATCAGGCGCTGGGAAATGATCCCCTTGAGATTCAGGGAAAGGTCCATCAGGAGCTGCTCGCGACGCTCTTCCGGGAACAGGTTGATGATCCGATCCAGCGCCTGGTTGGCGTTGTTGGCGTGCAGGGTCGACAGGCACAGGTGCCCGGTTTCGGCAAACTGGACGGCATAATCCATGGTTTCGCGGTCACGGATTTCCCCGATCAGGATCACATCGGGTGCCTGGCGCAGGGTGTTCTTCAGAGCCAGATGCCAGTCCTCGGTGTCCACGCCCACTTCCCGCTGGGTGACAACGCAACCGCTGTGGGGATGTACGTATTCCACCGGATCCTCGATCGTGATGATGTGTCCGCGGGTATTCTTGTTGCGATGGCCGATCATGCCGGCAAGGGTTGTGGATTTCCCGGAACCGGTCGCCCCGACCACGATCACCAGTCCGCGTTTGGTCATGGCCACATCGCGCAGGATGCCGGGCAGCCGCAGGTCGTCAAGATTGGGGATTTCGGTATTGATGGTCCGAAGCACTGCACCGGTACGCCCCAGCTGGACAAAAGCGCTTACACGGAAACGCCCGATACCCCGAGGGCTGATCGCGAAATTGCATTCCTTGGTGGAATCAAACTCCTTGGCCTGCTTGTCATTCATGATCGCGCGCACCAGCAGGGCGCTCTGATCGGGCAGAAGGGGCTTGTCGGTCAGTTCCTGCATTTCGCCATCCACCTTGATCGCTGGCGGATAGCCGGCAGTAATGAACAGATCGGAACCACCGCGTGACGTCATCGCGCGGAGCAGATCCTGCATGTACCGGGTTGCCTGTTCTCGATCCATTATTCCACTCCCGCCCGGGATACCACTCCCGGCCATTCAGCAACAGGGCCTGAAGTCACGGCTCAGGCAAAGGAATCCTTGTTCACGGCCTTCAAGCGGGCCTGCGGCTTGTCCACGACCCCACGACGAACCAGATCCTGCAGGTTCTGATCCAGGGTCTGCATGCCCTCGCCCTGCCCCGTCTGAATGGCCGAATACATCTGCGCTACCTTGCCTTCACGGATCAGGTTACGAATCGCCGGGGTGCCGATCATGATTTCGTGCGCCGCCACACGACCGCCACCGATCTTCTTCATCAGCGTCTGGGCGATTACCGCGCGCAGGGACTCGGAAAGCATGGCACGTACCATGTCCTTTTCCGCCGCCGGAAAGACATCAATGATGCGATCAATGGTCTTGGCGGCGGAACTGGTATGCAGGGTGCCGAATACCAGGTGCCCCGTCTCGGCGGCAGTGAGGGCAAGCCGGATGGTCTCGAGATCACGCAGCTCACCGACCAGGATCGTATCGGGGTCCTCACGCAGCGCGGAACGAAGGGCCTCATTGAAGCCGAGGGTATCGCGATGAACCTCGCGCTGGTTGACCAGGCATTTCTTGCTCTGGTGAACAAACTCGATGGGATCCTCGACCGTGAGGATATGCCCCTGATGGTTTTCGTTCACGTAGTTGATCATTGCCGCCAGGGTCGTGGACTTGCCGGAGCCGGTCGGACCGGTCACCAGCACGATCCCCCGGGGATTTTCCGAGACGTCCTTGAATATGGACGGGGCATTGAGATCCTCGAGGGTCAGAATCTTGGAAGGAATGGCACGGAAGACCGCACCGGCACCACGATTCTGATTGAAGGCGTTGACTCGAAAGCGCGAGACCTCCGGTATCTCGAAGGAGAAATCACATTCAAAGAATTCCTCGTAGTCCTTGCGCTGCTTGTCGTTCATTATGTCGTAGATCATGTCGTGCACGTCCTTGTGCTCCAGCGCCGGCATGTTGACGCGACGGACATCGCCGTGAACCCGAATCATGGGGGGAACCCCGGCAGAGAGGTGCAGGTCCGACGCATCGTTCTTGACCGCAAAGGTCAGAAGCTGGGCGATATCCACCGCCATCGCATGACTCCTTCAAGCTTCCCGAATGGTCCAGAAAGTGACGGCACGGTATCATGGGCCGCCTCGCAGCTACTGTGATATTGCCATATTTTCCGCCGGTGGGCGGGGCGGGCCTTGCCCGGTCCGGCCAGAAGATACGCAGCTGCCACGCAGTCAAAGATAGCGCCGAATCCGTGAACACCGCAAACCACGAATCACTGCCAGAGCGCCTGCACAATGTCCGGGAACGCATCACGCGTGCCTGCGAAGCCTGCGGGCGCGACCCCGGGGAAGTTCAACTGCTGGCCGTTTCCAAGGGTCACTCCGCGGAACGAATTCAGGCCCTGGCCGATCTCGGTCAGAAAGCCTTTGGCGAGAACTACCTCCAGGAAGCGCGGGACAAGATGGACCGTTTCGAGGGACGGACCGGGCTGGAGTGGCACTTCATTGGTGCCCTTCAATCCAACAAGACCCGGGCGGTGGCGGAGCGATTCGACTGGGTACATACCGTGGACCGGGCCAAGATCGCTCGAAGGCTTGACCGCCAGCGGCCGGAACACCTGCCGCCGCTCTCGGTCTGCCTGCAGGTCAATATCGACGATGATCCGCGCAAGGCCGGGTGCCAGGCGGACGAGGTATTCGGACTGGCGGAAACCGTGGCCGGTCTGGAAGGCCTGCGACTGCGCGGCCTGATGGCAATGCCGAGGGCATCCGAGGAGTTCGAGAGCCAGCGCAAGCCCTTCCGGGCCCTGCGAATCCTCTACGAGGAACTGCAGGCCCGGGGGCATGCCGTCGACACACTGTCGATGGGCATGTCGGGGGATCTGGAGGCAGCGGTGACGGAAGGCGCCACCCTGCTCCGGGTGGGCAGCGCCCTGTTCGGCCCAAGACCCGCCGGATAACCGGCAAGGGCTGCTATCATTGCGCCACCGCGCAGGCGGCACAGCGCATCTCGCATTTACGGAGGACGCATGGACAAGCAGACCATTGCCTTCATCGGCGGCGGCAACATGGCCCACAGTCTGGTGGGAGGGCTGATCGCCGGGGGGCACCCGCCGGAACGAATCTGGGTCGCGGATCCCTTCGTGGACCAGATCGACAGTCACCGCCACCGTCACCGAGTCAATGTTACCCAGGAGAACTCCGAAGCCGCCGCCCACGCGGACGTGGTGGTCCTGGCCACCAAACCGCAGGTTCTTGCCGAAGCAGCGGAGGAGATCCGGGCAGCGGTTGCGGAAAACGGGCCGTTGGTGCTGTCGATCGCTGCCGGGATCCGGGAACCGGACCTGCGGCGCTGGCTGGGTGGCGACCCACGGATCGTGCGGGCCATGCCCAACACACCATCACTGTTGCAGGCGGGCGCAACCGTACTCTATGCCAATCCCGAGGTGAGTCAGGACGAGAAGGCCACGGCCCAGACCATCATGGAGGCGGTGGGTCTGGCCCTGTGGGTGGATGACGAGAATCACATGGATGCGGTAACCGCGACTTCCGGTAGCGGCCCCGCCTATTTCTTCCTGGTGATGGAGGCAATGATCGAGGCGGCGAAAAAACTGGATCTGCCCGCCGAGGTCGCGGAAAAACTGGTGCTGCAGACCGCCCTGGGAGCTGCCCGCATGGCGGTCGAAGGGGAAGACGACCCGGCCAGTCTGCGGCGCAAGGTGACTTCGCCCGGGGGAACGACCGCAGCTGCCCTGGAGGTTCTGGAGTCGGAAGGGCTGGGTGAGAGCTTCGAGCGTGCGCTGAAGGCGGCGCGGGATCGCTCACGCAGCCTGTCCGAGGAATTCGGCCAGGCCTGAAGCGCTCTTCATTCGGACAGACGCAGCCACCAGGCCGCCGACGGGACAGCAACAGCAAGGAGAAGTCAGAGCATGGCAATCGCCGCAACCTTCACCACACCCCTGGCCTTTCTGGTCAATACCCTGTTCGGCCTGTATACGCTGGCCGTGATTCTCCGCTTTCTGCTGCAAAAGGTCCGCGCCGACTACAACAACCCCATCAGCCAGCTGGTGATTCGGGTCACCAACCCGGTGTTGTCTCCCCTGCACCGCTTGATTCCCGGCTGGCGGGGCTATGACCTGGCCGCGGTCCTGGTGATGTTCATCCTCCAGGCGATCAATGTGACGCTCCTGTCCGCCATCTACACCGCCAGCTACCCGGAAATGGGTTATCCCGGCGCCCTGGAACTCCCCCTCTATGCCCTGCTCAAGCTGGTGGTCCTGTTCATCGGCCTGTTCATCTTCACCATCCTGATCCAGGTGGTGGTCAGCTGGCTCAACCCCCAGGGCCACAACCCGGCCCTGACCGTCCTGTGGCAGCTCAACCGCCCCCTGCTGGAGCCGATCCGGCGGGTGGTTCCCAGGCCCGGCGGCCTGGACCTGACGCCGATGGCGGCGATCATCGGCCTGTTTTTTCTCTTTCTGCTGGTCCAGGGCCTGCTCCCGCCCTTTCTGGTGCGCATGTAGGCTAGACTGAAGCTGGGTCCAGGAAAATTCAGGGGGATGCGATGCGTGTACCAACGGCTCTCTGCCTGATTGTCCTTCTCGTGGTCGCGCCCGGGATATCGGCAGGCGACCGGGCCAAGGAGACGGACAAGCACGTCATCTACTACAACGCGATCCAGACCAGCACGCTGCCGGAAGAGGTGGCGCGGGCATACAACATCACCCGCAGCGACAATCGGGTACTGCTGAACATCGCGGTTCACCGCAGGAACGGAGACAACGGCCCGGTCCCGGTGGAAGCCGACATTGAGGCCGAAGCAGTCAACCTCAATGCCCAGATGAAGCGCTTCCGGATGGAAAAGATCAGCGAGGACGAAGCGATCTACTATATCGGAACCACCCGAATCTCTTCCGGGGAGACCCTCGATTTCAGTATCCGGGTGCAACCGCGCGACTCGGACGAGCATGCCGAGATCCATTTCCGGCGCCAGTACTGAAGGAGCCGGCCACCCGACACGGAATCTCCAGGGGGGCTCAGAGACTGAAGCCCACCCGGGTGCTCAGGGTATTGGTGCTGCCCACCCGTTCGTACTCCAGGGCCAGATCCACCAGCGCCAGACTGAGCACCGCTCCCCCGAAATAACGATCCTGGTGGAAGCGTTCACGCTCCAGTCCATCGTCAAGTATCGGATGCTCACCGTGGTGCTCGCTGTCACTCCAGACCCGTCCGGCACCCAGATAGGGCGTGGCAATGCCGAATTCACGGGAGAACACCATATCCAGGTGTCGGGTCGAATAGTCGAAATCACCCACGCCGGAGATTTCACTGAATCCTCCGCGCACCTGAACCGCCGGCACGGCCACACCGCCCTCCACCAGTGAGTAGCGCACTTCCGCACCGTACACACTCACATTCGAGTCCGGCACATTGGTATAGAAGCCGGCGACATCGAAGCCCAGGGGCAGGCCCATGCTTCCTCGCAGCCGGGCACCCAGGATCGCATCGGAAGATTCGCCGGTGGCCCGCTCCCAGGCCTCGGGATTGGCCAGCCGGGTCTGACTGGCATCCACCCCGAGCTTGAAGCCGCCCAGGCCCGGACCCGGTTCGGCGGTGGCCAGGCCCTTGTAGCTCGTCATGCCACCGAGGTCCTCGGACAACTCGCGAAACTCTTCCTGGGTCATTTCGCCGAACAGGCGCAGATCATTGGCCGTGGCAGCCCCGCAGGTCAGCAGCAGTACCGTGCTCAGCAGGCAGGCAAGGACATTGCCGGTCCGGTCGGCAATGGGCGCCCCTTTCCGCAACTTCCCGGGCAGGGGCGTCATATCGCCTCCCTGTCGGAATGCGCCTCCAGGAATTCGGTCACCCGCGATTGCAATTCGCCGAGGCGGCGATGAAAGAAATGACTGGTGTCCGGCAGGGTTACCAGCTCGGGCCGGGGGCTGTCGCTCCGGGCCCACTGAATCACCGTGTCCGGATCCACCACCTCGTCGGCCTCCCCCTGCACCAGCAACCACGGACAAGCCGGCCGGCGCGGCGGGTTCTCAATGAACCGGGGCACGGGCGGGGCCACGGTCACCAGCAGGGCGGGATCCAGTTCGCCAGCGGCCTGCAGCGCAACCTGGGCTCCGAAGGAAAAGCCCCCCAGCCACAGCGGACATTCGGGGTGCTGCTCGCGCATCCAGCGGGCGACGGCAACGGCATCATCGGTCTCCCCGCGTGCTTCGTCATACCTTCCTTCGCTCTCGCCCACGCCACGAAAGTTGAAGCGCATGACCCGCGCTCCCGCAGCGGCAAAGGCGCGGGACAGACTGTGCACGACCTTGTTGTGCATGCTGCCCTGGTGCAGCGGATGGGGGTGACACACCACCGCCACCGCCCGGCTCGGATCCTTCGGGCCTTCGAGCAGGGCTTCAAGCGCGCCAACAGGTCCAGGGACAGTCAGGGGCTCGCCCCGAACCGCAGGTTTTACCATCATGAGACTGCCTCGGTGATCTGTTACATTGCGGTCATTCTAACCCGACACAGGAGGTCCACTCATGAAACTGGATGTCGGTGGTATCGAGGACAATGGCGTCATCCCGGAGAAATTCGCGTTCGGTGTCCAGGATGCGGACGAACACATGCGCCTGGGCGAGAATCTCAACCCGGCGATTCGCTGGGCGAATCTGCCCGAAGGCACCCGCTCCCTGGTCCTGCTCTGCATCGATCCCGATGCACCGAGCCAGGCCGACGACGTGAACCAGGAGGGGCGGACCGTTTCCGCGGATCTGGCGCGCGTTGATTTCTGCCACTGGGCCATGGTGGACATCGATCCGGCCCTGGAGGAGATCGCGGAGGGGCAGTGCTCGCGCGGCGTGACCGCCGGTGGCAAACGCAATCCCGAGGGTCCGCCGGGAAGCCGCCAGGGCAGGAATGACTACACGGACTTTCTCGCCGGAGACCCGGACATGGGGGGTGAGTATTTTGGCTACGATGGTCCCTGCCCGCCCTGGAACGACGAGATTCCCCACCGTTACCGGTTCCGACTGATCGCTACTTCACTGGAATCGGTGCCGGTAGCAGAAGGCTTCCGGGCCGCGGATGTGGAAAAGGCGATCGAGGGGCATGTACTGGGAGAGGCCAGTATCACGGCCACCTACAGCCTCAATCCGGAGGTGCCGGCCTGAGACCATGTGAGATCGTGTAAGGCCGCCCGCCGGGCGGCCCTCAGCGGTCCTGCAGCTCGCTGGCGGGAACCGTGAAATCCACGATCTCGGTGCGCCTTACGCCGTCGGTGGCTTCCGGATCCGCCTGATGGGCAAAATTGCGCGCACGAATCTGCTGTCGTGCCCGCTCCTCGTATACCCCGGAGGGCTGGGCGCCAATCACTTCAACGTCTTCCACACTGCCGTCGGGCAGGACCGTGAATTCCAGCTGCACGAAGCCCTGAACCTCGCGCTCGGGGCGTTCGGTCGGCTCGAACTCCGGCAACTCGGGCTCCTCCGCTTCTTCCTGAAGCTCGGGATACTCCTCCAGGGTGGTCAGGCCGACCCGGTTCATGAACTCGTAGGTCGAATCACCCTCGTCTTCCGCATCATAGAACCAGCTCACGGCCAGGGACATGCCGGTCACGACCAGCACCGTGGCAAACAGCATGGCTACAAACAGTCTCAGAAACATGGATCAATCAACTTCTCGGATGATGCAGGTTCAGACCGCGGCAACCGGTGCCGGGTTCCGGGAGCCCTGACGGCCCGGTCTCCCGGCACCGGACCATTCGAATGCCGCGCGGCAGGGCCGGAGCAGGCGTCTACCAGATCCAGCGACCTCGCGGCCAGCGCCGATAAAGATAGTCGTCGACACCGAAGACCCGGCCGGCGGCGGTCAAGGCCAGGACAAGGAATATGAGGACCCACAGGGCGTCGTAATTGCCCGCGGACCAGAAATCGATCCCCTTGGCCCAATGAAAGTTGAGCAGCATGAAGGCCCCCAGGGCTGCCGCCAGGCGGCTGGCCACCCCGAAGATCAGGGCCAGTGCGATCAGGAGCTCGCCCCAGGCGACGAGAAAACTGAACAGGGCGGGCGCGGCCAGTACGATGTTTTCCAGAAACCAGGCGTAGATTCCGGAGGCACCCGCCCGGTCATCACTGTCGGGAAAACCGGCGACACTGGCCTCGATGAAACCCTGGGCCGACCAGTCGGTACTGACCTTGCGCCAGCCCGGAGCAAGAAACATGATTCCCGTGGCAATTCTCAGCAAGCCCAGGGGCCAACCGGCCAGACGCGTACGCGATTGCTGCTTCAACATCTCCACCAAGAACATGCTTCCTCCTTGCTCGATTCCAGCGATCGGATTCAGGCTCGGGCCAGTGTACCTGCCGCCGCCAGGCCATGCACCGCTCCCGGGAATGGCGGGCAGAAATCAGCGACGGAATCTGATACATTTGCGCCTTCGCGGTTTCTGACAAGCAATTTCAAGCAACAACATCCGGCGGTAGACCACCGCCTCCGGCACGGACAGACCCCGGAGATTCTGAAATCATGCGCAACACAGTAATGACCCTGGCCCTGAGCTGTCTGGTAGGCATTGGCACTGCCTGGGCGGAAGAAGATACCGAGCGCGGCCGCATCCTGGCCGAGACTTGCGTGGGATGTCACGGTGTTGAGGGCTATACCAACGCCTACCCCACCTACAAGGTGCCCCGCATTGCCGGCCAGCATGAAGCCTATCTGGTCGACTCACTGCAGAATTACCGCGAGACCAACCGCCAGCATCCGACCATGGTGGGTCAGAGCCAGGCTCTGAGCGAAGAGCAGATTCGCGATATCTCCGCCTACCTTGCCGGGGTCGGGCGGGAAGACAAGCGGGCCTATCCCCGTGCTCGCAGCATCGGTAACCCGGATCGCGGGGGGCAGATTGCCGAAGATGCCGGATGCCAGGCCTGCCATGGAACTGATGGCAACAGCCCGGAAGGCATGCAGCCACCGAGCCCGATTATTGCCGGGCAGTACGCCGATTATCTCTACCAGTCACTCAAACAGTACCAGGACGGCAGCCGGGATTCGGCGACCATGGCGCCGCTGGTCGAGAATCTTGATGATCGGGAACTGCGTGACCTGGCCGCCTTTTATGCCAGCCAGCCGGGGCCACTCAAGATCATGCCGCGCTGAAGCGGGTCGGATGATGATGCCAGCATCGGGCAGAGACAAAGCCTGACTGAACCCGGTCAGGCTTGTATCACAACGCCAGCCGGTCTACACTAGGGTTTATTCCGGTTTCGCACGAAAAGGTAAACCCGCTGAAAAGCGGGGGCACAAAATCCACGGTCTAAGGGGCACAGACCCTAGGACGGCGGGATTGCCGAAAGCAGAAACCTCTCTTTGCCCGGACCCCCCCTCCGGTAGCAAAGCGTGGACTCCCCCCTCTGCCCGTCGCCAGGTCTGTGCCCCTTCTCTTTTGCGCTCTTCAGCGACGCCAGGCTTACTCGACCCGCCGCACCTGAGTGCTACGGTTGTGGGCGTCCACGCGCAGCCGGAAACCGCCCATGAAACCACGCCGGATGGTCACTTCCGCGTCGTCCAGGGCCGGCGAAATGCGGGTG
Source organism: Natronospiraceae bacterium (assembly GCA_007133205.1). GTDB lineage: Bacteria > Pseudomonadota > Gammaproteobacteria > Natronospirales > Natronospiraceae > SLND01. Next base: position 44,688 of record SLND01000018.1, on the reverse strand, counting down.
GAGCGATCCGCCACCACTTCCCAGACCTGGCCGTTATCGAGCTCAAGGCGGGTACCGCGCTCCCAACCGTCAAGACGGCCCTTGATACGGGCACTGAAACTGCTGATCTCAGCGGCTCGCGGATGCTCATTCTCCAGGCCGAAGGTAGCCAGGGGATCCTCTTCGCTGGCTTCCCAGGCGGCATGCGCCTCGTCCCCGGCTGAGTCGCTCAGATGCCGCGCGAGAGCCTGGTTGAGTGCTTCAAGTTCCTCATCATCCAGCGCCTCCAGACCGGCCTCGCTGAATTCGCGCGCGGAAAGCAGATCCCGCACATCAATGGACTCCGGCGCAGCAGCCTCGTGGGTTTGCGCCGAAGATTCCGAAGCCTCGTGATGGGTGCCGGCGGCACAGGCAGTCAGATTCATGACCAGAACCAGTACTGCCATGCCGGCTGCCACCGAAGCGGGACACATCTGTCTGCGATACATCGTTATCACTCCAAAACTCGTATGCCCACCATCATCGCGCGCTCTGTTCAAGCGCACAACAGGGCCGGAACAATCCGGTGCCGAGACATGGCTCCGAAATCCGGCATCGGGCGGGGTCCTGGCGCGGGTTCGTGCCGACCGGATGCTTTCGCTACACTACGCGCCTTGTTACGAACAGGCTTCCGATCGCGAAAGGCAGGACCTGACGAGCCCGGAGCCCCTTCCTTGCCTCCCTGGAAATGGAGATCACGCAGTGACTCAAGGCCCGCGTGAAATCGTGACGCGTAACGGCGTCCGCTACACCCTGCTCGGCACGGCCCACGTGTCGCGAGCCAGTGCCGAAGAGGCGGCCGCATTGGCAGCCGAGGAGCACTTTGACGCGGTGGCGATCGAACTCTGTCCGACCCGGCACCGGGCCATGCGCGAGCCGGAAGCGCTGGCCGAGATGAATCTGTTCCGGGTGCTGAGGGAAGGCAAGGCCGGCATGGTGGCGGCGAACCTCTTCCTGGGCGCCTACCAGCGCCGCCTGGCCGAACAGCTCGGCACCGAGCCCGGGGCTGAAATGCGGGCTGCGGAAGACGCCGCCGAGGCACGCAACAAACCCGTCTGGCTGGTGGACCGGGAAGTCTCCATCACACTCAAAAGGGTCTATCGCTCCCTGCCCTGGTGGCAGCGCCTGCCGCTGCTGTCAGGCCTGTTCGCCTCGCTGTTCAGCCGCGAGACGGTCTCCGAGGCGGAGGTGGAAAAGCTCAAGGAGGGCGACATTCTGGAAAGCAGTTTCAGTGAACTGGCCGAGCGCTCCGCGGGACTCTATGAAAAGCTGGTGGCGGAACGCGACCGCTACATGGCCCAGCGTCTGCTTGAAGAAACCGCCGCCGCGAAAGATTCCCCCCGGGAAGTCCTGGTGGTGGTCGGGGCCGGCCACCTGCGTGGCCTGGCCGAGGCCCTCAAGGAACAGGACGAGGACCCGGAACTCCGGCGCAGCCTGGAGGCCACGCCACGCCCCGCGCGCTGGCCCAGTGTGCTGCCCTGGGTGGTGGTGGCCATCATCCTGTCCGGTTTCGCGGCAGGCTTTTATCGCAGCACGGAACTCGGTCTGGCCATGGTCGGGGACTGGATTCTGATCAATGGCACCCTGTCCGCGCTGGGGGCCACGCTCGCGCTGGCCCATCCGGTGACCATTGTCGGGGCCTTGCTGGCCGCTCCGCTGACTTCACTCAATCCCACCATCGGGGCAGGCTTTGTTGCGGCGGCAATCGAACTGGTGGTCCGACAACCCCGCGTGGCGGACTTTCAGAGCCTGCGTGACGATGTCGCCCAGGCACGAGGCTGGTGGCACAACCGGGTCGCGCGCACTCTCCTGGTCTTTCTTTTTGTCAGTATCGGCTCGGCGGCCGGCACCTATCTCGGTGGCGCGCGCGTATTCGAGCATCTGCTGACCGGGTGAAGGCAGCCCATCCGCTGCGATGGAACACTGCCTCGCGCAGAGACACAGAGAAAAACATTTGAACCCTGGCTGTAGGAGAGCCTTTCCAGGATCGACAGGGTGGCGGCAGAATCCACCGCGATTGTCGAGACAGGAATGTCTCTCCTGCGGCCAATCCATTTCTTGGCGGTCTTGAGCGAGGCCACTCAATCGACCCGGTTGCGGCTTTCCCCGGCCTGGTAGGCGCGGATATTGGCGGCAATTTCGGTGATTGCGCGCTGACGGGCTTCAACCCCGGCCCAGGCGATGTGCGGGGTGAGTACGAGATTGGGAATGCCCTCATCCAGCAGCGGATTGCCATCCACCGGCGGCTCCTGGCTGAGTACGTCGATCCCTGCCCCGGCAATCTTTCCCTGCCGCAGCGCATCGGCCAGCGCGGCCTCATCCACGACCGCACCCCGGGCGGTGTTGATCAGCAGAGCGTGCGAGGGCATTCGTTCCAGCGCCCCGGCATCGATCAGGTGACGGGTTTCCTCATTAAGGGGACAGTGGAGCGTGAGGATATCGGCGCTTTCCAGCACGGCTTCCAGGGGCAGACGTCCCGGGCGGGGTGAGCGACCCGCCCGCTCCGCGATCAACACCTCCATACCGAAGGCCTCGGCAACCCGGGCCACATTCCGCCCCAGTTCCCCGTAGCCCACGATCCCGAGCCGGCGCGAGGAAAGTTCATGAAAGGGATAGTCGAGCATGGTGAAATGCGGGTTGCGCTCCCAGTCACCTTGCCGAAGGCGCTCCCGATAGTCATCAAGGCGCTGGTTGAGTGTGAGCATCAGGGCAAAGGTATGCTGGACGACCGAGGGGGTCGCATAGGCGACGATATTGCAGACCGCGATATTGCGCTGCCGTGCCGCGTCCACATCCACATTATCGAAACCGGTCGCCGCCAGGCAGATCATTTCCAGCCCGGGGGCCGCATCCATGATTTCGGCGGTAATCCGGCACTTGTTGGTGATCAGCACTTGGCAGTCAGCAACGCGCTCTGGAATCGTGGCTGGCGCCGAGTGGGGATACACTTCAAGCTCATCAAGGCACTCGCGGAGTGCGTCCAATGCAATCTCATCGGCCAGGCTGACCGTATCCAGGTCCAGGAATACCGCTTTCAATGCTCGCTCCCGGCAATTGTGGGACAACGGTTGAGGTTTCAGTCGCAGTCGACCGTGTCGCGATACACATCGAATTTTGCCGAGCCCTCCACCCTGGGCAATTTTACGATCTGCCAGGGCTGAGTATGGGCCTGAGTCACCATGCAACCCCGACCCGGCTCCTCTATCCGGAGCCTCAGATGGATTTCGTCACCAAGGGCCTCGGCTTCGCGCAGGCGAATACTGTAACCACCGGTTCGGCGCTCGCCGACGAAGGCGGCCACCACCATTTCGCTGTCGAAATCCACCTCCGGCGGATCACCCGAACGTCCCGTTTGCCGCCAGACACTTCGAAACCGATCGCGGTCGCGAATCACGAGCATCTGCTCGTCCTTGACCTCACTGAAGCTGCCGCGGGCCAGTTCCTCGAAATCAAGCGGCCCATCCCCTCCTGCAGCGTGGGTACCGCTACAGCCGGCCATAATCAATACCAGACTCATGCCCGCCAACCATTGAATTGCGCTCCACATCAGCTTGTCTCCCGCATCTGTATCATAAGCTCCGCCCCTGCCTGAGACCGCCCAGGGGTGGCTCCGGTTTCCCGACCAGGTTGTTTTCTGCTTCAGCCGGTATTCTGCAGCCCCTGCGCAATCCCGTTGACGGTGGCGATCAGGGCGTTGAGCTGTCCCTCATCCTCGCGCCCGCCAGCCCGCCACCGCTGAAGCAGGTCCACCTGAAGCAGGCTCATCGGATCCACGTAGGGATTGCGCAAACGGATGGCGCGGGCCAGGCCAGGGTCGTCGTCGAGCAGTTGGTCGCGCCCCTTGGCCGCCAGCAACCGCGCCACGGTGTCATCATAGGCCGCGCGGACGCCGGCGAACAGGGGACGGCGTGAGGGGTCGACAAGATCCAGGTATTTGTCGGCAATGTCCATGTCGGCCTTGCTGAGCACCATCTCGACATCCGAGAGCATGACGGAGAAGAAGGGCCAGTTGCGGGCGGCATCGTTCACCGCCGCCTCGCCATGCGCCTCCACCGCCGCGGCCAGACCCTGACCCAGCCCGTACCAGCCGGGCAGGAGAACCCGGCACTGGGTCCAGGCGAAGACCCAGGGAATGGCGCGCAGGTCTCCGACCCCCTGCCCCTTGCGCCGGCTTGCCGGGCGCGAGCCCATGGCCATGCGCTGGATGACATCGATCGGCGTGAACTCGTGGAAGAAGGCTTCCAGATCAGGACTGGTGTAGATGTCCTCGCGATAGGCCGCGCGACTGGCCCGGGCGACGGTTTCGATCACCTCCAGCCACTCGGGGCGCGGCCGGGCCAGCTGGCCGGATGTGGCGGCACGCAGGACCGCACCCACCCCCTGCTCGAGGCTGCGCATGCCGATCGAGCGCAGGCCGTACTTGGCATGGATGACCTCGCCCTGCTCGGTGACCCGCATGCGCCCCTGGATACTTCCCTCCGGCGCCGCCATGATCGCCGAATGGACCTTGCCGCCACCGCGACTGGCGGATCCACCACGGCCATGAAAGAAGGACAGTTCGATGTCGGCTTCCTGCGCGGCCCGCACCAGTTCGGTCTGGGTGCGATAGACCGCCCAGCGGGAGGCGGCAATGCCCGATTCCTTGTTGCTGTCGGAATAGCCCACCATGATTTCCTGATGATCCCCGCGCGCCGCCAGGTGGGCCCGGTAATCGGGATCGGCCAGCGCACGCTGGAAAATATCCGGGCCGGCCTGCAGATCGGGCACCGTCTCCAGCAGAGGCACGATATCCAGCGGCACCTGGCCCTGATCATTTGCCAGACCGGCGGCGCGGGCGAGCACCAGCACCGCGATCAGATCCTCGGGTCCACGCGCCATGCTGATGATGTAGCTGCCGATCGCTTCCGCACCATAACGTTCGCGACACTCGGCAATCGCACGAAAGACCTCCAGGGTGCTTTCCATCTCCTCGCTGTCGGTCTGTGGAGATGCAGGCTCGAGCAACCAGGCACGCATGAGCTCGATCCGTTCTGAAGCCTCTCTTTGCGACCAGTCGGCAATGCCAAGCAGTTGCCCCACGGCCGAGCGATGGACTTCGGAATCCTGCCGGATATCCAGCGAGGCGAGATGAAAGCCGAAGGTCTCGACCCGTCGCAGCAGGCGGCGAACCGAAAACAGGCCGGCGTGACGTCCCTGATGGGTTGCCAGGCTGTCGTGCATGAGCCGGACATCCGCAACCAGTTCCTCCGCCGAATCATAAGCGCCGGTCAGATCGCGCAGGGTGGCTCGCAGGCGCGCCTGAATCATGCGGCTCATCACCCGGTAAGGCATGTCGCGATGGCGCGGGGGGATCTCCTGCAGGGTGCCGGGAAAGTCATTGGCATAATGCCCGAGGCGATCCTCGAGACTGGAGTCGATCCCCACCCGTGAGCGGGACTGGCTCAGACGCCGGTACAGCGAATTGAGCTCGCCCAGATAGCTGTGGAGGATCATTGCGCGGTGCTCGTGAAGCGAATCGCGCACGGTATCGGCCGTCACATTGGGGTTGCCGTCCATGTCGCCACCGACCCAGGATCCGAACTGGACCAGGGCGGGAAAGCGTTCGGGCAGCTCGGCCTCCGGCCAGGTCTCGCGCAGGCCCTGTTCCAGTGCCTCGTAGAAGGGGGGAAGAATGCTGTAGAGGACCTCGGTGAAGTAAAAAAGAACGTGTTCGCGTTCATCGGCGACCGTGGGCCGTTCACTCGGATGCTCTTCGGTCTGCCAGCCGGCGGTAATCTCCATTCGAACCCGGGCCAGCAGGGCCTGTCGCTCGCGGGGGGTCAGCTCGGGGTCGTCCTTCTCCACCAGACGTCGGGCGATGCGCTGCTGCTTTTCGAGCAGGGAACGCCGCATGGACTCGGTGGGATGGGCGGTGAAGGTGGGACCGAAACGCACCCGGCCCAGGGTCTCCAGCAGGCTCGCGGGATCGAGACCCGCTTCGCGCAGGGCTTCAAGACTCGCGGTGAGACCCTCCGGCTGGGGCAGCTGTTCGCGTTCGTAGTCCCGGCGGCGACGGATCCTGTGGACCCGTTCCGCCAGGTTCACCATCTGGAACCAGGTGGAAAAGGCTCGGGTCAGCTCCGAAGCTTCTTCGCTGGAAAGGTCACGAACCGTCGCCGCCAGTTCCTTCGCGCCATGGCGATGGCCTTCGCGGCGACGGATCGCGGCCTTGCGCGCCGCTTCCACCCGCTCGAAGAAATCCACCCCGCCCTGCTCGCGCAACATGGCACCGACCATGGCACCCAGTTCGCTGACGTCCTCGCGCAGCGGTTCATCCTTTGCCGCGAAGCGAACCTCGCGGCGCGGCTTCGATGGTCCGGAAGATCCTGATTCACTCATGCCGACATCTCAATTCAGCCACCAGAAAGCCGCATTGAGCACGGCCGCGAAACTGACCCAGAGCAGATAGGGCAACAGCAGGGCAGAGGCGCTCCAGCTGACCCGGCTGAACAGGAACAGGGTTACACCGATGGCCAGCCACAGCAGCAGAATCCAGATCAGGGCCAGTCCCGGAGCCTGGAGACCGAAGAAGATGGCCGACCACAGGCCATTCATCAGCAATTGCACGATAAAGGCGCTCAGCGGCGCCTTGCCCTCCCGGAATCCGGTCAGGCGCCAGACCTGCCAGGCGGCAATCGCCATCATCACATAGAGCAGGGTCCAGACCGGTGCAAACAGCCAGTCGGGCGGTGTCCAGGCCGGACGCTCCAGGCCGGCATACCATTCCCCGGGCGCAAACATGCCGCCAAAAGCCGCGACCGCGAAACACAGCAGCAGCCATCCGATCATGCCGAGCGCCTGGACCCGGCGGCTTTCGTGCATCAGCTGAGACGCCATTCGACACCTCCCAGTTGTGGGCTTTCCATGGTAATCAGGTCCCCGGGATGCACCGGGCCGACGCCTTCAGGGGTCCCCGTGAACAAGAGATCCCCGGATTCAGGTTTCCAGTAACGCGTCAATTCGGCAATGATCTCGTCACAGGAAAAGATCATATTCCCGGCCAGGCCGTGCTGCCGTGGCCGGCCATTGACCCGAACATGAAACTCGAGCTCGTTGAAGGCGGCCGCATCAAGCGGCGTCACCGGGCCCAGCAGGGCACTGCCGTCGAAGGCCTTGGCCACCGTCCAGGGCAGACGCTTTTCCTTGAGCTCGGCCTGCAGCTCGCGCAGGGTCAGGTCCACCCCCAGGGCGGCACCGGCAACGGGATCCCGGGGATCACCGGAGAGCACTGCCACCAGCTCACCCTCGAAGTTGACCCGGCCGTGGCCGGACGGGAAAGCCACCTCTCCCGGTGGCCGGCAGCTCGAAGGCGGCTTCATGAAGATCACCGGGCGCTCGGGCAGGTCGGCTCGCATCTCGCGGGCGTGATCGGCGTAATTGCGTCCGATACAGAATACCCGTGCGCCGGGGGAAGGATAACCGGCCTGCGTCATGCGGCCCCCGCCGCCAGGCCGCGCTCGAATCCGCGCCTGACCACGGCCACCGCCTCATCCGGCACATCAAGATGAGTCACCAGACGCAGGGTCGGGGCCGCCTTGACCGTCACCCCCTCGTCCGCCAGAGCCTCGACAATGGCCGCGACACGCTCGCGCGGCGGGGTGACAAAGAGCATGTTGGTGCCGGTATAACGCACCGACAGGCCGTCGAGGTTTTCCAGGGCCTCGGCCATGGCCCGGGCGCGGGCATGGTCGTCGGCGAGCCGCGCCACGTGATGTTCCAGGGCGTGGATGCCGGCGGCAGCCAGAATCCCGGCCTGGCGCATGCCGCCACCAAGGACCTTGCGCCAGCGCCGCACCCGCTTCATCAGCTCTCGCGGCCCGCAGACCACCGAACCCACAGGCGCGCCGAGCCCCTTGGAAAGACAGAAACTCACACTGTCGAAGTACCTGAGGATCTCGCCGACCTCGATGTTCTCGGCGACCGAGGCATTGAAGACCCGCGCCCCGTCGAGGTGATGTCCCAGCCCGTGCCGACGTGCCAGGGCAGCGGCATCCGCAAGGTATTCACGCGACACCACCGCACCGTGGTGGGTGTTTTCCTGGGCCAGCAGGCGGGTGACCGCGTGGTGCGGATCATCAGGCTTGATTGCAGCGACCACCGCCTCCAGATCCATCTGGCCCCGGGCGTCCATTTCCAGGACCTGTGGCTGGACCCCACCGAGGACGGCGATGCCGCCACCTTCATTGATATAGGTGTGGGCATCGTGGCCGAGGATTACTTCCTCGCCACGCCCGCAATGGGCCATCATCGCGGCAAGATTGCCCTGCGTGCCCGAGGGCACGAACACCGCCCCCTCCATTCCGCAGCGTTCGGCAGAGATCGCCTCGAGACGATTCACGCTATGATCCTCGCCCATCACGTCATCACCCACCTCGGCATCGGCCATGGTACGACGCATGGCCTGAGTCGGTTGGGTCACGGTGTCGCTGCGAAGATCAATCCTTGCTGTCATCACCAGCCCCTGTAACAAGCAGTCAAGGGGACCAGTGTACAAGCGGAGAGTCCTGATCGGGCATCGTTTGAGGTCAAGCGTGTCTCTTGGTTGTTGATCGACCATTGTCCCCTCCCTGGCAGAACGCAGCGCACGGATGGCGTTGAGGGGCAACTTGTGGAAACCGGGGACAGGCCGGTAGCGTATGGTCGGCCCTGACCAGCAAATTCATTCCCTGGAGCCCGAAATGGAAGCGATCGAGAATGCCCTGAGTGCCGTGTCCGACTTTCTCTGGGGCCCGCCCCTGATCCTGCTTCTGGTGGGGGGCGGCCTGTTCTTCGTCATCTATTCCCGGGCACTGCCTTACCTGCTGTTCCCGATCGCGTTTCGCCTGCTCACGGGACGTTATGACCAGCACGATGCGCCGGGCGACATCAACTATTTCCAGGCGCTGTCCACCGCCCTGTCGGGCACGCTGGGACTGGGCAACATCGCCGGGGTAGCCGTGGCCATTTCCATGGGCGGACCCGGTGCGGTGTTCTGGATGTGGGTGACCGCTCTGGTGGGGGTGGCGACCAAATTCTTCACCTGCACCGCCGGGCTCATGTACCGCGGCTACGACAGCCACGGCAAGCTCCAGGGCGGGACCATGTACACCATCCGCGAAGGCCTGGGGCGCAAGTGGATGCCGCTGGCGGTGTTTTTCGCGCTCGCGGGCCTGATCGGCACCCTGCCCATCTTCCAGATCAACCAGCTCACGGAGGCGGTACGCGATGCCATCCTGATCCCGCGCGAGGTGATCAGCGAGGACGCCGCGGGCACCTTCAATCTCCTGTTCGGGATCGGGGTGGCCGCGGTGGTGGCGCTGGTGATCTTCGGTGGCATCAAGCGCATCGGCCGCGTGGCCGGCTACCTGGTGCCCTCGATGGTGGTGCTCTATCTGGCCTGTGCCTTCGTCATCCTTGCGGTGAACTACGCCGCCATCCCCGAATACCTGCGCCTGATCTTTGCCGATGCCTTCCGCGGCGACTACACCCAGGCGGCAATCGGTGGCCTGCTCGGGGTAATGATCGTGGGCATCCGTCAGGGGGCATTTTCCAACGAGGCCGGGGTCGGCACCGAAGTGCTGGCGATGACCGCCACCAGGAGCCGCGAGCCGGTGCGTGTGGGCACGGTCGCCATGGTCGGACCCGTGGTGGACACGCTCATCGTCTGCACCTGCACCGCGCTGGTGATCCTGACCACCGGTGCCTGGGAGCTCATGGACGATGGCGTGGCGGGGGCAGCACTCACCGCCACCGCCTTTTCCGAAGCACTCGGACCGATCGGCCCGTGGATCGTCACGCTGCTGGTGGTGGTGTTCAGCATGAGCACCATGTTCACCTTCTGGTACTACGGCGCGAAGTGCCTCGGCTTTCTCATCGGTGCCGAATATCAGCATTGGTACAAGTATTTCTACACCGCCCTGGTGATTGGCGGCGCGGTGGCGACGGTCGAGGCCGTGATCTATCTCATCACCACCGGTTACGGCCTGATGGCAATTCCGACCATGATCGCCACCCTGATCCTGGCACCAAAGGTCATGCAGGCAGCACGGTATTATCTGGTCCGGCTGAAGGCTGCCGAACGCGGCGACTGACCGGTACCTTCCTTTTCACGGGCGGCGAGGGCCACCGCTTCGCGGCGACAGCGGCGCAGGGCGGCGGCCAGTTCCGCGCCGCTCTGGAAGCGTTCCTTCGGATCCTTGGACAGCAAGCGATCCATGATCGGGTTCAGGCAGGCCGGAAGATCGAGGCGCAGGGCACGCACATCCGGATGGGCTTCGTTGGCGATCTTGTACATCAGGGTTGCCAACGGCTCACCCTCGAAGGGCAGTTCGCCACGCAGGAGCTGGTAGAAACTCACCCCAAGAGAAAACAGATCGGAACGTCCATCCACGCGCTTGCCGAGAATCTGTTCGGGGGACATGTATGAGGGTGTACCCAGGATCGTCCCGGTCTTGGTCTTGCTGGTGTCAGTCAGGCAGGCAACGCCAAAATCAGTCACCTTGATGCGGCGTGTGCGGCGATCATAGATCATGTTGCCGGGCTTGACGTCGCGGTGCACCACATTGTGACTGTGGGCATAATCCAGGGCCTCGGCGACCTGGATCACGATGTCAAAAACGGTGGGAACCGGCAGGAGCTTCTTGCGGTGGGTATAGCGCTGTAGGCTGGAGCCGTCGAGGTAATCCATGGCGATGTAGGCAAGATCCGATTCCTCGCCCACATCGTAAATGGTCACGATACTGGGATGGTTGAGGCGACCGGCAGTCTCGGCTTCGCGAAAGAAGCGCGCGGTGACCCGTTCCAGTTCCTCACCCTCGAACTCCTCGGACAGGGCCACGGTCTTGACGGCGACGGTCCTGCCGATGCGTGGATCACGTCCGAGATAAACCGTACCCATGGCGCCACGACCGATTTCCTTCTGGATTTCGTAACGCCCGAGCATGGGCTTCTGCATCCCGTCCTCGGTCAGAATCAGCGGACGCGCGCCACCCTTGGTGCTGGCCAGTGCCATCTTGCTTTCCAGTACCCCGAGCCGCTTGATGCGCTGATCCACATCCGCAAATCCGGGGGCCAGTTGCTGCAGGTAACGCAGTACCGACTGGGCCCGTGCAAACTGGCGGCGTCTTTCGAAATCAAGACCCAGGTTGTACAGACGATCAAACAGTTCCTCGCTGGGTTCACTCTGGCGATAACGATCAAAGGCTGCGTCGAGCCGCCCCTGCGCCTGAAGAGATTCGGCCAGCAAGCGATTGGCCTCTGACAGCTGCTCGCGGAAGCTGGCACGGCGCTCCGATACCACACGGCGCAACCAGATCGCCACATGCCCCGATACCAGTGCAATGACCGGCATCGCCAGGGGCAGATGCACCATTTGGGCCATGCCGAGTATGAGTTGCACGTTAATGAGCACCATTGTGAGGAGTACGGTGACGGCAATACCGGTGCCGAGTCCCACCCGCGGCAGGAGATAAGCCAGATACAGCCCTACCACCAGCAGCACCGCCCAGGGCGCCACCATCATCCAGTCCGGCGGCGAATAGAGGTGATCATTCAGTATGGCGGCGGTCTGGTGGGCGGTGACTTCGGCCGGGCTCATTTCGCTGCCGATGGGACTGGGAAGTCTGTCAGCCCACTGCCCGGCACTGCTGCCCAGGATGACAACACGCCCTTCGAGCGTTTCACCGTTACCCCGGTCACCCAGCAGATCCACCAGTGAAATCCGCTGAATTCCACTGTCACCGGAATAAAAATGGGGCTGGAATCGGTAACCCAGCGTGGTCTGACGGCGCTGACCGCCAACGGATATATCGGAACGCTCACCGGGGCGGATGTCGGCCACTGTCCCGCCCAGGGCGTGAGTCACCAGCTGCAGCGACAGGGAGGGCAGATAATGGTCATCCAGGCGCAGGAGGGCCGGCGGATGGCGGACCTCGGCACGGCCGGCCTCATGTGGCACGAAACCGACGCTGTCCACCTGGCCCACCAGTCCCGGAAAGCTGGGCAGAAGCCGTCCGTCACGCACCGAACGCTCGAACCCGAGCAGACGTTGTGTGCGGGCCCCAAGGCTGTCGTCAAGCTTTGCTTCGATCAGGCTCTGCTGGAGATAATCGGAGCGCCACGATTCTCCCAGGTCGGATGGCAGACGGCCTGCCGGCCAGGAACGGTACGGCAGCCCCAGAAGGACCGTGTCCGCCTCGCCGATGGCGCGCGACAGGGCCTGATCCGCTGCCGGTCCCCCCAGCCCCCAGTCACGCGGGAGAACCACGGCACTGACGCGGGCATTCTCGCTGGTGACAAGCTGGAGCGCCGAGACCACCGCCGGGGCGAGGCTTTCCCAGCTGCCGTAGCGCTCAAGCGAGGCTTCGTCGATATCCACCAGCAGCACCTGGTCACCGGCATCGCGTTCCGGCGCCAGTCGCATGCTGACATCCTGGGTGAAACCGTCCACGCCCTGCCACAGTCCCGCGAGCCCCCCCAGACCCACCGCGAGGACCACGGCAAAACCGATGAACCGGTCTCGTCTGGCCTGGCCTTGTGCCAAAACTTGCCCCTCCCGCCTGCGGCCTGGTTGCAATCCCACCCGCCCGCAACCCAAAGGTTACGGGAGCATGGCACCAGGCCCGCACTGGTATATTACTGTGAAGATCAGAGTCGAGTCACATTTATGCGGGATACCCGGGCGGCAAGAAGAAGTCAGCTGGCGGCATGGGCCCTGCTTGCCGGTCTCCTCGCGGCGCCGGCACATGCCATTGACCGCGGTCAGCTGCTCGACTACGAGGCCCGGCTGAGCTCCGAACAGCTATCCCCGGAGGTCGATGGCGAGTCCCGTGAACTGAGCCAACAGGGCTTCGAGGTAAGTATCCGGGAGAGTGTCGGGCCCTGGTTCCATGGGGATCTGCGGCTTGGCTTTCTTTCTACCCGCTGGCGGGCTCCCGATGAGGCCAACACCCCGCGCCTGAGTGGCCAGTTGCTGGGCATCGGGGGTGGTGGCCGACATCCCCGGGATTCCAGTCTCGCCCTGCGCTGGAAGGCGCGCTACACCTGGCAGAACCTGAGCGGGCGCCTGGGGGGCGACGATCTGAACATCACGCAATACGAGTCACTCGCCACCCTGGGCCTGGACCTGGACCTGGGCGCGGTGGCCCTGGCGGCCGGGAGTGAGTGGCGTCGTTACGACGGCGAGGAACGGGTGGAGGACAATGGCCGCACCGACCGCAGTCTGGACTGGCGGGCAGGGCGCTGGGAATACCTGGAACTGCGCATGGCATTGCCGGACGACGGGGGTCTGGGCGCACGCTATGCCAGCGGTGCTGACGGACGCAGTGTGTCGCTGTTCTTCACCCGTCATTTCTGGTGAAGCCCTGAGCAAGGGGGCACTGGCCTCGGTCAGAGCCGGCATCCGGCGCGGGAGGTCATTGAGGACCAAACTTCTCATCCAGCCAGTTGCGCACGGCACCCACATCCGCACGGCCGGTGTGAATCCCGATCCGCTCACCTTCGCCATCAAAGGCCAGCAGAGTGACGGCACTCACACCATGACGATCAGTGAAATCGCGACCCTCCTCCCGATGCACATCGGCGACCAGAAAATCCACGTCTTCTTCCCAGGCCCCGCGTTCGCGATCCACCGCTTCCATCAATTCAACACTTTCCACATAGTTGTGATCATGGACCAGTACGACGGCCGGTCGTCCCTGGCCGACCCGATCGAGATCGGTATCAAATCCGGATGGGAGCAGCCAGTACCCCATGCCGATCACCGCTGCAATCAGCACCAGCAGACTTACGAGTGTTATCTTGCGATGATTCACCGGCATTCCCCTGTCATTTCGACGACAGGGACTATTATAACCAGCACCAGCATCCAGCGGCGCAGGATTTCATGGGAGGCCGACTGAAATGAACGGGCGAGCAGAGTGCGATGAGCAGTCGCTGCTGCGCGCCTGGCCACCCTCGGGCCTGCTGGGCCTCACTCGGGCGGGCTTCGAAAAGGATCTTGCAGCGGAGCTGGCCACGCGCGCTTCTGAGTCCGGCCCGGCTGAGGTCTATCCGATCGCTGCCGCCGGATCCGGCTATGTCCGTCTGCGACTGAGCCTGCCCGAGGCCGCCCCCCGGCTGTCGGAACTGGTGAGTGAGGCACCGCTGTTCGCCCGCCGCGTGTACTACGAATGCCACTGGCAGACGGGACTGAGTGCCGCTGACCGTGTGGCACCGATCCTCGCCCATCTCCCGCCCGGCGTGCGTTTCGCCGGGGTCGAACTGGCCCACCCCGACACCAATGAAGGCAAGTCGCTGACGCGCTTCCTGCGGGGTTTCCGCCCGCATCTGGAGCGGGCCCTGAAGGCAGAAGACCGTATCGGGGATGGTGCAGTGGGCCCGCGCCTGAGCCTTTTCTTCCCGGATTCCTCCCAGGTGGCGATCGGCTGGTTCCTGCCCCGGGCCGAGCCGGTCTGGCCGATGGGCATCCCCCGCCTGCGCTTGCCCCGCGGCGCTCCCAGCCGATCACTGCTGAAGCTGGAGGAAGCAGTGTTGACCCTGATGAGCGAAGAGGAACGAGAACGGCTGCTTCAACCGGGGATGCACGCGGTCGATCTGGGCGCGGCACCCGGTGGCTGGAGCCGGCACCTCATTGACCGCGGACTGGAAGTCACCGCCGTGGATCATGGGCCGATGGATGGCGGAATTGCAGATCACCCAGGCTTGCACCATGTGCGTGCCGACGGCTTCACCTGGACGCCCCCGGAGCCTGTTGACTGGCTGGTCTGCGATATCGTCGACAAACCCGCCCGGGTCGCTGATCGCATGATCCACTGGCTGAGCCGGGGCTGGGCCCGCCATGCGCTGTTCAACCTGAAGTTGCCCATGAAACGGCGCTACCAGGGTGTGCGGGAGCTCAGCGAGCGTCTGGAGGCGGGAATCCGCCCACAGCGCCCCGGCCTGCGGATTCGCGCGCGACATCTGTATCACGACCGCGAGGAGATGAGCTTCGCCGTGATCGATGCAGGCGAAATCGGCTGACTGAACGCCGATATTCCTTGCTCCATGGCGCCCGGCGACTAAGCTTGGGGTAAGCACCGACAAGCAAATCGCAGCGCATCGCGCAGGGGGTGATCATGAATCAATACAAGACCTTGCTCTGGCTTGGCTGGTTGCTCGTCCTGGTCATGCTCCTTGCCTGCGAACCACCGGAAGATGACAACGACCGGGACCCGCCGCCTCCGGAAGAGGAAGACGCGGCGGTCGAGGAAACGCCCGACTGCCAGCTGACCCTGGGATGGGATCCCTGGGAGCCCTACCACTACCTCGATCCGAGGGGACAGGTAAGCGGCCTGGATATCGAACTGGTTGAAGCCGCCGCCGAAAAGATCGACTGTGAAATTGAATACAGGCAGGCCAATTTCGCCCGTCTGCTGAGCATGGTCCGGGAGGGCGACGTGGATATCGTCCCGGGGGCGACCGTCAGCGAAGCGCGCAAGGAATACGCCCATTTCAGTGAACCCTATCGTGAAGAATACGTGAATCTCTGGGTTCGCGCGGCGGAACAGGCCGACCTGAAGGGACGGACGCTGGAAGATATGTTGCGAGCCGAGCGGCGGATCGGGGTTACCGAAGGCTTTGTCTACGGCGACGAGGTCGAGGAAGTCCTCAACAAGGAGGAGTACCGTGACCTGATCATTAATGCACGCCTGACCGAAATCAATCTCATGCGCCTGATCGACCACGATCTGGGTGGTTTTCTCGCCGATCCCTTCGTGATCAACTCCATCCAGCGCCGCCTCGGGATCGAAGGGGAAATCAGCGCCCTGGGCGATCCCGTACGACAGGGCACGGTGAGCCTGATGTTCAGCCTCGAATCCGTGGATTCGGATATCCGTGAGCGTTTCGACGGGGCACTGGCGGAGCTGAGGGAGGACGGGACCAAGGAACGGATTCTGGAGCGGTACACGCCGGCGATGGAATAGGCCGGCATCGGCAGCATGAACCCTGAATCAGAAAGGCCGGCCCCGTTGGGGGCCGGCCTTCGCGTTCAGGAATGCTGCTCAGCGCTTACCAGATATCGGCACGCTCGGCTTCCGGGAGATAGAGATCATCTCCCTCGCTGACGTCGAAAGCGTCATAGAAGGACTGCATGTTGACCACCGTGCCGTTGACCCGGTACTCACCCGGGGAGTGAGGGGCCGTCTGCAGGTGTTGCTGCAAGGCCTCGTCACGATACAGGGTACGCCAGACCTGACCCCAGCCGAGGAAGAATCTCTGGTCACCGGTGAAACCCTCAATTTCCGGGGCTTCCGCACCGTCAAGTGCCTTGCGATAGGCACGGTGCGCCACCCGCAAGCCACCGTGATCGGCAATGTTTTCCCCCTGGGTGACCTCACCATCGATATTCATGCCTTCCAGCGGCTCATAGGTACTGAACTGATCGATCAGCACCTGGGCACGGTCACTGAACTCTTCTTCCGAACCTTCGGACCACCAGTCCCGCAGGTTGCCGTCCGCATCCATCTGCCGGCCCTGATCATCAAAACCATGACTGATTTCGTGGCCGATCACTGCGCCGATGCCGCCATAATTGACCGCCTTGTCGGCATCCGGGTCGAAGAAGGGCGGCTGGAGAATGGCAGCCGGGAAGACGATCTCGTTCATGCTCGGGGCATAGTAGGCATTGACTGTCTGCGGCGTCATGAACCACTCGCCACGATCGACTTCCTCTCCAAGACGCCCGATCATCCGTTCGTACTCGAATGCCCGCGACCGCATGTAGTTGCCCACCAGTTCGGACGCATCGATATCGAGACCGTCGTAGTCCCGCCAGTCGCCTTCATCCGGATGTCCAATCTTGGTGTTGAAGGAGCTCAGCTTTTCCAGGGCTTCCTCGCGGGTTTCGTCACTCATCCACGGGTTTTCCCGCAAGGTCACTTCGAAGGCGGCGGTGACATTATCAACCAGTTCCGCCATCTGCTCCCGGGCATCCTCCTCGAAGTGACGCTCGACGTAGAGCTTGCCGAGCTGGAAACCGACGACCGTGTTCAGGGTATTGATGGCACGCTCCCAGCGGGGCCGTTGCTCTTCAACGCCCTGCAGGGTGCGGCTATAGAAATCGAAATGCGCCTCATCAAATTCCGAGGAAAGCAGGGAGGCATAATTGCGTACCACATGCCAGCTCAGGTAGGCGCGCAGCAGATCCAGCTCCATGTCTTCCAGAATCTCACCGGCCGTGGTCATGTGGTCGGGCTGGCGTACCACAATCTCCTCTATGTCCTCGGCGCCGGTCGCGCCGATATAGGCATCCCAGTCAAAGGCGGGCGCCAGTTCCCGGAGCTCGTCCAGGGTCTTGAGATTGTAGGTGGCCACCCGGTCCCGGTTCCGGGCGCGGGTCCAGTGGCTGTCAGCCACCTCGGTCTCGAATGCCATGATGCGTTCGGCATGCTCCTCCGGGGAATCGTAATCGATCAGGTCGAGCATGCGGGCGACATGCTGCTCATAGGCTTTCCGGATCTGCTCGGCAGACTCGCCGTCATCGTGATAATAGTCCCGATCCGGCAGCCCCAGACCGGACTGCGTCAACATGCTTATATAACGTTCACTGTCCTGCGGATCCTGGGACACGAAGAAACTGAAAGGTCCGGTCACGTTGCGTTTCTGCAGGGTGGCGAGGGTCCCGGGGATCGCATCTCGTTCGTCAATATCGGCGATTTCCGCCAGCAGGTCCTCGATCGGCTCCGTTCCAGCCTCTTCCACAGTATCCTCGTCCATGAAACTCAGGTAGAAGTCCCGGATCATCTGTTCCGGCGAGCCTTCCTCGACGCCTTCCTTTTCGGACACCTCTTCCACGATCTCGCGGAGGTTCTCTTCTGCTTCCTGGTTGAGCTCATCGAAGGCTCCCCAGCGGGAACGGTCTCCCGGTATCTCGGTCCGCTCCAGCCAACCACCATTGACGAAACGGAAGAGATCGTCCTGTGGTCGCACGTCCCGATCGAGATTGTCCAGGTTCACACCCAGTTCAGGTTCCGGATCCGCCTCGGGTATTGCCTCGCGGTCTTCGTCCTGGGCACAGGCGGCAAGAACCAGGCCTGTACTCAACAACATCAGAAGATATCTAGTCATGCCTTCCCCTCATTCAAATGAAACGGAAAATCAAAAAACCGCCCGTGGGCGGCTACAGTTGGTCCGTAGTCGACAACGAACTCGTGGCGAGCAGTGATCCGTGGAATTCGGAAATCGTGTTAGCCCAGCCAGTCGTCTATGAACTTCTCCAGGTCGTCGTAGGTGTAGTTTTCAAACCAGATATACCGCACGCCGATCCGGAAACGGTCCGGATCATGCCTGCGGACATCCACGACCCGGCAGCGGGCATCCACCTGGGAGAAACGACCGTTCTTCAGGGGAAGCTGCATCTGGACTCGCAGACTCTCGCCCCGAGGTCGGCCGGACATCGCGTCGGGCGGCAGGAGCGCACGCGTGGTGACATGGCTGCATAGAAGCTGGAGGCCCGTGAGGGAAATGTCGAGAGCGAGAGCGGGATGAGCAACACCCTGTCTGTCGAGAACCTTTACCGGGTGTTCTGTATCAATCCTGCCGAAGACCCTCCGATCCCTGGCCCTGGTCTGTCCTTGATGAGCTTCAGTCATCGCCCTTCCCCTTGCTTGCTCGCATCCGTGGGGCTTGGTCGCATCCGTGGGACGCGATCCCGGCCACTCTCAGATGGCGCAACTGGACATTCCACGTTTTTCCAGATAGCGCTGATGGTATTCCTCGGCCTCGTAAAAGGTACTGGCCGGCGTGATTTCGGTCACGATCGGCCTGCTGTATTGTCCGGACGCCTCCCGGCGGACCCTGGACTCCTCGGCAATTCGCTTCTGCTCCTCATCGTGCCAGAAGATCGCCGATCGATACTGCGTGCCCACATCGGGGCCCTGGCGATTTTCCTGTGTCGGGTCATGCATGTCCCAGAATATGTCCAGCAGCTCTTCAAATCCGACCCTGTCTGAATCATAGACGATTTCCACTACTTCTGCGTGGCCGGTCCTGCCGCTGCAGACATCTTCATAGCTGGGGTTTTCCATATCGCCACCAAGGTAACCGACCCGGGTATCGATTACCCCCGGCACTTCCCGAAAGCGTGCCTCGACGCCCCAGAAACAGCCCGCTCCGAATGTGGCCTTGCGCTCAGCCATGACCTTCTCCCGTACTGGTGCATCCCTGCGATTGTACCGCAGGCCCTACGACCAGGGATATGCGGCCACTCCCCCAAGGATAGTAAAGTACCCGGGGTACAACGAGTGAATAACAGGCAGCATGCCAGGCTGAAAAAGGGACGATCGTGACAAGCAGCACCGGCGCAACCGCAATCACCCCTCGGGAGGCGATACGCAAGACCCTGGGGCCGGGCCTGATCATGGCCGGGGCCGCCGTGGGGGTATCCCACCTGGTCCAGTCAACCCGGGCCGGGGCCGACTACGGCTTTCTCCTGCTGGGGCTCATCCTTCTGGCCTGCGCGCTCAAATATCCATTCCTGGAATTCGGTCCACGCTACACCGCAGCGACCGGAGAAAGCCTGCTGGCGGGCTATCGCCGCCTGGGCCGTTGGGCCCTGGGGCTTTACCTGGTAATCACGCTGGGCACGATGTTCGCGATCCAGGCCAGCGTCACGGTAGTCACCGCGGGACTTGGCGGGCGCCTGCTGGGGCTGGAATGGAGCAACACGGCACTCTCGGCCATGGTGCTTGGCGTCTGTCTGGCCATTCTCGGCTGGGGTCGATTCCGGGGTCTGGACCTGGCGATGAAGCTGGTGATGGGTCTGCTGACGGCGCTGACGCTCACGGCAGTGGCATTTGCCGTCGGCACCCCGGCACATTGGGAAACCGTGGAGCTGGGTCCCCCGGCGAGTACCCTGTGGACGGGGGCCGGGATCGCCTTCGTGCTGGCCCTTCTGGGCTGGATGCCGATACCCCTGGACGTGGCCGCCTGGCACTCATTGTGGAGCCTCCAGCGGCGGCGGCAGACCGGCCACCGGCCGTCCCTGGCCCACGCCCTGCTCGACTTCCGCATCGGCTACATCGGCGCAAGCCTGCTCGCGGCCTGCTTCCTGATCCTCGGCGCGATGGTGATGTTCGGGACCGGGGAGCGCTTCTCCGAAGATGCCGTGACCTTCTCCGATCAACTGGCCGGACTCTATGCCAGCACCCTGGGAGACTGGAGTGCCCCGGTGATCCTGTTCGCGGCCTTTACGGTCATGTTTTCGACCACTCTCGCGGTCACGGATGCCTATCCCCGTGTACTGGGCGGCCTGCTGGGCTTTGTTCGGCCGGAATGGAACGATGGCGCCGGCCCCGTTCGCCGCCTGTATTTCAGTTGCCTGGCCCTGGTGGCTGCCGGTGCGCTGGCGGTCATCCATTTCTTCGGCCACGCCTTCACCCTGCTGGTGGATTTCGCGACCACCCTTTCATTCCTTTCGGCGCCGGTACTGGCCTGGCTCAATCTGCGTGCGGTCCAGCTGCCCGGCGTGCCGGAAGCGGCCCGGCCGGGACGGGGACTGATATGGCTGAGCCGGGCCGGAATCGTATTCCTGCTCGGCTTTTCCCTGCTGTGGGCTGCCTGGCGGATCTTCGGCTAGAGAGCCTGGCGGGCTCCGGCCCGGGGCTCAGGAAAGACGACTGGCATCAAAGAAGCGGGCGAGGCGGGCCAGCGGGCGGGTCAGCGACAGGCCGTGCAGGAGCACACCCAGCAGCCAGGGAAGCACAACATAGAGCGACCACCAGATTTCGGTCTGGTCAAACAGATTGAACAGCAACAAGAGCACTGCCGAGGGCACGAACAGGGCGAGATGAATCAGAAAATCCCGCCGTGCGACCGCCCGGGCCCGAGCCAGCTTGTAGGGATCGAAACGCTGCGGATCATTCATGGCACAAGCCTCGCTGCGGTTCGAAATCGGCTTCCCGGCACAGGGGGGTCACTCCGCGGCCTCGACCACACCACAGGCAACCCGGCTGCCGGCGCCACCGATGGGCTGTGACTTGTGGTCATCCGGTCCCTCGTGAACCACCAGCGCGGCGCCGTCCTCATCGAGCAGGGCCGCATGTTGCTCATGCTGACCGATGCTCACACCATGGGCGTGCATTTCCGCGCGCACTTCCCCGTCCTCGTTGACCCAGATGTTGGGCAGGTCACCGCGCTCCGGACCTTCGGGATGCAGCAGGCCATGCTTGCGATCGTCCGGGTCCAGGTGCCCACCCGAAGCCTGGAATCCCTCATCGTGGTCATGACAGTCACCGGTGGCATGGATGTGGATGGCCTTCCACCCCGGCTCGAGTCCCTCCAGTTCGACCCGGATCACGACCCCATCCGGGCCCTGGCGAATGTCCGCCTTGCCCACAGTCTTATCGGAATGGTCCAGGAACTGGACCTTGGCCCGCTCCGGTGCTTCTGCCACCAGGGCGGTGGACAGGGTCACGGCGGTCAGGATTGCGAGGGATGCCTTGGACAGCAGTTTCATGGCTATGAACTCCCTTGTTGAACTCCCGTCGGCTGCGGGCGCTATTGGATTGTTCAGGGCTTTGTAAAGACTAGGGACTGTCGCATCGAGACGCAACGGGCACCACTCCGGACGCGTGCCTGCCGCGATCAATCGAGTGCAATGAGGGTCTGCCGGGGAGAGGGGGGAATCAAGAGGATTGGGAATACCCGGGGGCAAGGGAATGCCCCCGGGCAGCATGCCTGCTCAGTACATGTCACCTTCCAGCAGCGACAGTGCTTCATCGAGCTTTTCGATCGCCTTTTCGTGATCCCCGTCCTCGTGGGCGGCTTCCCCACGATCACGCAGACGCTCAACCTCGGCCCGGGTATCGGAATCCAGCTCCACCTGTTCAAGGGATTCATTGATCATGTCCACCAGGGCCGGGCAGGTATGGGACCAGGCCAGCATTGGCAGGCCGAACAGCAGCATGAAAACCGCAACTTTCTTGAACATTGTTTTTCCTCCTCCACAGCTTCTCGATTCAGCGTTTCGGGATTCACCGACGAAACACATCGTGGGTACTACCCTAGCCCAATCCATGGCCCATTTCGAACCCGTACCCCGCATACGGACAGACAACTCCCTGAACCTGGGCAACGGAAATCTTGGTTTCCATACCACAATCAAAGGATCCGGGCTGCAATGGTCAAGCAAATCCGGCACAGAACCAGAATGTTCAGATGTCGCGATAACGCAACCCGAACATCAGCCAGCGGAGCCCAAGCGCATCCCGGTCGAGGGCCTCCTGATACTCGAGAACCAGCATCATGCGTCGATTTGGTCGCCATTCCAGCCCGGCCAGCATGGACCCCCCGCGACGTGCAACATAACGCCGTTCGCCATCCGACAAGGCACTGGCTTCCATGCGTGTGAGACCATAGCCGATATAGACACGGCCACGGGGGAGCGGGGCATGTCCCAGCAGAGTGGCCCCGTAACCCTGTTCAACCCGCACCCGTATGCCCTGCTCCGTCGCCCGGCTGTTGAGTCCGCTGGAGAGTGCCCCACGGAAATCCACATGGGGGAGCAGCGGCATCGAGGCATCCACGGCGAGCAGGCCGAGGCCCGAGGCTTCGCCCTCGGCCATGCGCAGTTCACCAATCGCGAGACCACTGCCCCAACGTGGCTCCGCCTCGGCCCCATGGCCGTGCGCAAGGATCAGAATCAGCACCATCAGGCCCCGGATCAACAGACTTTCACAGCACTTGTTCATATCGCTTCGACATGTGGCGGTGGACGCTGTTCAGGGCCTTGCATGCTCAGCAGTGTTGAGTCTGGCCCAGAGCGTAGTCGAGATTGACGATCAACCGTTGACATGGGTCAATAGGCGACATGCCATCAGGAGCTAGGCTGGACTGACCTGGAACCATCGGAACCTCTGTATTGAATTCAGGGCCTTTGCAAGACGGTTCCCGGTGACAGCCTTCCCCGGATGCCGAGGCAAGAAGAGCAACGCAGGATGAGTTGGACCCAAGGAGACCCGAATGAAAGCTAACAGGATTCTCGCAATTCTCGATCCGGAACTGGGCGAGACCCGTGCTGCCGGTCGCGCCGCCGCGCTGGCGCGCAAGACTGGCGCAAGCCTGACCCTGGCCGTATTCGAGGACCGCCAGACCATTGTCCAGTCCGGGGTGCTGGGAGAGGCACTGACCGAAGAGGCGATCGACGCCTACCGCGGGCAGGCGGCCGAATGGCTGGAGGGTATCGCCGGCGAACTCGAGACCGGATCGGGCAAGGCACAGACCCAGGTCATCCTCGGTCGCCCCCTGCACGAGAAGATCACCGAGGCCATCCGGGAGGAAGGTTACGACTTCGTGGTGAAGGATTCACGTGCCGGCTCACGACTGAGGCGGGCACTCTTCACGCCGCTGGACTGGCATCTCCTGCGCCGCTGCCCGGTGCCCCTGATGCTGGTGAAATCGGACAGCATGGCGATGCCGAAACGGATTGCCGCGGCCGTTGACCCCTTTCATGAGCGCGGGAAGCCGGCCGCCCTGGATCATGAAATACTGGCCACCGCCAGGGACATGGCCGAAACCTTCGGTGCGGAATGGCACGCGGTTCATGCCTGCCAGACCCACCCGCTGGGTACCGGCTCGCCCCTGGAAGGACCCTCACTCAATTTCGATGAAGTCCGAAAGAAGATCGAGGAACACCACATGCGTGCGCTGCATGAACTGACGGACAAGGTGGGCCTGGACCGCGAACGGGCGCATTTCGTGGACGGCCCGATCAATCGTGCGATCGTCGACTTCACACGTGAGCAGGACATCGATCTGATGGTGATGGGCACGGTCACGCGAAAGGGTCTGACCCGGATTCTCATGGGCAGCACGGCGGAAGCGATCATCGACAGCGTGGAAGCCGACATCCTGGCGATCAAACCGGAAGGCTTCAGCGAAGCGCTGGGCGCGCTTGGCCCCTGAGTTCAGGCAGCTTCGACAGGGCTATCTGGCCCGGGTACGCACCCGGGCCAGGCGGTCCAGCTCCTCGCGAACCCGTGCGCCGTCACCCATCTGACGTACCATCAGGCGGCGCAGGCGGGCCATGTCCTCGCTGTCCAGCTCCACCCAGTGCCCCCCGCAGGCATCACTGCCCTGCCAGGTCACGCGCAGGCGGCCGTTGATGCCGGCGCCCACGCCCGAGGCAATCGCGACCTCAATGTCTTCATCGGGCCGAAGACCACGCGCCAGGCGGGTCGAAATACTGGCTCCATCCACGGAAACGTCCCGCAGGCGCCCGGTGAGTCTGGCACTGCCCCGGCCGATGCGTACCGCGGACCCCTCGCAAACCCGCTCGAAATTGCGCTTTTCCCGGCTCATTTCCGCCCTCCCGTGGCACCTTTCGTGACCCCAAGGCTGCCTGATCAAGGGGCTTCGTCCAAGTATAGCCGCCCGCAAGCGAGTCTGGCCGGGAAACGATGAGCGGCAGGACGCTCAGCATTCGCTCGCGCTCGACCGGATGCGTTCCCAGGCCGCCTTCACATGACGTTCCCGGGTTTCGGTCTGGCCGATACTCATACGCAGGACGAATTGCCCGTTCAGGCGCGTGCTGCTCAGATACAGACGACCGCTGTCGTTCAGCTTTTCAAGCAGCTCTTCACCCGCCTCATTGCCATCCCGGTGGCGGAAACAGACCAGGTTCAGATGTACCGGGGCGACACGCTCCAGATGGGGATCGGCATCCACCTGGTCGGCAAACCATCGCGCCAGACGACAATGCTCGCGCAGTCGTTCACGCAGGCCTTCAAGCCCGAAATGGCGCAGCACGAACCAGAGCTTGAGCGCGCGAAAGCGTCGTCCCAGGGGAATCTGCCAATCACGATAGTCGATCACCTGCCCCGATTCCGTGGCAGGATTCTTCAGGTATTCCGGGAGGATTGCCATTGCCCGGATCAAGGCATGCCGGTTGCGGACCCAGAAACAGTCACAATCGAAATTGGTGAACAGCCATTTGTGCGGATTCACGCAATAGGAATCCGCCCGCGCCATACCCTCATGCATCCAGCGATGTTCCGGGCAGATCGCGGCATTACCGGCCATGGCGGCATCCACGTGCAGCCACAGGCCATGTTTCCTGGCCAGGCGGCCCAGGGGTTCGAGAGGATCAAAGGCCATGGTGGAGGTCGTTCCCAGGGTTGCCATCAGGAAACAGGGCCGCAGCCCGGCCTCGATGTCCGCAATCAGGGCCCGCTCCAGGGCATCCGGATCCATGCCGCCATCCCCGCGCGTGGCAATCTTGCGCACCCGCGCGTCGCCGATCCCGGCAATACGTGCCGCCTTGTCGAGGGAGCTGTGCGCCTCGCTGGAGGCATAGGCCACCAGGTCATCGGGGACACCATCGCGGTTGCCGGCACCGTCCGTGATCCGCTCACGTGCGGCCAGCAAGGCGCACAGAGTGGCGGAACTGGCGGTATCCTGGATCACGCCGCCCCCCTCGGTATGACTCAGGAAGGCTTCCGGCAGGCCCAGGGCATGGGCCATCCAGTCCAGGACCCGGGTTTCGAGTTCGGTGCAGGCCGGACTCGTGGCCCAGAGCATGCCCTGCACCCCGAGACCCGCCGAAAGCATTTCACCGAGAATGCCGGGGCCCGAGGCATTGGCCGGAAAATAGGCGAAGAAATTGGGGGATTGCCAATGGGTAATGCCGGGCATGATGATCTCTTCCACATCGGCGAGCATGGCCTGGAATTCCTCGCCATGCTCGGGTGGCCGATCCGGCAGTCTGTCCTGAATATCTCCGGGCCTGACCCGTGACTGGACAGGATAGTCTTCGACCGACTCAAGATAGTCGGCAATCCAGTCCACGAGCTGCTTGCCATTGGCACGAAATTCTTCGGGATCCATCTGGGGTACCTCTGATCGGTCGAGTCACACCGGCGGTTATGGAACCTCTCATCAATCCGTCTGCGTCAGCAGTTAGTGCTGAGAACGGCGGATTCAGGTATGTTGCGCAGCACAGTAGCCTCTGCGCCGGGGGCAAGCAATGAAACGCCGAATCAGTCGCTTTCAGCGCCAACGGCTCACGCGTAGTGATTGTTTCAGGGGTTCCGGTGGCAGACTCCGCATGAATACGAGAGGATGGCAGGCTTTTCCCGCAAGCAGGCGCATGCCACAGCCATGAACACGGCACTGGAACTGTCACAGATCAGCCATCGCTTTCCGGGGCAGGAAAGGCCCGCGCTCGACTCGGTGTCCCTGTCCCTGGAACGGGGCGTGATCCTGGGGCTGCTCGGCCCCAACGGTGCCGGCAAGACCACCCTGATCCGGATCGCCTGTGGCCTGCTCACACCCGGCCACGGACAAGTCCGCGTACTGGGCAGGGCACCCGCGGAAATGCGCCGGCATATCGGCATGGTCCCCCAGGGACTGGCCTTCGAACCGGATTTCACCGTGTACGAGAATCTGGCGCTGTTCGCCCGCCTGCGCGGGGGCGAGGCCTCCCGCGACGTACCCAGGGCGCTCGAGCAGACCGGACTGGAAGGACTGGCCGGGCAGCGGGCCGGACGCCTGAGCGGTGGCCAGCAGCGACGGCTCAACCTGGCCCTGGGCCTGCTGGGCGAACCCACGCTCCTGATTCTTGACGAGCCCACCGTGGGTATCGACATGGCTTCGCGGGAACTGATGCTTGCCAGGATCCGGGAACTGGCCACAGCGGGACACGCGATCCTGTTCACTTCCCATTACCTGCCGGAAATGTCGGCGCTGTGCGAAAGGTTTGCCGTGCTCGAGGAAGGACACCTGCTGTCCGACGCCACGGTGGATTCAGGCCCGGTACTGGAAGTGGCCGGCAAGGGACGGCTGTCCGAACTGCTTGATGAGCTTTTCTCGCCACTACCTGGTGCCCGGCAGCTTGCACCGGGACACTGGAGCGCACGCCCCGAGGTCGAGGCCTTGCCGGAGCTGATGCGGCAACTGGCTTCCCATGCCGGCGAGCTGACCCGGTTTCAATGGGGGAGCGGCAACATCGAACGGGATTACCGCGCCCACCTGGCACGGGGAGTCCGCCAATGATCAGCCCGGCCTGGTGGCTTCTCGCAAGGCGCGAGGCGGCCCTGCTCCTGCGGGATGCCCACGGACTGGCGGTCCTGTTCCTGATGCCGGTCACCTTCGTGCTTGTCATGTCCCTGGCCCTGCAGCCGACCCTGGATGAGCGCGTCGGCATCGGTGTGTACCTGGATGACCAGGACGATACGGAACTCTCCGGGCGCCTGCGGGCGGAGCTGGAGGATCTCGAACTCCTCGAACTCACGGCCGATGAGGCCGAGGCCCAGGCCCAGGCCATCCTGCGGATCACGGAAGGTTTCGAGGATGCGTTGCTGGCCGAAGACCTGGAGCGGGCCGGTCTGCGCCTGGAGGTGGATGCCGCCCTTCCCGCCGATAGCCGCGCGCTGCTGACGATCGGGGTACAGCAGGTGGCGGGCCGGCTGGTGGTCGAGGAATTCCTGATTCCACCCGGAGAGGCCGGTGACTGGGTGACGGAATTGCCGCTCCAGACCGTGACGACCGACCCGGAGGGCAGAGAGGTGGCCCTGCCCAGTGCGGTGGAACAGAACGTGCCGGCCTGGCTGATCTTCGGCATGTTCTTTGCGGTGGTCCCACTGAGCGGCACGGTCATCCGTGATCGCGATCGGGGCATGCTCGCGCGTTTCCGAGCCGCCGGCGTCGGCGCGTGGGACCTGATGGCCTCGCGATTCGCCACCTACGGGCTGGTGAATCTGGCGCAGGCCGCGTGCATGGTCGCCGTCGGCATCTGGCTGGTGCCGGCCCTCGGGGGTGGGCAGTTCACGGTCCAGGGGCCCTGGTCGGCCCTGCTCGTGATGATTCTGGCCACCAGCGTCGCAGCGGTCGGCTTTGCCCTGCTGGTGGCCATGATCTGCCGCACCCAGTTGCAGGCAGTCGCCACCGGTGGGGCTGTTACCCTGCTGATGGCAGCGATTGGCGGTATCATGGTGCCCGCGTTCGCGATGCCGCCGGTCATGCAGGAGTTGAGCAGGCTTTCTCCGCTCAACTGGGCACTGGACGGCATGGTATCCACCATAACGGGCACCGGCAGCTGGAACGAGGTGGCCGGCCACGCCCTGGCACTGGTCACAATCGGCTTGATCTGCCTGATCGTGGCCGCGATGGTATTTCGCAGACAGGAACCCTGAATCGTGTACGGGGTCGGGCTGAAGGATTTGCCGACACCAGGCCCCCGGACCCACCCCTGGAGCAATCCCCCTGGAGCAATCAATGCAAGGCCCGGATTCCAATTCCCAGGACGCAGAACTGAGCAGGCTGACAGAAGAACTCAAGGGCATGATCGTGGAAGTCTGCGACAAGGACATCGCGCCGGAAAGCATCAGCGACGAAGAAACCCTGTTTGGTGAAACCGCGCGCCTGGAACTGGATTCTCTCGACGGCCTGCAGATCTCTGCAGAAATCCAGCGCCGCTACGGAATTCGGCTGAGCGACCCCAAGGAAGTCCGCCGCCTGATGACCAATGTCCGCACCCTGGCCCACTATATTGCCGGGCGCACATGAACGCGCATGGTCAGCATGCGGTGATGATCGCGGGGACCGGGCTCAGTTGCGCGCTCGGGGATACGCCCGCCGACGCGGTGGACCAGCTGGCAGACGGGGTCGATCCGGTCCAGGTGCCAATGGGCACGGACGGAGAGCACCAATGCCCCCTCATGGCCTGGCGGCAACACTGCCCGGGACAGGCGGACGGTGAGTCCGAAAGCGAGCGGCTCAACCGGATGATCGACAACGCGGTGGCTCAGGCCATTGCCCCGCTGCGCGACCAGGGTATCGACCTGTCGGATACGGCCATCCTGGTCGGCTCCACCTCCAAGGATATCGGGGTCACGGAAGCGGCCTACCGTGCCGATCTTGCCGCCGGACGACTTGACGCGCCGCCCCGATACGATAGCCGCCATGCCGGTGTCCTGTTGAGTCAGCTCGGCTACGGCACACTGGCCAGCCGGATTGCGAACCGATTCCGGCTCGACGGCCTGCACTGGACCTTCAACACCGCCTGCGCCTCGAGCGCCAATGCCATGCTCTACGCTACCCGCCTGATCCAGGCCGGGGTAATCCGCCGTGCGCTGGTAGTCGGCATCGAATTCGGCAATCTGCTGTCGCTGGAAGGTTTTTCCTCCCTGATGCTGATCAGCCCCACCACCATGCGCCCCTTCGACCGGGACCGCGACGGCGTGGTCCTGGGTGAAGGGACCGGTGCCATGCTGCTGGGGCGCGCCGACGAGCTGGACCCGGCACCGGGGTATGAGGGCATGCGGCTGCTCGGCGGCAGCACCCGCGGTGACAGCAGCTCGGTGACCACCTCCAGTCAGCCGGGGATTCGCGCGGTCATGTGCGAGGCACTGGCCAATGCCGGTCTCGCCCCCGGTGACATTGGCGCGATCAAGGTCCATGGCACCAGCACTCCGGCCAATGACCTGGTGGAGGGCCGCGCCCTCAGGGAGGTATTCGGGGCCGGCCTGCCGCCGTTCACGACCCTGAAATCCGCGGTGGGTCATACACTCGGGGCCTGCGGGCCCATCGAGACCATCCTGTTCTTTGAATCCCTGAGACGGGGATGGATTCCCGCCACTTCAGGCTTTCGCAAGCTCGACGAAGATATCGGCATTGCACCCCTGGACCGGGACCTGGCCGATCCCGGCGGTGCCATCATGCTCAACTTCTTTGGCTTTGGTGGCAGCAATACCACCCTGCTCGTGTCCCGGGAGGGAGTCCGATGAGACCGGTGTATGTGCATGCGAGCGGCAGCTACGGCACCCGGGTCACGGAGGCACCGGCCGATCTCAAGGCCGCCTTGCGCGAACAGACCGGGCACCACATACGGCGGACCAACCGCTTCATCGACCTGGCCCTGCTTGGCGGCCACCGCTGCGTCCAGGACCGGGACCTTCCCTCCAGTACGGGCATCTATCTCGCCACCGGTCAGGGCGATGCCGCCAGCTCCGCGGAAATGGTGCGGCGGAGTCACCGCGACGGGATCACTCCCATGCCCTTCGAGTTCATCAATGTCTCGAGCAATGCCGCCGGCTTTACCCTGGCGCAGTCCCTGGGTCTGGATCATGTCAATCTCATGATTTCGCGGCGCCGCTGGTCATTCGAGATGAGCCTGCAATTGGCCATGCTGGACCTGGCCGCGAGTCAGTGTGAAATGGTCCTGCTCGGGGCAGTGGATGAATGCGCCATGCCACTGGCCTGGCACCGGGAGCGACTGGGCCTGGCAGTCGAGACAGCGGTGGGTGAAGGCAGTCACTGGTTCTTGCTGTCGCGCGAACCCGCCCATGCCCTTGCCGAGATTCATCCGCCGGTATTCCTCAAGGACCGGGCGGCACTTGAACGCCTGCTCGCGGAACACGGGAAATCGGTGAGTCACAGTTCAACCGGCTGGAATCTCGCGCAGGAGGCCGACGGGGATAATGATCTGCCGGGGCAGCAACTGGATTACCTGGAACAGGCCGGGTATTACGACACCAATGTCGGTGCCGGACTGGATCGGTTTCTGGAACTGGCCGCGCCGGGTGATCGCTGGCTGCATGTCGAGGCCGAATACGGATCTGGTGAGCAGGCACAGTATGCGGTGCTGGAAGTTGTCCGTGCTTGATGGGCTATTCCATGGATTCCATTGCGTACTTGTGCTTGCGTTCGAGTCTGGACCGGTAGTTACCGGTGACAGGGGGCGTTCCGGCCTTTGCTGCCGACAGGATGGATCAGAGACGCCCTAGCGGAAACTGCGATCAAGCAGGGTGAAGGCCTCGCTCTCCAGTTCGGCGCAGTGTTCCAGGCGGTCCGCCAGGTCCGGGTAGTCCACGCCCGACCTGTCCTGGACCAGCAATGCGCCGGCGGCAGCGAAATCGCGCCAGCCGTCGCCCGCCCGGGTGATGCTGTCCGCCGCCTCGAGCAGAGCTTCGTGCCCCCCGAGGCGTTCGGCGGCTTCTTCGAGAAAGGCGGCATACATGAAGCGGAAGCCACCGCCGCCGGTGCCTATCTCTTCCTGCATGCGGATGATCTGGGCGACGTACATTCTTGCCCAGCGCGGGTCCTGACGTCCGGGCAGCTTTCGCAATTTGCGCGCCAGGCGGTGAATGCCCCGCACGCCGATCAGCGGCACCGGGGTACGCAGCATCATGTTGCAACTCGCACGCAGACTCGCGCGGATCATGCGAGTCCAATCCGGATCCTTGCGGATGGTTCGGGGGTAATAGATGAGGTTGCGCGGCGCGAACAGCCCCTTGACCGAGCGGGCCCGGCGCAGGTCCGCGGCTGGACAGTGCTGGACCTCCTCGAATACCGGATCACTGATCAGATAGTCATCCCCCTCGCGGCCGAACACCACAAGGTTGTGGGCGTTGAAATGAAAACGCATGTCCGGGGGAAAATAGGGCAGCCAGTAGACCGAGGTCTGAAGTCCCACGGGGCGCCCTGCATCGAGATATTCGTCCAGGGCCCGCATGCCGGCATCGGCATTGCGGAAACGTTCCCGGCGCATGCGCACGCCGAGACGGCGACACAGGCGCCCGATCACCATGCCCGGCGGGAGACGATAGGAAGTCAGCGGAAATCCATTGACCCTGGGATAGGGCAGATGGGCAAAGGTCAGCGCCGAGGACAGGCCGAAGGCCATGGCTTCACTGATAGGCATGCCGGCGTTGGTCAGCAGGGCGGAGGCCACGCCACTTTCACAGTGCGCCGCATGGTGGTGCTGAAACTGACTG
This sequence comes from Natronospiraceae bacterium, assembly GCA_007133205.1. GTDB lineage: Bacteria > Pseudomonadota > Gammaproteobacteria > Natronospirales > Natronospiraceae > SLND01. The sequence continues at coordinate 12,904 of SLND01000018.1, read as the reverse complement.
CATGAGGGCGTGGCTTCAGTCATCAGGCAGCCTGTCCAGTTGTTCCTGACTCAGGCCCAGGGCATCGGCATAGCGCTTGCGCAGTCGCCGGGGCAGGCGCCTGAAGGGTCCCGGACGCAGATGACGCCGAACCCGCCAGGTGGCCAGGCCGGTCGCCTGGGCCAGGGTCGGTGGATCCATACGCCGGGCGTACATGTGCACCATCATTGGCGATGCCCGGCCCTCGCGGCAGGCCTGCCGGGCCGACTCGGCCGCCTCCCGGAACAGCGCGACAGCCATCTCGGTGGCCGCCTCCTCGGCCCGCCAGCCACTGCTGGGAACCACGCTGTGCCGGCCGGATTCATCACGCGCATAGACCGCCTTGCGCAGACCGCCATAGGTTCGATTTTCTTCCTGGGGTACTTCGGATTTCTTCATCAGGCGACCGTCAGCTGCAGCCAGGCAGAGGTAAAGCGTCCGCTTTCGGGCACAAAGCACAGAATGCGCTCGCCGGATTTCAGACGTCCGCTTTTCACCAGATCGTCAAGCATGATGAACAGGGAGGCGGAACCGGTATTGCCACGCTCGCTGAGGTTGGTGAACCAGCGCTCGGCGGGAATGGGCAAGCCGGCATTTTCCAGACCCTTGGCAAGGCGTTCGCGAAAGTACTCGGAAGAAATATGAGGCAGGAACCAGTCCACGTCGTCCGCAGAGATGGTGTGGCGGCGTTGCAGTTCCTCCATCGCCTGTTCCACGGTCACGCGCACTACCGCTTCATTGAGAAGCCGCACATCCTGCTTGACCGTGAGTACGCCACTGGCAACCAGTTCTCCGAGATCATCGATTTCGCGCCATCCCAACAGGCGCCCGTCCTCGGTCTTTTCCGCTCCGGCATACATGCACGGCGGCATTTCCCCCGCGTAGGACAGAATTTCCAGCCAGTCCACGCGCAGACCAAAACCATCCGGATCCGGCGTGGATCCCAGACGGACGGCACCGGCACCATCGGACAGCATCCAGCGCAGGAATTCACGATCGAAGGCAATCTCGGGGTTTTGTTCCAGGGCCTCGATACGTTCCTCGGATTCGGCCTGAAACATTCGCGCCTGCATCATGGTGGAGGCCACCTCGGAACCGGTGGCGACCGCGTGATCGCTGCCCCCGGCCAGCACTGACAACCAGGCATAACGCAGGGCCCCCATGCTGGCCGCGCAGACACCGGACGTACCGACGACGTCACAGGGAGGAATACCCAGCTCCCCCTGCACCATGACCGCGTGGCTGGGCATCAACTGGTCGGCAATGGACGTCCCGCAGGCCAGGGTCTCGATCGAACTCATGGCCTCTGGACGCGCATACAGGCCACGCACGGCCTCGGCCGTGAGCTGTGCATTGTTCCAGCGCGGCCGACCGGTTTCAGGATCGATCACGTAGTGACGATAACGAATGCCGTTGCTGCGCAGCACTACCCCACGGGCACGCGACGCCTGCCCATTGATCCGGCCCAGTCGCTCTTCCATTTCCTCGTTCGGAACCGGATCCCCGGGCAGGAAGGCGGCGACCCCGTTGATGTATACCGCCCTAGTCATGGCCATACTCCGCCAGACGTTCCTGACCGGAACCCGAAGGAGCCTCGAAACGGGCCCGTAATCTGTTCAGCCGCGGCTTCAACAGGGGACGCGCGAGACGTTTCAGAATCGCCACCACCGGCACGATGGTCAGGATCATCACCACCAGGAAGACCATGTAGAGGGCAAGCAGCGGCCGGCGTCGCCGGCTGCCCATGGGTCCGGCAAGACGAATGAGGCGACCCCAGAGGCGAAAGCTCCGGATTCCGATGCCTTCGCTGAGTGCCAGGGCGGGATCGACCCGAACCGCCCCCAGGCCGGCCAGCAAGGGACCACCCTGGCGTTCCCGGTCCGCCTTCAGGGCTGCGCGCAGGGCATGGCCGAAGCGCACGCTCCCCTGGATCTCGGACTCGGGGATGCCGGCGCGTCCCTGGCGTCCGGTCAACAACCAGCGGGGCGTGGTGTAGAAGGTTTCGAAGCCACCCGGATCGGTCAGGACCACGTTGTCTGTCAGACGCGCACCCGCCTCCGCCAGCATTTCCTCCATGGCCGCATGCGCCTGGGTCCACATGTTGCGGCATCCGATCACGGTAACCACCGGGGTATCGGCAAGCAGGCGCCTTCCCGCCGATGACTGGACAAAGGCGGTGACCGGCAGCGAAGGAGACAGGAACCATACCTGGTAACAGAGGATCACCAGGTCAAAGGGCTCTTGAGAGAGTGCCTCGATACGGGCTTCTCGCAGGGGCGGCGGATCCCGCCAGACGCATTCCGGGAACGCATCCATGAACTGGAAGACGCCCCAGGGAAAGGGAAAGGCTCGCTCGGGCTCAAGTTCGAGCTCCACCAGCTCCAGGTCAGTATCTTCCTCCAGGGGAGCGGCCAGCGTTCGGGCAATCCGACTCAATTGCCCAGTCTGGGAATAATGAACGAGAAGTATGCGCTTGCGCTTGTCCATGGACTGTCATCAATGTTTCCGTTGCCCTGGTCACACCGCTGGTGAATCAGCCGTCCCAGCGGCGGAAAATCAGGGAAGTATTGATCCCGCCAAACGCAAAATTGTTGCTCATCACATATTCGGTATCGATCTCGCGGCCATCACCCGTGATGTAATCAAGATCGGCACAGCGTTCGTCCACGTTGTGGAGGTTGACCGTCGGGGCAAACCAGCCTTCACGCATCATCTCGATCGCCAGCCAGGCTTCCAGTGATCCACAGGCGCCCAGGGTGTGACCGAAATAGCTCTTCATGGAGCTGATCGGCACCGCCCGCCCGAAGATCTCACGGGTGGCCTCGGTTTCGGCGATATCACCTCGATCCGTGGCTGTCCCATGTCCACTCACATAACCAACCCGGTCCGGATGCAGATCGGCATCCTCGAGTGCCAGGCGCATGGCCACCGCCATGGTCTCGGCATTGGGCTGGGTAATATGCGTGCCATCGGAATTGGTGCCATAACCCACCACTTCCGCAAGGATATTCGCCCCCCGCGCCTGCGCATGTTCCAGGGACTCGAGAACAAGATTGACCGCACCCTCGCCCACCACGAGGCCATCCCGGTCCCGGTCATAGGGTGCCGGGGTGGTCTCCGGTGCATCATTGCGTGTGCTGGTAGCGAACAGAGTGTCGAAAACCGCGGCATCGGCACTGCTCAATTCCTCGGCACCACCGCCAATCATCATGTCCTGCTTGCCATGACGAATGGCCTCCATGGCGTAGCCGACCCCGTGACTGCCGGAAGTACATGCGGAACTGGTGGGGATGATGCGTCCCGTCATGCGGAAGAACAGGGCGATGTTGACCGGCGCGGTATGCCCCATCATCTGGACGTAGCTGTTGGAGGTGACACCGGAAATCTTGCCGGTCTGCAGATAGCGCGCAAAGGCCTCGGTCGCCCCGATACTGCCCGACGAGGAACCGGAAGCCACGCCCGCCCGGCCACTGGTCAGGATCGGATCCTCACGCAGGCCGGCATCCTGCAAGGCCTTGTCCGCGGCAATGGTCGCCATCAGCGCCACCGGACCCATGCTGCGGGTCTGCTTGCGGCCATAGCCGGACGGCCGATCAAACGCCTTTACCGGACCGGCCAGCTTGGTATTGAGATCCTTGAATTCTTCCCATTCGGGCATGTATCGGATGCCGGTCCGGCCCGCCTTCAATTCGGAGCGGATGCTGGGCCAGTCATGTCCCAGAGCCGTCAGGCCACCCACACCTGTCACTACTACGCGGTGCATCAGCACATTCCTCCATTGACCGCGAAAACCTGGCGGGTCACATAGGCCGCCTCGTCCGACATCAGAAAGGCCACCACGGCGGCCACCTCTTCGGGTTTGCCCAGGCGTCCGGCCGGAATCAGCTTCAGTGCCTCTTCCACCGGGGCATCGGCAATCATGTCCGTCTCGATCAGACCCGGCGCCACACAGTTCACCGTGATCCGCCGCCTGGCCAGTTCCAGCGCCAGGCTCTGGCTGGCCGCGATAATACCCGCCTTGGAGGCCGCGTAATTTGCCTGACCGCGATTGCCCATCAGCCCCGACACGGAAGACAGGGCAACAATGCGCCCGCCCTTGCGCGCACGCACCATGGGCATGACCAGCGGGTGCACCACGTTGTAGAAACCGTCCAGATTGGTGTGGACGACCCGATCCCATTCCTCGCCGGTCATGGCAGGAAAGGCATTGTCGGCCGTGACCCCCGCATTGCAGACCACACCATAAAAGGGACCGGACTCGTCCACCATGGTCTCCAGGGTTTCACGGACGGCATCGCGATCGGCAATATCGAACCCGATGGTTTCGCAACTGTGTCCAGCCTCCTGCAACTGCCCGGCCAATTTCTCGGCCGCCTCGCGTCCGGAGCGGTAATGCAGCACCACATGAAAGCCGTTTTCCGCCAGACGCGCGGCAATCGCATGCCCGATGCCACGGCTGGCACCAGTCACCAGTACCCGCCTGTGATCCCTCTCCGTCATGCTCCATCCTTATGATTATCAGAGGATTCGCTGGCAAAGCCCGGGGCAACATCTTCGCTCTGGAATACATTCAGTCGCCCGCTGGCAAGTATTTCCCCGTCGAGTTCCACCGTGCCGCTGAAAGCACCGAAGCCATTGTCCTGGCGCAGGTCTTCGCGTACATGAATATCCAGGACCGCCCCCTCGGGGAAACTGTCCCGCTCGCAATCATAGGCACGGGCACCGAGCAGATATCCCAGCCGCACCGGTTCACCGGCCTGCCGGGCATGGCGACCTGAAAAGGCGGCAATGGTCTGGGCCATCAGTTCCATGCCAACCCAGGCGGGCACTCCCCTGCCCTCGACCCGGAAAGGATGATTCGAGTGCATATGGGCTCTGGCATGCGCACCGCTGTCGCTCATTGAGACGATCTCGTCCAGCAGCAGCATGTCACCGCGATGGGGTACCAGATCTTCCAGGTTCAAGTGCTTGTTCCCCTTCATTGTCACTCTTCAGGCTGCGATCACCAGCACGGCGTTGCTCCCTCCGAAGGCAAAGCCATTGCTGACCGCGACCGGGGACCGCTCCGGTCCAAGCCGTTCCGCGGGCCCCACCAGACGAAGCGGGGCCAGCTCCGTGTCCGGCACTTCATCCCAGACGTGCGGCGGCAGCCGTCCCGCACCGAAGTCGGTATGCAGGGACAGCCAGCACAGGGCAGCCTCGGTGGCACCGGCCGCACCCAGGGTATGTCCGATCATGCCCTTGCTCGAACCCACCGGCAGGTCCTTGCCGAACACCCGGGTCACGGCGTGGCTCTCCATGAGATCGTTCTTCATGGTACCGGTCCCGTGGGCATTAAGGTAGGAGACCGCTTCCGGCCCCATGCCTGCGCGGCGGAGGGCCGCACGCATCGCGGCTTCCGCGCCCACCCCCTCCGGGTCGGGGGCGGAGATGTGATGGGCATCCGAGCTCTCCCCCCAGCCCGCCAGCCGCAGCGGTCCCTCGTCCCGGCTCATCAGAAAGAGCGTCGCGCCCTCGCCGATATTGATCCCGTCGCGGTTGCGGCTGAAGGGATTGCAATAGCCCTCGGACATGCTTTCCAGGGCATCGAAGCCGTTGATCGTGAGCCGGCACAGGGAATCGACCCCACCCGCCAGGGCGGCGTCACACAACCCGGCCTGGATCAGGCGCGCCGCGCTGATCATGGCCTTGGCACTCGAAGTGCAGGCCGTGGAGAGCGTCAGGGAGGGACCGGTCAATTGCAGTTCGCGGGCCAGAAACTCGGACGGGCTGCCCACTTCCTGCTGAAGGTAGTGGAAGTCCTGCGGAATTCGTCCTTCGCGGTAATGGGCGGCCACGGCCGCTTCTCCCTCGAGGATCCCCGAGGTGCTTGAGCCCAGCACCACCGCGACCCGCTCGGAACCATGGCGCGCGATCACTGTTTCCACCGCTTCACGAATCTCCTCCAGGGCGGCCAGCAGGAGTCGGTTGTTGCGGCTGTCGCGATCCCGGTGGCGGGCATCGATGGCGGGCAAATCTCCCGTGACCGCGCCGACGGGCACTTCAGCGCCGCGCACGAGCGTCATCCGTTCGCTCAGGCCACGACGATCCCCGGCCAGCATGGCATCACAGACGGCGCCACAACCGCGGCCAAGCCCGTTAACAATGCCCAGTTGATTGAGAAAAATGCTCAATTACTCGCTCCTGCGGCCTTTATGCCGATTATCCATCACTCCAGCGGTTCCAGCCGGATTCGTGTTCTTTGCTCATCAAGACCGGCAGTGATCTCGACCGCAGTGCCGGGCCCCGGCGAACCTTCGTGGCGAACGCGCAGGAAACTGCGCCCGTCATCAAGCACCAGCTCCCTTTCCCGGCCTTCGCCGTCGTCCCGCTCACTCACCCGGCCACCGAGCAATGCGGCATTCAGTTTATCGCTCGGCGCAAACCCCACTTGCAGGAGCGCGACCAGATGAGTCGCTTCGAGCTGCGCAATCGGTACCGCGGTGTCGGCATCAATTTCCTCTCCGTCCCAACGGACACGAAACAGGCCGACTCCCGAAAGGGACTGGGCAGCCATCTGCATGACTCCCTCCGACACCGCCAGCTGGCCAACGAAGGACTGGGTTTCCTCCGGCGTTTCCACCGTGACCCGATCCAGGCGTTCTTCCATCACACCCATTTCCTCCGGCGCAAGCAGACAGAATCCGAGGCGCGGATGCAGGTGCTCGCAATACTCTCCGTCCGGGAGGGAAACCGGAGCGGCGCAGGCCGTGAGAAACGCCAGCAGTGCGAACAATGACACCCATCCTGCCTTCATGCCCGCATCTCCTGTCCCGGTGGCGGACGCGCGATGATAAAGGCGCACAGCCAGGCGGTCACGATCCCCACGGCAGCAGTGAGACCGAATTCCTGCAAGGCAGGAATACGGCTCAGACCCAGCAGGCCGAAGGCCAGCAGGGTGGTCAGGCCCGCCAGGCCAATGCCGGTGATGCCGGCGCGGGCGGTTCCCCGCTCGGAAGCAAGGAAGGCAGCATAATCAGCGCCAATACCCAGGCCCAGCACCAGGCCCATGAGCACGAAGGTGTTGATACCGATTCCACTGACCCAGAGAAAGATCAGAGTCAGGGACAGGGCACTCAGTGGAGCGAGTGCCGCCTTCATCCCGCGGCGTGGACCAAGCATCAGCATGAACAGGGCGGGGATGCCGAGAGCCGCGGCGAGCAGAATCCAGGTCGAGGCATGGGCCCGTTGCTCGGAGAGCGTCTGGTTCATGGCCTCCACTGGCCGGATGAAGCTCACCCCTTCACCCGCATCGGAAACCAGGGTCTCGGGCACCGGGCCTCGGGGCACGACCAGACTTGCCGGGCGACCATCGACAGTGAGCCATACCGCATTGAGAAAATCCGCGAGCGCGGTATCGGCCAGGACCTCGGGGCGAAGCGTGAGATCCTGGCCCGCGGCCCAGTCCTCGCGCAGGCGTTGCTGGCTTTCGGCCCCCAGCCCGAGTGCTTTCAGCGCATCGATCAAGTCCGGGTCGTGCAGCGCCTCACCGACAAGCTGGTGAGCTTCACGCTGCTGACTGACAGGGGGAATCAGGCGGGTCGTTCCGACACTGCGCCGATGGCCGCTTTGCTGATCGAGGACGTCGATCAAGGCCGCCTCGCGTTCGAGCACTTCGTCTGCATCATCTGCCCGGACCAGGAAGAAACCTTCGGGAAATGCCATTCCAGTGGCGCTGCGCACTGCCTCGTCCTCGCTCAACAGGGCCTCCACCGGAGACTGGAAACTGCGGACATCGTCCGTGCCCGGGAGCTGGACAAAGGCGAGAACCCCGATCGGAATGCAGAGCAGCGGGATGACCGGAATCAGGCGCCGCGGACCGCCGGTCACCGGAGGTATTTCACCCAGCAGCTTCTGGATTCCCTCTCCCAGGCGGGCGGGCCGGTGGCGATCCAGGCTCGGAAACAACAGCACGACCGTCAGCCAGGCCCCGGCCAGGCCGGCAGCGGCATACACCGCCAGTTCCCGCAGGGCCGGGAAGGGACTGGCCATGAGCACGCCGAGTGCGAGAAGACTGCTGGCCACGCCCAGTGACAGGGGGCGCAGGAGACCCCGCACGACCCGATGGCCGTCATCGCTTTCACTGCGATGAACAAGGTACTTGAAGACATAGTCGATGCTGATACCGAGCAGTGTCGTACCGGCCACCAGGGTGATGACATTCAGCCGCCCGAATACCAGCAAGGAGAAGGCGACCGCGAGCGTGACGCCGGAGCCAAGGGCGAGCACCCCCATTGCCAATGGACGTGGACTGCGGAAGGCGAACAGGATCAGGGCGAGGATACCCGTCAGGGACAGGCTGGACAGAATCAGGACCTCGAGCCGGGCACGATCGCGCTGTTCCGAGGCAAAACGCACCGGGCCGGTCGCCTGTACCAGGCAGTCCGGACAACGCTCGGCCGCCACTTCTCGGGCACGCTCCAGGGCTTCGGTAACCCGGATCTGGGTCGCCTCGGCAAAGGCATTGCCCTCGAGCTGCCCGGGAAACAGCCAGAGGGTTTCCCCTTGCGCTTCCCGCTGCCAGAGATCCCCGCTTTCGCGGAATCCCGGATAGGGCGCCGGCAGGGTCGTGAGGTAGTCGGCAAACAGACCGGCGGGATCACGATCAATGGACAGGCCAATCCCGGGTGCCGGTCGGGCCAGGCGGGCACGCACCGCATCCAGATAGCTTGCCGACGGCGCCAGTCGCATGGCTTCACGCCGATCATCGGCGAGCAGGCCAAAGCGGTAATCCTCGAGGAGCTCAGCAAGCTGTTCCGTATCCTCCCGGACCGGCGTTCGCACGCCGCCCTCGGATTGCAGTATCCCGGCCACCGCCTCGGCGGCCTCGCGAGCAGCGGGGTCGGGACCGCGTACCAGCACCAGCAGTTCGTCGCTCACTCCGAGGCGATTGCGGCTCATGGCCTCGGCCACGAGCGGGTCCTGGTGCTCCTCGGGCAGGAGATGGGTCACATCCGTGTCCAGGGGGCCTTCCTCGCCCGTCCGGGCAAGTGCCAGCGCCACCAGAACGGCGAGCAGGGCAATCCAGGCCAGAGTGCGGATCATGAGTCGCCTTCCGCGTCCTCTTCCGGGGCCTTGAGGGCATCGGCACCAGTCACGGGCCGGAGGCGAATATGGGTGTGGCCACCATCGGTTTCGTGAAGATCGATGCGGCGCGGCACCAGATCCGCCCGCCGGACCTCGATCACTTCGATCTGCTCGCCCAGGGCGGTATCACGGGGCGTGAGACGCAGAAGCTCGAGTTCGGCATCCGTCTCATCGGCGCCCAGTTGCTCGATATCGAACCGCCTTGCCATGCGTTCCTTGTCGCCACTGACGACCGCCATCAAGAGCTCATTGAGGGACAGGACCCAGGGCGCATCCTCGGCCCGGATTTCCCGCCGCTCCCCATCGGGCAGTTCCTCGAGCATGGATTCGCGGGTCAGGACATAGCGGTATTCGAAGGGCTCTTTCGTCTGCCATTCCAGGTATTCCTCGTCGGTCCAGCGCACCGTACCGCTGCTCTCGAAGGGGCGTTCCAGCCCGGGGGTAGTCCGCGTCTGCTCGAATTCGGCCTCGAAAACCACCGCCTCGCCGGCCTGGGCCAGCGCGGCCCAGCACAGAAAGGCGAGTGCGAGACAGAAACCACGAATCATGACGGCGATTCCCCCTGCGATTTCTCCCCGGCGAGACAGGCTTCGATGCGGTCGGTCAATTCAGGCGGGCAGACCAGCTGCAGCTCATGATCCGCCGCACGCACCGCGCACTGGATGGTGTGGGCCCGGCACAGGCGATCTCCGCTCTCCCCATCACGAATCTCGTAGTCGATACGCAGGCGGTTTTCCCACTCCGTGATCCCCGCGATCACCCGCACGGTCTGGGCATAGGTCAGCGGACGCACGTACTTCACCCGGGTATCGACAATCGGCCACATGTAACCCGAATCACGCATCTGCGGATAATCATAATCAATGCGACGCAGGAGACGGGCCCGGGCCTCCTCGAAATAGCGGAAATAATTGCCATGCCAGGCAACCCCCATCGCATCGATGTCCTGGAAGGGCACTTCGAGCGTGATTTCGGCGCGGATGTCGGCTTTCATTCAGGGTCCTCAGCAGGGAATGGCACGTTCACGAAGCTGCGCGAGCAGGTTGCGAAGTTCAGACTCGAGCGCGCGATCACTGGTGATGAAGGGGCAGTGCCGGGCGGTATGCGCGAAGGTGTCTGAAACGGGCTCCGGCAGGCTCCGCAGCTCACCCCGCTGCCTGCGGATCTCGAGTGCCTGGTTTACCGAAACCAGCAGCGCGGTTACCACCTGCTCACTCAGTTCAAGCACCCGCAGGGCATCCCGGGCGGCAATGGTGCCCATGCTCACCTTGTCCTGATTGTGGCATTCGGTGGAACGGGAGAAGGAAGTGGCCGGCATGGTCAGACGAAGCGCCTCCGCGGTCCAGGCGGAGACGGAGATCTGCAATGCCTTGAGGCCGTGATTGCTTGCCCGCGCGGCCTGGTTCTCGCAGGCCAGGTTGGCCGGCAGGCCATTGGAAAAACGGGGATCCACCAACTGGGCCATCTGTCGATCAAGCAGATCGGCAACGCTGGCCAGTGCGGTCTTGAGCGAATCCATGGCCTGCCCCACGTGCCCGCCATAGAAGTGCCCACCGTGATAGACCTCACCCGTCTCGGGGTCGATCAGCGGGTTGTCATTGGCACTGTTGAGTTCGGTCTCCAGCCAGGTTTCGGTCCAGTCCAGGGTATCGTCCAGTACTCCGATCACATGCGGGGCGCAGCGCAGGGAATAGCGGTCCTGGAGTCGCATGCCCGGGATTTCACTGCGGTCGGGCAGGGCCTCGCGAATGGCCTGGGCCGAGCGGGTCTGGCCGGCATGGGGTTTCATCCGGAACAGGGCGGGATGAAAATGATCGGCATTGCCGGCCATGGCCAGGGTCGCCATGGCCGTGATTCGATTGGCGAGTGCGACCAGCTGGCGTGCCCTGGCCGAGGTAATGCAGGCAATGCCGGTCATCACCGCGGTGCCGTTCATCAGGGCCAGGCCTTCCTTGGGCCGCAACTGCAGTGGCTCGATCCCCAGCTCGGCGAGGACTTCCGCCGCCGCGCGCTCCCGGCCACAGTGACGTACCTCGCGTTCCCCCACCATGACCGCGGCGAGATAGGACAAGGGAGTGAGATCCCCGCTCGCGCCGACCGAACCCTCCGCCGGCATCCGGGGCAGGACATCCTCGCGCAGCAAACGGACGATCAATTCGATCAGCTCGGGGCGGACCCCGGAAAAACCCTGGGCCAGGGAGGTGGCCCGTGCCACCAGGGTGGCGCGCACTGCCTCGTCGGACAGGTGCTCGCCCATGCCGCAGCCGTGATAACGGGTCAGGTTGAGCGGCAGGTCCTCGATCTGATCCTCGGGCACTGCAACCGCGCAGGAGTCGCCGAAGCCGGTGGATATCCCGTAGACCTCGGCACCTCGATCCACCAGGGCCTGGACCTGGCGGGCGCCCTGGTCGATCCGGGCACGGAACTCAGGTGCGTTGCTCAATGCCACCGTGCGCCGACGTGAAGCAATGGCATCCACCTCGGCCGCCGAGACGGGGTGCTCGCCAATGACCACCTCGGCGTGATCCGGGACGCTGGATTCGATCACGTCACGTCGCTGACTCATTCGACAATCTCCTGATCACGGGTCGCCCGGCGGCGCTCCCGGCGCAAGTCATCATGTTTCCAGAAGTCATAGAAGTTGTACCATTGATAAGGATATTCCCGAACCATTTCTTCCAGTCGCCGGGCATAGCGACCGGCATGATGCCGGATCGCCGTCTCGCGATCCCGCCTGGGCAGTCTCAGGGATTCGGCAAAGGATTCAAGATAGAGGCGATATCGCCCCGGCGCACGTTCCATGCAGAACAGCAGGTAGACCGGACAGGCAAGCGCGTGTGCCAGAACATAGGGCCCGACGGGAAAAGGGGCGGGTTCACCCAGGAACGGCGCCGTGGTCCGCGGACTGTCGGCTACCGCCGGCGTGCGATCGCCCACGATGACCACGTGCTCGCCCGCCTCCATCCGCGACTGCAGCAGGGCCGCCGTATCCGCGCCCAGGGACTCGACCACGATCAGGCGATCCTCGAACTGAGGGTTGAGCTCACGCATGATCCGGTTGTACTTGCGTGCATTGGCAGTATGAACCAGGGCATTGATCCGCACGTCGGGATACTGCTGCACCAGGGCCCGGGCGGCCTCGAGGTTACCGACGTGGGCCCCCAGGAGGAGACAGCCACCCGGTCTTGCCAGCATCGCTTCCACGGTTGCCCGGTTGTCGAATTCCACCTGGAGACTGCGGGTCCTGCCGGACCAGGCAGCGACACGATCGACATGGGAGCGGGCAAACTGACGGAAATGCCGCTGGCTGGTCAGCCATCCCGGCTTCGGGGCGTCCGGCACCTGGCGCTTGAGCCTTGCGAAGTAATTCATCGAGGCGCTGCGTGCGGTGGGATGAAACAGCAGGTAGTAAAGACTGACCGGCCACATCAGCGCCGACATGCCGGCGCGCCCCAGCAGGCGATAGCTCAACACGGTCAGTCGCAGTCCGAGCACCGTACCCCGCTCGCCAATCCGTGACCAGTGACGGAGACGGGCAATCCGTCGGCCCAGCAGTCGCGGCAGACGCCGCAGCATGCCGAAGACCAGGCGGGTATGCATCCAGCTGATCCTGAGATTGTCGCGCACGGGCCGAAAACGTGACGCGGCGCCGGTATCGTAGCGTACCCGGGTGGGCAGAAAGCGCACGGGCACGCCACGCCAGTACAGGCGCACCATGATTTCGGTGTCGAAATCCATCCGCGCGCCCACGCCCTCGCTG
>SLND01000077.1 GCA_007133205.1 Natronospiraceae bacterium | reverse complement strand
GCCCAGGGATGGGCCGAACAACCTCCGACACCGTCGGTGGTGAGAGTCCCCGCGGCTGCCGCCGCGCCTGACCGCCCGACACCAAGATATCAGGCCAGTAATCTGGTAGGCGCGAGTGGACTCGAACCACCGACCCCCACCATGTCAAGGTGGTGCTCTAACCAGCTGAGCTACGCGCCTATTCCTAGCGAACGGAAGTTTACAGCGTGTGCCGCGAACGTCAAGCGCCTGCCAGCCCCGGGACACCTCTCTGGAGGGCCGCAGAGCCCCTTCCGGGCCCAATCCGGTCAGGTCTTCCGCGGCGTCACCCACATGGTGATGGTGGCTCGGACGACCTCCTCGTCCGCGCTATCACGCACACTGACGGGAACGGACAGCTCATCACCCTCGCCGAACTCCGGCACCGACGACAACTCCGCAACCGCCCTCAGGTGCGTTCCCGCCTTTTTCAGGTACTCCACCCGCATTCCCTTCGGAATCCAGCGATGGCTCGGCGGAATGCTCGCCTCGGTCATCAGCCCGGCGGCGAGTTCAGCGGCATTGCAGATCGCAATCGCATGGACCGTTCCAATGTGGTTCTGGACGCGGCGGCGCTTGCGGATACCAACCTCGCACCGACCTGACTCCAGGGAAATCACCCGCGGCCGGATGGTCTTGAAATAGGGGGCATTCCAGGCAACCACCTTCGAGAACAGCCACCGCCCGCCCGGATAGCGCGTGAGACTTTGCCAGGTAGCCAACGTGGAATTCTCCTCGGCCATCGATATCTCCTCAGTCGTTATTGTTGTGAGTTCATCATGCACTCAGGTTGCCACGTTCAGGCTTCCAGCAATGCCCATGGGCGGCTTGTCATCCATGTCCGGAAACACCTCCCTGCCCAGGATGGCTTACCAACCCATCCAGCGTGCGTAGGCGGCGACGAATTCATGCTGGATCCGTTCCGCTGTCAGGTCTTCCAGGGCCCAGTCACCGAGGCGTCCGGTTGGCAGGATCAGTTCCGCACGCGGTTGAATGTCTTCAGGAGAAAAGGTGAATTCCGGAAAGGCAAAACTGACCGGTTCACGGAAGAGTCCGTGCACCGCGAACTTGAATTCCTCGCGCTCGTCTCGCCATACCCTGAGTTGCACCTGATCCACTTCCCGGTCGACCTGGGTGCGACGGCCGTGGGATTCCAGTTCCCGGGCAATCTCCTCCAGCGCCGGCAGGGCTGTTTCTTCAAGGTATGCCTGAATACGAGGCATGGCCTCGCCCTGCTGTTCTGCCGTGAGCTTGCTGAAGCGTTCGTAGCCCCAGATCACGGTCTTCAGGCGCTGCCGCCAATCCTCATGGCGATCAGCAGCCGCCAGCGGCAGGGGCCGATGCCCCGTGTACCCGGCCGGCGGTGTCGCGGCGGCCAGTGGTGCCCCAAACGGGCGTTCGCCGGCACGGGAAACCCATGTGGGGCCTTCGGCCTGCCGACGGATAACCCGCTCCCCGCGGAGCGATTTCACCAGGCAGTAGCATATAACCAGCATGATTATCGAAAAGGGCACGGCCGTCGTGATGGCGGCTGTCTGCAAGGCATTCAGGCCACCTCCAAGCAACAGAGTGGCCGCCACCGCCCCGATCATCACGGCGCCTGCGGCACGCCGGTACATGGGCGGGTCCGGGTCTCCGCCGGCCGTGAGAATGTTCACCACGAGAGAACCCGAATCCGCGGAGGTAACAAAGAAGATGGCTACGACCAACAGCGTGATGGTAGCGGTTACGGCGGCCAGGGGCAGCTCCTCAAGCAAGGCAAAGATCACTGTCGAGATATCACTGCGAGTGGCCTCGATCAGAGCACCCAGCCCTCCGAGCTCAAGATGGATGGCCGTGTTGCCGAAAACCACCATCCAGAAGAAGATCAGGAGTGAGGGCACCAGAAGCACGCCGGCCACAAACTCCCTTACCGTCCGCCCGCGCGATACCCGCGCGATGAACATGCCTACGAAGGGGGACCAACTGATCCACCAACCCCAATAGAACATGGTCCAGGCTTCCTGCCATTCCGTACCGACATAGGCATCCGTATTGAAGGACAGCTCGATCAGGGAGGCTGCATAGGCACCAATGTTCTGTACATAGGAACTGAGCAGGAAAAGGGTCGGCCCTGCCAGGAACACCACGAGCAGCAGCACCAGCGCCAGGAACATGTTGAGCTGGCTCAACCGGCGGATGCCCTTGTTCAGCCCGCTGGCAGCCGAAATGGTTGCCACCAGGGTAATGGCTGCAATCAGGAGAATCTGATTGCGCGTCGAAATCTCTGCGAGCCCAAGGTACTCCAGCCCGGCATTGAACTGCATGGCACCGAGACCCAGGGAGGTTGCCAGCCCAAAAATCGTGCCGAAGACGGCCAGCATGTCCACAAAACTCCCCAGGGGACCGTGTACCCGCTCGCCGAGCAAGGGATACAGCGCAGACCGAATACTCAGGGGCAGACCATGCCGGAAGGTGAAATAGGCCAGGGAAAGCCCCACCACCACATAAACCGCCCATGCGTGCAGCCCCCAGTGAAAGAAAGTGATGACCATGGCATCACTGGCCGCCTGTATCGATTCGGCTTCGGCGCGGGGCGGATCCATGAAGTGGGAGATGGGTTCGGCAACGCTATAGAAGATAAGCCCGATGCCCATCCCGGCACTGAAAAGCATCGCAAACCATGTGAAGAATCCGTACTCGGGGGATTCGTTGTCACGCCCGAGCCGAATCCGCCCATGGCGACTGAGCATCAGCCAAAGCACGAAAACCAGGAAGAAGACGGCGGCAAGGACGTAGAACCAACCGAATGTCTCGACGATGAATGCCTGGATATGCTCCACAGCCCGGCCGAAGGGCTCGGTAAAGAGCGCACCAAATACCACCAGCAGAGTCATGAGTCCTGTGGTGATGATCAGGCTCCAGGGAAGTGGTCGCCTCATCGGGGCCTGGCCTCCGGATTCAAGTCCGTCTCAAAAGATGACATTCGGCGCAGGAAGGGTACCTCCTTTGTCTGGCGCCGGAATATAGTAAAAATATCAAGGCATTGCCAGCGAGCAGCGGCGCTCAGGGACGCAGCGACCTGCCTGGTTGTTGTTCGTGAGTCACGATACCATCCGATCCAGGAGGTTCCGCAAAACGCCATGCCAGCAGAAACTCAGAACAGCGATATTGCCCGCCTCAAGGCTGTAGCAGTCGGCGTCACGGCCTTCGTGGCGCTGTTGTGGCTCATTCAGGCGACCGTGGCCGTAACAGGCTGGGATCCGGGGCCGTTGGGACTGCGCCCCCGTGATCCCTCGGGCCTGGTCGGCATCCTCACAGCCCCCCTGGTCCATGGCTCCTGGGGCCACCTGTTCGGCAACACCCTCGCGTTGCTCGTGCTGGGCATGGCTGTGCTGTATGGCACACCCGCTGCCGGGCGTATCGGGCTGCCGTTGATCTGGCTCGCCTCGGGCCTGGCGGTCTGGCTGTTCGCCCGCGAAGGGGTACACGTGGGCGCCAGTGGACTGACCTACGGGATGTTCTTCTTCGTCTTTCTGATGGGGATTCTGCGCCGGGACAAACGCTCCATAGCGCTTAGCCTGCTGGTATTCTTCCTCTACGGGAGCATGGTCTGGGGCGTGCTGCCGACTGCACCGGGCGTATCCTTCGAGTACCACCTCTACGGGGCCATTGCCGGCGGTCTCTCTGCCTTCCTGCTGCGCCACCGGGATCCGATGCCTCAGCGCCGTCGTTATGACTGGGAGTACGAGGATGAAGACGAGGCCGGCAATGACGATCTATGGTTCGACCGGCCCGACCCTGACAGTGAGCGCCGCTTCTGAGACGCACATGATCCGGCGCTCAACAGCCTGTGTTTCCGAAAGTGGCTCCCGTGCATGGGCGCGGGAGCCACTTTCCTGTCGACCTGGCAAGTGCCTGTTCTAGTAAGCGGTCGCTTCCCGGACCTCTGCCTGAATCTCGCGCTGGTTCTCCTGCAGGTCTTCAAGGCGGTGTTCGCCTACCTGAGCGCCCGAACCGGGCAGAAACTGCAGATCGGCGGCTGTCCCCGTGGTCTCCCCGACGAGGACCTGGCCGACACCCGCCTTGGTACGTACACGGAGCCGGCCCTCGCTCACTTCACCCTCTGACTCCCGGATCACGAGTGGCCGTTCCTTGTCCGTATGAATGGCATCAGGACGGTCTTCACCTTCCAGGTGGGCGGCGAAATGAACCTCCCGCTTGAATCCCTTGTCGTTCGCATGCACGCTCAAGCGGCCGGCCTGCTCGCCGTCCAGATGCAGATCATAGTCCGCCTCAGTCACCGACTGCCGGGTGGCAATATCCAGTATCCTGCTGACAACCGGCGCAAGGTCTTCCATTGCACCCAGCCGCTCATCTGCAAGGGCTGCGGTTTCCGGCTCCGGAGCCTTACCGGTGCCTTCGTCCAGCACGATCAGGTCACCAATCTCGGCGTTACCGGGATCGATGCTGACAGTCAGATCGTAGGAAAGGCCGTCACCACTGTCGTCCGCTATCGTAATGTCAATATGCCCCGGGGCATGCATATCTTCCCTTTCACAGGTATGCGGTCCACTGCCCCCACGCATGCAGAGTTGCCCCGGAAAGATGACCTCCAGTTCACTCGCCGTTCCGCCCGTACTCACACGCACCTCTGCCCTGTCGAGGTGATCCTCATATTCAAGGCGATATTCCCGCCATTCGTTTGGCGCAAGACTGCCGCTGGAAGACACGGCATCATCCTCACTGTCACTGTCACAGCCGGAAATACCAGCAGTCATCAGCATGACGCCGGATACCAGCATGACCACTGAACCCAATCCCGCCCTGGAAGACTCATCCAATCTCATTGCGTACCTCCCCATTTCCCTGACTACCATTTACCGCGGATATTTCCCGCTCAGAGCTCGAACCCCGGTTCCGGGGACTCGGCGTGGCCCAAGATTAACAAGCCGGAAGGTCCATGTGCCGAGGAGCACCCCATCTGGAGGGTCTTGCACCCCCCATTCTTGCGCGCAGATCCTGATATTTCCCCTGAAAGTGCGCCCCCTTCAACCTTCCGCCATCTCCAGAATCGGTGCCACGATGTCGGTCCGGGTCAAGATCCCCTGCAGTTCATTCTGATTCAGAACAAGCACCCGCCTGAACTTTTGATTCAGCATGAGCTGTGCGACATGTTTCACATCGAGCTCGGGGTTCACCGAAATCGCCGGTTTCGTACACACGTCATAGACATTGACCAGGTCAATATCCCCTTCCTCCGCAAGGATGGTGCGCAGTATCGTCGTATAGGTAATCAACCCATAGGCATCATGGGCTTCCTGTTTTTCCACTACCAGAAACTTGACTGATTGCTTGCGCATGGCGCGCATCGCATCTCTGATGGTTGACAGTGGTGATATCGTGACCACATCGGTCTGCATGATGTCCTTGACGAGCATGACTACCCCCATAGGCCGATTGAGTTTTTTCGAGAACTGCCGGGTAACATTGTCAGATATCATCCTTGATCTGGGATTCGAACTTCCTCACCTGCTCGCGATCAATTCCGGCAATATGCTCCAGCGGCACGGTGAACACCACGCCCTTGCTGTTGCTTGCCAACTTCAAATCCTCCGTGATCTGCTTGAGTACACGCACGGAGAGCTTCTTCTCCAGAACAAACATCAGAACGGACTGGCTGCCTTCATAGGTCAACCCAAAAAAGGTCTTCTTCTCCTTCGTTCCAATTCCCTTGCCACTCAATATGGTTACACCGCCAGCACCCGCGTTCTTTGCTGAATCGATTGCCGGTTCCTCGAGCTCTTCGGCCACGATGGCCACCAACGCCGCAAATTTCATGTCTTCTCTCCTCCTGGCCTGGCAGCATGCTCCTTGATGATAGCGTAGAGCATGACACTGATGATTGGGAAGATGGAAGCAAAGGCAATCAGGCCAAAGCCATCAATTAATGCGCTACGTCCTTCAATATGGGTCGCCAGCCCGATGCCCAGCGCGGTCACCAGCGGCACAGTCACTTCGGAAGTGGTCACCCCGCCCAGATCGAAAGCCAGCGGGACAATGTACTTCGGCGACAGCCAGGTAAGGATCACCACCAGCAGGTACCCACCCATGATGTAGTAATGTATTGAATCACCCGAAATAATTCGATGGACGCCGATGGTGATACCTACCGCCACCCCCAGGGCAACCAGAATCCGGATGGTATTTCCGTGGAGGGTTCCATTGGCCGCTTCCTCTGCCTTGTGCCCAATCGCGATCAGGGCCGGCTCCGCCATGGTCGTGGCAAAGCCAATACTGAAGGCAAAAAGATACACCCAGAACAGTGTCTCCCTGGCGACCAGCTGCTCGGCCATGCGTTCCCCAATGGGGAACAAGCCCAGCTTCAGGCCCACCACGAAGGCATACAACCCGACAATAACGAGCACAAAGCCGACCAGTACCTTGTAAAAGTGAGCAATGGGCTTGCGGATCACCAGATACTGAAACAGCAGCACGACCAGTATGATCGGGGCCACATCGCGGATCATCAATAGCAGATCCTGAAGCATACCCAGCAACACGCTCCCGGCTACCGGCGTTACCGCTGCCTCGGATTCTGCCCTGGGCACGATATCGTTCGCCTCGACCGCTCCGGTCTCGCCGAAGGTATATACGATGATACCGTACAATTGCACCGTGATCATCGGCACCATCACGGCAAGTGCCACCAGCCCAAACCCATGAGCTAGCGCATTTCGTCCTCGCAGCGAGACTGCCAGCCCGAGACCCAGGGCAGCAATCAATGGCACGGTCACGATATTGGTGGTCACACCGCCCGAATCATAGGCCAGACCCACAATCTCTTCCGGAGAAAAGAAGGTGATCGTGACCACCAGGATATAGCCCCCAATCATGTACCAGTGCAGGCTGTGCCCCAGGATGATTCGGACAACCCCCAATGCGACAACCGCGCCAACCGAGCTCGCGACCAGCAGGCGCAGGGTAAGTGCATTGATCCGACCTTCACTGATGACTTCCGCCTGGTCGGCCACAGCAATCAACGCCGGCTCCGCGATTACTGCGGCGAAACCGAGACAGAACCCGAAGACCATCAGAATGCCGAGTGATCCCTTGCGGGCAAATTCATTGGACAGGTTCTTGCCAATGGGGAAGATGCCCAGCTCGAGCCCTTGCAAGAACAGCGCCACCCCGAGGACCACCACACCCAGCCCGAAAACCATGGACAAGGCGCCTTCGGGGACTTGTTGCATGACCCCAAACTGGAAGAAACCCACCACCAGAAGAATGGGAAGCAGGTTATGGAAGGCGTGCCGGAGCAGGCCGAGGAATTCGCGCAACTGATTCATTGCCCGACCCCAATCCATGGGACAGAGACGTCAGCCTTCAGGCATTGCACATGTTCACCATTCCGACTCATGGCGCGTGCGTCAGGATCCAGCTGCTGAATTCGACAACTTCAGGCCACCTGTCTCTTCCACGGGCCAGACGAAGGCCAGCCCCCTGAAGGGCTTGAGAAGATCCAGTTCCAGGTTCAACCGCTCCGCAATCCGGTGAGCATGATCATTTGGCAGGATACTCAACAGAACGATTTCCAGCCCGCGGTAGGTCAATCCGTAGAACGTCACATGCTCGGGAAAGCCGATCCCGCGACCGGGCAGAAG
>SLND01000129.1 GCA_007133205.1 Natronospiraceae bacterium | reverse complement strand
CTGTCCAGCCTTGGCTGGCGCTACACATCTCAGCCGGCCAGGGCGGACGTCCTGATTGCCGATCCCGGACAGGTCACCGAGTCCGAACTGCCCGAACACTTCAGGCGTGGCATTTCCCCCCTGATTGCCGTAGGCGATAAACCCAGTTCCGTGTGGTTGGAATCGATACCAAGGCCATTGCGTTACGCTGCCGTACTCCAGACGCTTCGCAGAACGAGTACGAGAGACAGGAGCCAGGTTCAGCCGCCTCTGTCACCCCACAAGCGCCTGGTGGGCTGGCTGCTCCGCCACCGGCAGGGCTGCTGGCAACTGACACACCCGCGCTTTGCCACACTCTACGTCGACGCCGAAAGAGAGAGGTGGTCCTACGATGGGTCCGAACCTCCCAGCGACATGTTCGGTCGCAGCATCGAGGAGTTCGGGCGGAATGAAACCTCGCCCGATGCCGGTCTGTCGCGCGGGCGTCCACTGGATGAGCTCCGCTATCGGGCCGGCCTTCTCGGCAGTGAAGGGCAACCGCTGGATGATGCGATCGTGCACAGGGCGCATCGTCTTGTGATCTGGCCCGATTTCTCCAGCCTGCCCTGCCGCCCCAGCCACCTGAGACTTGCCGCATTCATTTCACGCCGGACCGCGAGTCTGGATCAACTCTGTGAAACAACCGGGCATCCACGTGAGGAGGTCATCGACTTTCTCAATGGCTGTCATGCCGCCGGCTGGACGGAAACCCGGGCCGCAGAATCCACCGAGGCAGCCGTGAAGGAAGGCCGAAAGGCTGGGCGGGTCAGCCATTCATTGCTGGCCCGGCTGCGCGCACGCATTGCGGAGGTTGGCGAAAAGGGGGACGCGAGGCATGGGTGAGGAACTGAAGATCATCTTCGCGGGCCCGGTGGGTGCCGGCAAGACCACGGCCATCGGCGCGGTGAGTGACCGCCCACCAGTGCAGACCGAAGCGGCCCCGACCGATGAAGTACGCCAGATGAAGGCCAGCACCACTGTTGCCATGGATTATGGCGAGGTACAGCTCGACGAGGATCACCACCTCAACCTGTATGGCCTCCCGGGTCAGGAAAGGTTCAGTTACATGTGGGACATCCTCGCCAGGGGAGCGCTCGGCTTTGTGGTGATGCTCAACAGTGATGCGGATCCACCGGCAACACAACTCGGCCTCCTTGAAACCGGTCTTGGCCAGCACCTGCGAGAAGCCCCGGTTGTCGTCACGCTGACAGGCAGCCGTCGGGATGAGCATGCCGTTGTACAGGAGACACGCGCGGCGCTGAGCACGATGGAGGTTTTCTGGCCGGTCATGTCGATCAGTCCATGGAAGCGGGCGGAGGTAGCCACGGTGCTTCAGGTGCTGCTCGCTGAACTCGAATTCGCAAACCCCTGAGGAGCCAATCGTGAGCACCAAGGAATCCGATAGCGCGACCCAACTCACGCCTGAGGACAGCGAGTTCTGCCAGAGGGAGCTGGGACGAATGCTTGAAACACACCCTGGCTTGCTGGGCGCCCTGATTGCTTCGGTGGACGGCCATGTGGTGGCCGCGAAGCTGCCCGCGGGAAGCCGCGATTCGGATCTGGCGGCCATGAGCAGTTCCATGGTGGGCCTGGCTGAGACCGTGGCGCAACGGACCGGTGTGGCTCCCTGCAACAACCTGGTCGTCGACAATGATGGTGGCCACATGGTCCTCATGCGGGTCAATCAGTCACTGATGCTGACGGTCATGGGCGACAAGGGAACGAACGTGGGCATGCAGTTGAGTGCTGCACGTATCTGTGTAACGGCCATCAACGAGGCCATCAGATAGGTCGGCACTCGAGTGTCGACATACATGTCTGGAAAGACACCAACGCTGGAGGAACGACAAATGAGTGACTTGAACGAAATCTGTGCTGGAGTGGTAAAGCAGGTCGATGATGCCCTCGGTTTTGCCGTGGTCGATCTGGAATCGGGGTTGCTGCTGGGCGTTCATCACGAAGTGCCCTATTTCACCCAATCCTATCTGGACGCAGTGGCCGCCGCGGCCGTGGACATGTTCCGGGGCAAGACGGTTCAGAACGTGGAGGAGTTGCTGACCAAGCAGCGAGGCAAGGACTCCTACAAGCTGATCCAGGAAGTGCAGATGAGTACAGAGGGCACCTACCATTTCATGAAGATCCTGCCGGACAAGAACAATGTGCTTGTTGTGCTCATTACCGGCCGTCGGGCCAATCTGGGCACAGGCTGGACGGCGGTACGCAAGGCGGTGGATGAAATCACGCCGGCAGTGCCGTAAACGCTTTCTCGCCGTCCAGGTCGAGGTTGCAGGGCGAATTCATACCTCTGGGAAGCATTTCTCCGGGCCGGAGCATTCCGGCCGGGGGAATCCAGGGTCTGCTGGAACAACCCGAAACCACACTCACGCATGGCAGCTCCTTTTCAGGGCGACCCATTACCCGGGTGATTGCCAACAGTGATCTCGTCCTCAAACTGCGCCCGAGCCGGCTGGAGTTACAAAGGCTTGTCGACTGGGTCGAATCCAATCGTGATCGGGAAGCAAGGCTGGACGTCCACCCCCCCGGAAAGACCTGGTTTGTCCTGCACGATGGGGAACGGGCCTGGCGGGGCAATGCTGCGTCACGACTCACAACACTTGCGGAACTGGCCGAGAGCGAATCCAGCGAGCGCCTGCTGGATTCTCTGCTCCAGTTGCCCGATCTCTACCTTGGAGTGGGGGCGCAACACGGGTATCGGCTTGATGAAGGCTTGTCCAATTTCGGCGTAGATGCCGAGGGCCGACTTTACTATCTGGACGATGACCTCTTCAGCTGGTCCGGGCCCATGCCGCTTGCCCAGGCCCTGGGCGTCTTGCTGCGAGCCCTGACAATGCTCGAGCCACAGGATTGGGTTCGGCTGGGTCAGGCCTTCCGCGATGCCTTTCAGGCTCACTTCCCCGACCCACAGCTACCGATCGCCCTCGGAGGCCTGCTGGAAGAAACCTATCTGCACGAGTCACACGAGCCCCACCGGGAACGATTTCTCGAAGGATTGCTGAGAAAGGAAGCCCACTCGCCGGGGCCCACCTGGCCGAAGGCGGAAAGGCTCGGACTGCTCGCGGACATTCACGCCAACCTGCCTGCCCTGGAGGCAGCACTGGAGGCCCTTGCCGCCGCCGGAGCCGACCATTTCCTGGTGCTCGGAGATCTGGTGGGCTATGGCCCGCATCCAGCCGCAGTGATCGAGCGGCTGCACAAACTGGGCAGGGACTGTACCGTCATCAAGGGCAACCACGATCATGCTGCGGGCAGCGGTTATGACGTCCCGGGGATGAGTCGCGATTCCCGGCAGGTGATCCACTGGACGCGTGAGCAATTGACGTCCGAACAACTGCGCTGGCTGGACGAACTGCCTCCCGTATTACGGGGTGACGGAATCATGGCGGTGCACGGCGCTCCGGTGGATCCCTATTACTTTTACGCCTATGTCTATCGGCGGACCTTTGAGGATAATCTGGCCTGGATGGCAGAACATGGGCAACAGATCTGCTTCCATGGTCACTCCCATATTCGCGGCATCTACCTGCGTGATTCCGGCGGCACTGATTTCAGTGATGCGCCCGAGCAGGACCTTTCCAGGTGCCAGGGAGCCTTGATCTGCCCCGGCTCCGTGGGCCAACCGCGCGACAGGCGCCCGGGCGCGGCCTGTGGTCTATTCAATACCACAGACCAGTCGATCCGGTTTTTCTGCCCTGAATATCCGCTTCAGGATGTCGTGCAGGACATGCGGGATCATGGCCTCCCCGCGCGTCTGTCCGACAGGCTGCTGCAGAACCTCTAGCCCGCCACCACGCTCAGACGCCCAGCGGAATACCCAGGGTATAAAAGCCCAGCAGAAGCAGGGTCCAGACGCACAGGAACCACAGCGCGTAGGGCATCATCAGGATCAGCATGTCGCCGAAGGCCATGTTCGGCTTGTACTTGCGCATGAAGGCCAGGATCACGCCGGCATAGGTCATCATCGGGGTGATGATGTTGGTGGACGAATCCGCCACCCGGTAGGCGGCGGCCACCAGGTCCGGGGTCATGACGTCCGGATTGGCGTAGTAGAGCATGGGAATGAAGATCGGTCCCAGCAGCATCCATTTCGCGGTCAGTCCGCCGACGAAGATATTGATGATCGAGGTGATCAGGATGAAACCGATGATCAGGAGTATCGGGAATTCCTGCACGCCCAGGCCCGTGAGTGCCTGCGCGCCGAGATAGGTGATATAGGTCCCCAGGCCGCTGTAGTCAAGTACCGAGAGGAAGTTGAAACAGAAGAAGGTGAGCACCATCACATAGCCGAGGGTATTCATCTGCCGGGTCATGGCATCGACCACATCCCAGGCACGCTTGAACCGACCCGCGGCAACACCGAAGAACACCCCGATGATGGCAAAGAACAGGGCGATGAGGATGATGATGTTGTCCACATAGGGGCGGACGAGCCGGCCTTCCTCGGTCTCGTAGGCCGCCAGCGGCCAGTAGACAAGGACACCTATGACGAGAACGGAAACCCCGACACCGATCAGGGTGGCCCGCAGGCCACGGCGTTCCTCACTGCTGACACGAAAGTCCTCGACATTCTCCTCTTCCGGAACATCCCAGGACTGGCTGGCCAGGCGACGCTGGGTATAACGCCGATTGACCCAGGCGCCGACCAGGGCGAGCACCGGCACTGAAGTGGCGATGAACCAGTAGTTCATCAGCAGCGGGCTCAGGGTCTGGCCGAGCACGTTCTCGAAGGGCACCCCCTGGGCTTCGGCAAACTGCTGGGCCGTCTGGCCGACGATGATATCCACACTGCCGGGCACCAGGTTGGCGCTGAAGCCGGCGGACACCCCGGCAAAGGCCGCCGTCATGCCGATCAGCGGATGCCGGCCCAGGCCGGCGTACAGAACGCCCGCAAGGGGAATCAGGACCAGGTAACCGGCGTCGGTGGCCACCGAGCTGAGCATGCCGAGGAAGATCAGGATAAGGGGCAGGAAGGCCTCAGGCACCCATTGGGCAATCCGCTTGATGAAGCCGGCAAAGAAACCGGCATGCTCGGCAATGCCGATACCCAGCATGACCACCAGGATGATGCCGAGTACCCCGTTGCCGAAGGCCAGCCAGTTTTCCAGGATGGCATTGTCGAAGAGCCAGCGCAGGTGCTCGGCCGCGAACATGTTCTGGATGGAATAGGTGACCTGCTGGCCGCCCTCGCCATAGGATTCGAATTCGTGGCCCCCCATCAGGGCCGCAACGATCATGGTGAAGGGCAGCAGGAACATGAAGATGATGACCGGGTCGGGGATCTTGCGTGCAACCCGCTCCACCCAGCTCCCGTAGGCGCTTCCGTAATGACTTGAAGGCTCGCTCATTTCCCCTCCCGGCCGGCAGACAAAGGGCGAAAGCATAGCCGATCAGGGAGCGGGACCGCCATCCCCCGCGCAAGGCAGGCGCGTGGTGGCAAGGGTTCAGGGCTCGCCAGCCGTCACCGATGGCCGCGGCAGTGTTGTCGGGAGGCCGGGTCCGGGGCTTGTCTGCCGCAAGCCGCCTTCAATCGTCCTCATCCAGAAGGCGCTCCCAGTGCATTGGGTAGTGATAGGCCCAACCCTGGGCATAGTGAACACCCATGGGCTTGAGGATCTCGGCAACATCCAGGGTTTCGACACACTCCGCGATGGTCCGCTTGCCCAGGGTCAGGCCGACCTCATTGATCGCCCGGACCATCGCGAGGTCGGTATCTTCCCGGGCAATATCACGAACGAAGCTGCCGTCGATCTTCAGGTAATCGACGCGCAGTTGGCGCAGATAACCAAAGGAGGACAGTCCCGCACCGAAATCATCGAGGGCAAAGGTGCAGCCCCGCCGCGCGAGACGGTCCATGAAACGTATGGCATCGGGCAGGTTGGCAATGGCAGCCGTCTCGGTGATTTCCAGGCAGATCTTTTCGGGCGGAATCCGGTAGCGGTCCATGCACTCTTCCAGATGTTCATGGAATTCCTCCCTTCCCAGTGAATCCCCCGAGACGTTGACATGGCAGGCAGCGAGGCTTTCGAGATGGGCGGGATGCTCCGCCAGAACGCGGCATACGGTCTCGACCACCCAGCGGTCGATATGATGGATGGCACCGAAACGCTCGGCGGGTGGCAGGAACTCCCCCGGGGGGCAGGCGCGCCCTTCCTCGTCGATCATCCGGACAAGCAGTTCGTAACGCAGCTCTTCCTCGACATTCAATGGGGTCACGAGTTGTGCATCCAGGTAAAAGCGCTCTTCATCAAGTGCCTGCCGAATACGCGAGAGCCATTGCATCTGCCCCCGGCGTTCCTGGGCCTGCTGGTCTTCTTCGTCGGAGACATGGACCCGGTTGCCACCCTGTTCCTTGGCAAGATGGCCGGCAATGTCGGCCGAACGTATCAGGGCGCTAATGCCGGTGGTCTGGCGGGTAATCGGCACGACACCGATACTGGCTGTCATGCTGAAGCTCTGCCCGTCCCACTGGAAACGGAAATCGGCCAGTTGAGCACGAAGCTTTTCACACACCCGGGTCGCAGCCTCGAGGTCGCATTGCTCCATGATCAAGGCAAATTCATCATTCCCGAGCCGTGCCAGGGTGTCGTGTTCGCGGAGGGCAGCCCGCATGAGTTCGGCTACCTCCCGCAACATCTGATCACCCGCTACATGACCTGCGGTGTCATTGACGACCTTGAACTGATCCAGGTCTATGAAACACAGGGCATTTTCCTGATCTTCGCGTCGAATACGCCCCAGGAGCTGGGCAAGCTTTCTCTCGAAACCGCGACGATTGATCAGACCGGTCAGGGGATCGTGGGTGGCCTGATAATCCAGCTCCGCCGAGAGGCGCCTTGATTCGGTAATATCCTCGACCACCGAGATGTATCGCTGGTCACCGGATGTTGAGGCGTTCATGGGGGATGCGGTCACCCGCAGCCAGGCGGTATCCCCGTCGCCACGAATGAAGCGCTGCTCGACCGTGACGGACGGGACATGACCGGTGAGCAACTGGTTGCCGGCACTCGTGCCCAGATGGATGTCCTCCGGGTGGCTGATATCCACATAGCGTGTACCGACCAGTTCCGGTTCGCTGTAGCCAAGCATTCGGCAGAGGGCCTGATTGGCCTCGAGAAAACGCCCGCTGCGATCCATCTGGGCAAGACCCACGCCGGCCTGGGAAAAGATGCCACGGAACTTGTTCTCGGAAGCCACCAGCGCGCGGCTGAGGCGCCAGCCGATCAGGCCGACCAGGCCCCCTACGATCAGCAGGACCGACGCCCCGGTGAATGACAGGGCAGTGCGCAACCAGCCGGCTCCGTCCTGAAGCGCGGTCCGGAAGTCCCCATTCAGCTCGCCCATGGTCCGGTTGATATCCATCAGCCTCGCTCGCCGCTCGACGGCCCAGTCGTCTGCAAGGGGGCCTTCGCTCCACTGGGCCTCGAGGGTGTCAGTCAGGGCGAGCAGTTCATCCAGGTAGCGATCGCTTTCCTGCCAGATCGCCATCGCCTCTCCGAAATGGTGCAGATCGCCAAACCAGCTATGAAACAGGATCATCCCGGGGATCTGCTCTTCGGGTATGCGGCCTCGCCTGAAACCGTCGTGAATCGTTTCCAGATCAGGTTCCGCGGCCTCCATTGCAAGCCGCGCCTGGCGATCCCCGTCCAGCACATCCAGCTCCTCGCGGGCACGCTCGAGATCCTCCGACTCACCGGAACTGATATATCGGTCCAGGTAATGCACCGCCGACACCTGGGCCCGCG
>SLND01000189.1 GCA_007133205.1 Natronospiraceae bacterium | reverse complement strand
ATCAGCACCGCCTTTGACCTTTTGAGCCGCATTCCTTCTGCCAGCACCGGTTCCTTTTCAGAGGCCGGGAATGAGGCCGACAGCACTTCGCCGGGCACGGCCGGGATCGGTCTCCGCGAGCTCAACGCCAATGCGACCCTGGTGCTGATCAATGGCCGGCGGATTGCCAACTCGCCGATGGCGGAAAGCATTTCCATCAATTTCGCCGATCTCAACAGCATTCCCGTCAGTGCGATGGAACGGGTGGAAATCCTCAAGGATGGTGCCTCGGCCGTATATGGCACCGATGCCATAGCAGGGGTAGTCAACATCATCACCCGTACCGATGAGGATGGCCTGACCGTCGGCGCCGATTACGGCATCTCCGCGGAAGGAGACGCCGAGGAAAGCCGCGTCTACGCCCACTGGGGCGCGGAAGGGGAACGCATGCGGACCACCACCGGTGTCGAGTTCTCCTATCGCGATGCCCTCAGAATGGTGGACCGGGACTTTTCGGAAAGCGCCAACAAGACCGACATCGGTGGTTACGACTTCCGCAGCTCCCTGGGCTCCAACCCGGGGGCATATTTCCTCCAGGACAGTGAAGAATGGGTGGCCGACCCGGAGTGCCCCGACGACCGTACAGTCGTTCAGGGTGAGGGCCTGGAATTCTGCGTCTTCGACTTCGCTCCGGACATGATCAACCGCCCGGACGAGCAGCGTGCCTCCGGCTTCACCTTTTCGGAATTCGATCTGGGTGACGGGCATGTGCTGTATTCGGAGATCATGGCCCACCAGCGCTCCAGCGAGATCACCGGTGCTGCCACACCCACCGTGGGTGATCTCACCATTGACGAAGACAATGACATGAATCCCTTCGACGAGGATGTCACGGTTCGCTATCGGTACACCGATGCCGGCCCGCGTGTGCAGGACAACCAGCACACTTCCCTGCGAACCGTGATCGGAGGCACCGGACCCTTCATCGGCACCTGGAACTATGACACCAGCTTCACCTTCCAGCGGCACAGTGCCTGGCAGCGTGGTGTCAGCGGCTTCATCAACCAGGATCGTGCCCAGCAGGCCTTCGATGAGGAGATCTATAACCCCTTCCTGCCTCTGGGTGAAGACAATGACCAGGAAGCCCTGGATCTGGTTCAGACGACCACCAACCGTACGGCGGTCTCTTCCTTGCAGATGGGTGAATTCGGTATCGACGGCGAGTTTGGTGACCTGATCGGGGGTGCCATTGGTGCCGCCACCGGTATCCAGTATCGCGAGGAACGGATTCGGGATACCCCGGATGAGCAGTTCCAGCGGGGCCAGATCATTGGCACCGAAGCCACCCATGCCAGTGGGCAACGGGATGTCACCTCCGCCTATGGTGAGCTGGTCCTGCCGGTTCACTATGATGTGGACGTGCAACTGGCCCTGCGCCATGACGACTACAGTGACTTTGGCAGCACCACCAACCCGAAGCTGGGTCTTTCCTGGCGCCCGATGGACGAGCTCATGTTCCGGGCATCCTACTCGGAAGGCTTCCGCGCACCGAGCATCGCGGAGATCGGTCTGCTGCCCACCGAGGAATCACCGATTCTCTTCGACCCCGAGAATCCGGACCAGCCCCCGACCGAGCGTATCGTGCAGTTTGAGGGTAACCCCGATCTTGAGCCGGAGACTTCGGAGTCCTTCATCTTCGGCATCATCGCCGAACCCTATGAATGGCTCTCTGTCAGTCTCGATTACTGGCGGATCCAGCACGAAGACCTGATCGATTCCGACCCCCAGTTCGTGGTCGACCGGGCTGCGGCGGGTGATCCGGAATTCGAAGACATGGTCGAACGCGATGGTGCGGGCCAGATCGTCTCCGTCCAGGACACCTTCCGCAACCTCGGGGAACAGAATGTCGAGGGGATTGACCTGGACCTGCAGGCGAGCTTCGAAGGCCTCGGCGGTCAGTTCCTCTGGAACACGGAGTTCACCTACCTGGATCGCTTTGATCGCCGGCTGCGGCCGGATGTGGCAGAAGAAAACTGGGCGGGCACTTTCCAGCGTCCCCGCCTCCGGGCCTACAGCCGCCTGTCCTGGAGTACCGAGGACTGGGGCTGGCACGCGGGCCTGCGCCACGTCGGCAGCTATTCAGAGGTGAACAATGACTTCGGCCTGGATCAGGGACCGGCGGGTCAACCCATCTCCGATGTCGAAGTCAGTTCCTGGAACCCGATCGATGTGGGTGCCCATTACCAGGTCACGGACGGTGGACAGGCCTACATCCATGTGGACAACCTCTTCGATGAGGATCCGCCCTTCGTGGCCACCAGCGTCTGGGGCTTTGATACCCGCAATCATGATCCGCGGGGCACCTTCATTCGTATGGGTTACCAGCACGAATTCTGAGCCGCGGGACAGAGCATGACTGCAACTGCAATGGGCCCCATCCGGGGCCCGTTGTTTTTTGTATCCAGCGTTGACCCTTCTCCGACAATCTGTCACTCAGGGATCAGTCTCTCAGGGCTCGATATCGACCCAGACTGGATCGTGATCCGAGGAACGCCACGGCCCTGCCTTGCTGTCGCTATCGAATTCATGCAGTGCCGGTGGCTCGTCCGCGTTGATATGCCAGAACCCGGCATCAACGACATCTTCGATCAGGCTAGCGCTGCTCAATGCGGTGTCGATATAACCGGATTCTCCGTGAAAGACGTAGCTGTATCTTTCCTCCGGGGCACGATGTTCACGAATCAGATCGGAAAAACCGGCCTCAGTCAGCGTCAGGACCGGATCTTCACCGCCATAACTGTTGATATCCCCCAGAATGATCACCCGATCAGTTCCCGCCTTCCCGGCCTGTTCTTCCAGAAACTCGGCAAGCGCCTCTGACTGGGCGGTGCGCCGCTCATTCCAGCAACCCTGGCCACGATCCACGTCCCCCTCCTCCGGACAGCCGGTCTTGGCCTTGTGATGAATGACTGCCACGATCTTGCCGGGCCCTTCAGGACCCATGCGAAAGTGAGCCGCCACCGGCGGGCGATGATGGACGCGGCGCTCATCAATCCAGGGACCGCCGAGCTTTTCCACGCGCCCGGGATGCCATGCCAGGGCCACCCGTATGGCATCAGTGCCTACCCCCTCTTCCAGGCCAAAATGCCTGTAGCCGCCGGACAACCCGGCCGCCTTGCCGAGTCGTTCTGCAAGGTCCGCCACTGCCTCGGGCCGGTTCTCCACTTCCACCAGTCCGAGCAGGTCGGACTCGAGGCCTTCCGCCACTGCCGCGAGCTGGCGCCGCTGGCGTTCAAGTTCGGACTCATCGGCAGCGCCACGCTCGCCGAGGGTCAGAAAATAGTTCTCGACATTGAAACCGGCGAGACGCATCTCAGCCTGGCGTTCTGGAGCATCCGGACGGGGGTTTGTCCGCTCGAACTCGACCGCCTCGGGCGCAAGCGGATGAATGCGCCACGCGTCGAAGGCATGGGTCAGCACACCGGACAATTCCGGAATCACGCTCCCGACGCGCCGCGTGCCCTCGGCATCGAGATAGGGAACCGGCCGGGGATTGCGGGAATAGCTGGCATCGTCGATGACAATTCGCCGGGCATCGTTGTGATGCGCGTTTTCCCGATCCGGCGAATTGGTGGGCCGAAACAAGCGCCCACCGACGGCCACATCCAGACTGCCGAAGCGCTCCAGATCAAAATTTCCGGTGACGGTGACCGGCTCGGGAATCCGCACCAGCATGCCCTCACGGGCCCGCCAGCCGTCACGCTCCGCTTCTGGCAGCGCCAGATCCACCGGTTCCGGCAGACCCGGCTCATCACAACCCAGCACCTGCCGGACACGGCTGATCTGACGGTTGCCCTGGAACTTCCCGGCCTGGCCGGCAACCACCACTTCGCGTCCGGGGGCAACGGGAGGAATGCCCGGTTCCAGATCCGGGGCGTAAACGAAAATGCCGGCGGGATTGTCCCCGTCATCCTGAAGATAGAAGCCGTTCAGCGCATCTTCCCCACGAAAGTCGCCGGTAACCACGCCCCGCGTCAGGATGCGCTCCCCTTCCCTGGATTCACCCGACGTGCCCCGCAATTCCGCGATCGGAATCAAACCCTCGTCGGGACATTTGGCCATAACAGTCTGGGCAATGGCGATCTGCCCGATTACAAGCAATATGAGCGTGGGTGACAATGACCGCCTCATCCCTTCCCCCTTTGATGAATACCATTGAGCCCTGATTCCCCGATTCTGCCACGTTGACTCCCGACCGGAACCCTCGAATCACCCGGCATGCTGTAGGAAAATACAGATTCATTGGACAGCTGCTGCCACGGATGAAAGGATAAGGCCCATGCCACAGAACCTGGACAATCGGCTCGTGGTCGCGCTTTCCTCCCGCACCCTGTTTGACCTGGAGGAAAGTCATCGCCTGTTCGAGGAAGAAGGCCTGGAAAGCTATTCGACCTACCAGATCGAACACGAAAACGATGTATTGAATCCGGGTGTGGCCTTTCCACTGGTCCGAAAACTTCTGGGCCTCAATGCGGACCGCGAAGACCCCCTGGTGGAAGTGATCCTGCTTTCACGCAACAGCGCCGACACCGGCCTGCGTGTCTTCAACAGCATTGAACACCACGGTCTGGGTATCAGCCGGGCGGCATTCACCAACGGCGAATCCCCCTGGCGCTATGTCGGCCCCTTCGGCGCCGATCTGTTTCTGTCGGCACAGGCGGCAGACGTAAGCGCGGCGCTCCGGAATGGCTGCGCGGCGGCGGCTCTGGTGCCATCGGCGGTCGATGAAAGCCCCTCGGACCAGATCCGCATTGCCTTTGACGGCGACGCAGTCCTGTTTTCTGATGAAGCGGAACGGATATTCCGGGAACAGGGCCTGGAAGCCTTCCGCACCTCCGAAAAGAGCGCGGCGCACAAGCCCCTCTCGGGCGGCCCCTTCCGGAATTTCCTGGCCGCCTTGTCGCGGATTCAGGCGACATTCCCGGCCCAGGACGGGCCCATTCGCACGGCCCTGGTTACCGCCCGTGACGCGCCCGCGCATGAGCGCGTGATCCGGACCCTGCGCGAGTGGGAGGTGCGTATCGACGAGGCATTGTTTCTGGGCGGGATGGACAAGACAGCTTTTCTGGAAGCCTTTGGCGCCGATATCTTCTTCGACGACCAACGCGGACACGTGGAACGTGCCGCCGGTACCATTGCCACCGGTCACGTCCCCCATGGCGTGGCCAATGAGGACGCCTGAACCCGCCCCTGGCGGAACCCACAGGCGGCGCTGCTGTCAGCTTGCCCCGTAGTTGCCTCTTCGCCATCCCGATTCGATGGCGCAAACCCGAGACAATCCAAGGAGTCTGCTCGTGCGATACTCATGGATCCCATTGATTTCCACTGCCCTGCTGGTGACTTTCCTGGGCCTCAGCGTTGACGCTGGTGCTTCCGAAGCCGAAGAACACCGGGTCGAATCCGAAGACCGGGTCCGCATTGATGGCGAAAATGTTCGCTATCAGACCACCGCCGGAACCAAGATCCTGCGCGAGGACGACGAAACGGTAGCCGAGATATTCCACGTGACCTACCAACGCACGGATGTCCGCGACAGCGAGGATCGACCGGTACTGTTCTCCTTCAACGGTGGCCCGGGTTCCTCGTCAGTCTGGCTGCACCTGGGGACCTTTGGCCCGAAGCGGATCGATTTCGAGGATGGTGAACAGCCCACCCCACCGCCGCACGACTTCGTCGACAATCCCTATTCCATTCTGGACAAGGCCGACCTGGTCTTTATCGATCCGGTAGGCACGGGGTACAGCCGTACCATTGGCGAAGGCAAGGCCGAAGACTTCCTCGGCGTGGAAGAGGATCTGGAGTACCTTTCCGAGTTCATTCGCCTGTGGGTGACCCGCAATGAACGCTGGGACTCGCCCAAATTCCTGGCCGGCGAGAGCTATGGCTCCGCCCGGGTCGCCGGACTGGTGGATCGCCTTCAGAACAACGAGGGGATGTTTTTCGACGGAGTGGCCCTGATCTCCTCGATACTCAATTTCCAGACCGCCCGTTTCGAGGTGGGCAATGACCTGCCCTACCCCCTGTTCCTGCCCACCTACGCCGCCACGGCCTGGTACCACGAGGCCCTGGAACATCGACCGGATGAGCTCGAGCCCTTCCTGGAAGAGGTGCGCGAGTTTGCCGAGACCGACTACATGACTGCCCTCATGCGTGGCAGCCGGCTGGACGAGGACGAACGGCGCGAGATCGCCGAGCAGCTCGCCGAATATACCGGACTGGATGCCGACTACATCCTGGGCAACGACCTGCGCATCGACATGGGCCGGTTCAACAAGGAACTGCTGCGTGACGAAGGCCGCACTGTCGGGCGACTCGATTCCCGCTTCCTCGGCCGGGACCGGGACGATGTGTCCGAATCCTATGAATACGATCCCAGCTACACCGCCATCCTCGGCCCCTACACCAGCGCCATGAACGACTTTCTGCGGCGCGAGCTGGGCTACGAGAAAGACCGCAAGTACGAAATCCTCAGCGGCGAAGTGGGTGGGGCCTGGAACTGGGAAGTGGCGCACCGCACCGGCTACGTCAACAAGGCGGAAAACCTGCGCCGGGCAATGAGCCGCAATCCGCATCTCGATGTATTCGTGGCCAACGGCTATTACGACCTCGCAACGCCCTTCTACGCCACCGAATACACCTTCGACACCATGCGG
This sequence comes from Natronospiraceae bacterium, assembly GCA_007133205.1. Lineage (GTDB taxonomy): Bacteria > Pseudomonadota > Gammaproteobacteria > Natronospirales > Natronospiraceae > SLND01. The sequence goes on along the minus strand of SLND01000189.1, from coordinate 18,168 downwards.
CTCGATGACGACTTGCGTGACAACAATGTGCGCATGGACTACTACGAGGCCGGTCACATGATGTACATCCACCCGCCCTCGCTGGAAAAGCTCCGCGAGGACATGGCCGAGTGGATGGAAGATGCCCTCTGAGGTGAGCAAACGGCTCACTGCATGAGAATACGGCGGCACAGGGAAGTGCCGCCCCCGGGCAATACCTCAATTCCGGCTATTGGCCGGGCCGGGATTCTTCTGCCTCTCCGTCGCAGTACCTGCTTCGTCACCTCGCGGGCCGAGGAGAATCGGCAGGTAGCCGATGGCATAGATCCCGAATGCCAGGACCCACATGCCGCCACTGAGCATGAAGGCCAACTGGACGTCCACCAGCTCCGGCCAGGGGGTCAGCAGGCGTGGGATGGCAGCCAGTGCTACCAGCACGAAGGCCGGAACCAGCCACAGCGGGGCCCGAATTTCATGCCCGCCATGCCCGAGGGCCACTCGCGCCATCATCCCCAACCCGAGACAGCCGAGACCACCCACGGTGATCGCATGCAGGGCGGTGGAGACCGGCATCCAGTCCCAGGCCATCGCCCCGCCACGCAGGAACAGGGCCAGCGCCAGCCAGAAATAACCCAGGTGCAGGATCCACAGCATCGGCTCGCGCCACGTGCTGAAGGGTCGCCAGTGCCCCTGGCGGGCGACCAGGAACAGGGCCGCAAACCAGGTCAGCTTGGCAGTGCCCCAGGCCTCGGGCCAGACCCAGCCACCCAGGATCGCAAGGATCACCAGAAAGCTGGAGACAGCCGCCAGCCAGTCCAGATTCTCCACCGTGACCCACGGCAGGCGGCGTGAGGTAAAGAAGGGAATGATCCGCCCGCCCATCACCACCATCAGGATCAGGAGCAGGTCCACTGCGCCACGTAACAGGGGATAACGCAGGTCGGGAATCCAGCCCAGCGTTGCGAGGTGAAATCCGGTGGCCGCCAGGGCCAGGAGAGCCGCAATGGGCAGGAAACGGTAGTTGCGTCGATTGCCTGCCCGGACCAGTGCCACACTCAGTGCCAGGGTCATGCCCCACAGGGCAATGCCATCCCCCGCCAGGGCCACTCCCGGATGCATCCCGTTGAGTCCGGCGATCCGGGCCACCAGCCAGCTGACCACCAGTGCAAGGAGCACCAGGGGCCCAACGGTAGGACGTCCGATCCAGTTGGCCGAGGCGGTCAGGAGAAATCCGCAGATAATGGCTCCGGCAAAACCGAATACCATTTCATAACCATGCCAGAGAAAGGGTTGTGCCGCCGGGGGCTGCGTGCCTGCACCGAGGTGGACCGTCCAGACGAGTACATGGAATACCGCGTACCAGGCAGCGCCCAGAAAGAAGAGCCGATAGGGCATGTGAACAACGTGTGAGCTGAACAAGACGGAAATCTCCCCTGAGCCGGGTGTTCTGGAGCGTGTCCGCAGCACTCTAACTGCCCAGCCTTGTTGCAACCTTGATCCCTGTCAAACATCCGATGCTGCAAACGCTGCTCCCGGACGGGGGTGCAACACAGGAAACCCCAAACCGCCACACTGCCAGCAACTTGACCCGTATCAAGGATGAGCATTCATGCGCGTGCCAGTATTGCTGCCTCCCCCTTGCTCAGGAGGCCTCGCATGGAACTTGTCTGTCCGGCCGGCAGCCTGCCGGCACTCAAGGCGGCCGTGGATGAAGGTGCGGACGTGGTCTACCTGGGGCTGCGGGATGGCACCAATGCACGCCATTTCGCCGGTCTGAACTTCACCCCCCAACGCATCGCCGAGGCGACCCGCTATGCACACGAGCGTGGCGCGCAGGTCTTCATGGCGATCAACACCTACGCCGGGGAGTCGCACTTCGGACGCTGGCAATCAGCCGTGGACCAGGCCGTCGACCTGGGTGCGGACGCCTTGATCATTGCCGATGTGGGTGTCCTGGAGCATGCGGCAAGGCACTGGCCGGAAATCCCCCGTCATCTGTCCGTGCAGGCCTCTGCCACCACGCCCGAGGCACTGAACTTCTACCATCGCCATTTCGGCATCCGCCGCGCCGTCCTGCCACGCGTCCTGTCCCTCCAGCAGGTTCGGGCCGTGGCCCGACACAGCCCGGTGGAGCTGGAGGTATTTGGTTTCGGCAGCCTGTGCATCATGGCCGAAGGGCGATGCCAGCTGTCTTCCCATGTCACCGGCCAATCCCCGAACACGGCCGGCGTCTGCTCGCCGGCATCTCACGTGCGCTGGGAACGGACCGGCCAGGGGAGACTGGTCTCGCGACTGAACGACGTGATGATCGACGCCTTCCAGCCGGATGAACGGGCCGGCTACCCCACCCTGTGCAAGGGCCGCTTTCTGACTCATGGCCGTCTCCATCACGCCCTGGAAGAGCCAACCAGCCTCAACACCTCCGGCATACTCCCGGAATTGCGGGCCCTGGGCATCAAGGCGGTCAAGATCGAGGGCCGCCAGCGCAGTCCGGCCTACACCGCCGCCGTGACGCGGGTCTGGCGGCGTGCACTCGATACACTGGAGCGTGCCCCGGACGATTTCCAGCTTGATCCACAGGACCAGCAGGTCCTGTCACGTCTCTCGGAAGGCAGCCAGACAACCCTCGGCGCCTGGACCCGCAAGTGGCAATGACGGCCCGTCAGACAAACCTGTGTTGCCTTCGACCCTTCCCTGACAACTTCCATATCTGGTGACGCCCATGCGACTGAGCCTTGGCCCCATCCTCTATTTCTGGGACCGTGCGACGGTTTTCGACTTCTATCAGCAGGCGGCCGACTGGCCCGTAGACAGGATCTGTCTCGGGGAAGCAGTCTGCTCCAAGCGACGTGAACTGGGTCCCGGTGACTGGCTTGACCTGGCCCGGATGCTGACTGACACCGGCAAGGAAGTCGTACTCTCCTCCCTGGCACTGATCGAGGCACGCTCGGAGATCGCGACATTGCGTCGCCTGTGCGATGCCGGGCTCTGCCTGGAGGCGAACGACTACAGTGCCGTGGCCCTCGCCGAAGAAAAGGGACTGCCCTTTGTCGGCGGAAGCGGCCTGAACCTGTACAATCATAGGTCTATCTCGGTATTGCATCGGGCGGGAATGTTCGCCTGGGTACCGCCACTGGAAATGTCAGGAGAGCAGCTGGCCCGAATCTGCCAGTCCGGCCTGCCGGTGGAAACGGAACTGTTCGCCTTCGGGCGAATGCCGCTGGCCTGGTCGGCCCGCTGTTTCGCGGCCCGGGCGCATGACCGCGCCAAGGACGACTGTGGCTTTGTCTGCGGGGATTACCCCGACGGACTTGCGATGCAGACCCGGGAAGCGGAGGATTTTCTGATCATCAACGGGATACAGACCCAGTCAAACCACTGCCTGGATCTGCTCCCGCACCTGGAGCCCATCCGCGAGATGGGGGTGGAAACATTGCGGCTCAGCCCGCAGTCCCGGCACATGCCGGAAATCGTGAATTTCTGGGCGAGAGGTATCCGGGAATCATTGCCCGGCAACATTCCCGCGGACTGGCTGATCGGCCCACCCGCGGATGGTTACTGGCTTGGAAGCGCGGGCATGGAACACTCGGGCGAGGGAGCCACCCACTGATCGCCGGACACCAGTTGAGGAAATGAGGTCGCACATGTCCCAAGGCACGCAGCAGACCCCGAGAAGAGTGGTGGTCACCGGAATGGGCGCTGTCTCGAGCATCGGTGGCAACACTACCGAGATATCCGAATCCCTGCGCCAGGGTCGGAGCGGCATCCAGTTCATGCCCGAATACGAGGCGCTGGGCTTCCGTTCCCGGGTGGCCGGTCCCATCCAACTGAATCCGGAAGATCATATTGATCGCAAGACATTGCGCTTCATGGGCGAGGCGGCCGCCTGGTCTCATATCGCAATGAACGAAGCGATTGATCAGGCCGGGCTACCCCCGGAACTGGTGTCCAGTAACCGCTCCGGGCTGGTCATGGGTTCAGGTGGCGGCTCGCCGGCCAATCAGGTCAAGGCGGCCGACCTGTTGCGGGAAAAGGGAATCAAGGCGGTTGGCCCCTTCATGGTGCCGCGCTGCATGACCAGCACCATATCCGCATGCCTGTCCACGGCCTTCCACATCCGCGGGGTGAATTACTCCATCTCCTCCGCCTGCGCCACCAGTGCCCACTGCATCGGCCATGCCGCGGACCTGATACGGCTCGGCCGTCAGGACATTGTCTTCGCGGGCGGGGGTGATGAGGTGCACTGGACCCTGTCTGAACTGTTCGACGGCATGCGTGCCCTGTCCTCGAAGCGGAATGATGACCCGGAAAGGGCCTCACGCCCCTATGATGCCGACCGGGATGGATTCATCATCTCCGGAGGCGGTGGCGTCCTGGTACTCGAGGAACTGGAGCACGCCCGTGCGCGTGGTGCCAATATCATCGCCGAACTGACCGGCTACGGGGCAAGCTCGGACGGTGTCGACATGGTTCAACCCTCCGGCGAAGGTGCCGTACGCTGCATGCAGGAGGCCATGGCCACGATCCAGGGCCCGGTGGACTACATCAATACCCATGGCACTTCCACCCCTGTCGGAGACGTGGCCGAGCTGGAGGCCCTGGGCGAGGTTTTCAAGGGGGAAGTACCGCCCTTCTCTTCGACCAAGTCCCTGACCGGTCACGGACTTGGCGCGGCGGGGGTCCACGAAGCCGTCTACTGCCTGTTGATGATGCAGGAAGGCTTTCTCGCCGCCTCGGCCAATATCGAGCAACTGGACCCCAGGGCGGAGGACATGCCGGTGATCCGGGAGTTGCAGGAAGGCGTCGAGTTGCGCTCGGTGATGAGCAACAGCTTCGGATTCGGGGGCACCAACGCCACGCTGGTCTTCGAACGCCCGGATTCCTGATCCCCCAAGCTCCACCGACAGAACCCGGGGGACGTGCCGATGTACCCGGGTTTCTTTATACTCCGGGGAAAGGGTCGGCCACGGGGCCTTGCAAACGCTCCGAAATGGGCCCGATGTACCAGAAGAAGGTGGAGTTGAATGAAGCATTGCGAGGCTTACGACCGCGCCCCGTGGTCGAATCAGTACGAGCGTCCCTTCGACCCGGAGGACGTCGCTCCCGGTTTCGAGAACCTGCCTGCACTCATACGCGACGCTTCTTCCTCCTGGCCCGATCAACTCGCTTTCACCACCTGCATGCCCAACGGCATGAACGGCTCCCTGAGCTTTGGTGATGTGGAGGCCATGTCCGACGCCTTCGCGGCCTACCTGCGCGAGGAACTGGGCCTGGAGGCAGGGACACGGGTAGCGGTTCAGATGCCCAACTGCCTGAGCTTCCCGGTCGCCGCATTCGGAGTACTCAAGGCCGGTTGCGTGCTGGTCAACACCAACCCCCTCTACACCGCGCCGGAGATGCGCCACCAGTTCCGGGACAGTGGTGCCGAGGTGGTGGTGATCCTGGACATGTTCCTCGACAAACTGGAAGCGGTGATCGAAGAGACCCCGGTGCGTCACGTCGTCGTCGCAAGCGTGGCGCAGTGGTTCCCCCGTGTGGTACGCGGGATTTTGAAGGGGGTGCTGCGGTACTGGAACCGGGTGATTCCCGACACCGATCTCACGGCCACCCCGATCAATCAGGCATTGCGCACCGGGCGGCATCACCTGAACGAGAAGGAAATCGATGTCAGCCGCTACACCAGCGAGGTCGGGCACGACAGCCCGGCCGTGCTGCAATATACCGGCGGCACCACCGGCGTAAGCAAGGGCGCCCTGCTCACCCACGGCAATCTGCTGGTCAACATGCGCCAGCTTGACCTGATTTCACAGGGATACCTCGAACCCGGACGGGACTGTGTGCTCACGGCGCTGCCGATGTATCACATTTTCGCCTTCACGGTGAATCTGCTGCTGTTCTACCACCACGGCGGACGCAACGTTCTGGTACCCAGTCCCCGCCCGATCCAGAACTGCCAGCGGGCAATCGAGAACTATCCGATCAACTGGATTACCGGCGTGAACACCCTCTACAACGCCCTGCTCCACGAGGAATGGTTCAACATCTATCCACCGCGGACCATCAAGGTCGCACTGGCCGGCGGTACGGCCCTGCATCAGTCGGTGTCCGAACGCTGGCTCGACACGGTGGGCTGCCCGATCGTGGAAGGCTACGGGCTGACCGAGAGTTCACCGCTGTTGTGCTTCAATCCGATCAACCGGGCCCGCCCTGACAGCATCGGTATTCCCGCGCCCGGCACCCGGGTGCGTCTTGTGGACGAAGCGGGTGCCTGCGTCCCCGCCGGTGAAGCGGGCGAACTGGTTGCCAGGGGGCCGCAGGTGATGAGCGGCTACTGGAATCGCCCTGAAGAAACCGAAGCCACGGTCAAGGATGGCTGGCTGCACACCGGGGACATCGCGGTGATGGACGAGGACGGCTACTTCCGCATCGTCGACCGCAAGAAGGACATGGTCCTGGTCAGTGGCTTCAACGTATATCCGAACGAGGTCGAAGACTGCCTGGCCACAATGGACGCTGTGCATGAGGCGGCGGTGGTCGGTGTGCCCGACCCTGAGTCCGGGGAACAGGTCTGGGCCTACGTGGTGCCTCGTGCCGAGGCCCTGACCGAGGCCGACCTGGCTGCTCACTGCAAGGCCAACCTGGCCGGCTACAAGCGGCCCAGGCGCTTCATCTTCCGTGAGGAACTGCCCAAGACTCCCGTGGGGAAGGTCTTGCGCAAGGAGTTGCGCGATGAAGCCCATCGTGCGGCGGCACCCGCCACCGCAGCTGAAGAACTCGCCGGACAGGGAGAAGGCTGATGGAAACCGAAATGGTCTCCGCACTGGAAGAGCGCCTGCTGGCCATCCTGATGGTCCTGATCATGCTCGGCATGGGGGCCTCGCTGACCTTCAAGGACTTTCGCATCGCCCTGCGTCACCCCCAGGCAGTCGGTATCGGCTTCGCTTCCCAGTACCTGTTCATGCCGATGATCGCCTTCGGCCTGGCACAGGCCTTTCAGCTCAGCGGCCCCCAGACCATAGGTCTGATCCTGATGGGCTGTGTGCCAGGCGGCACCACCTCCAACATCTTTGCCTATTTTTCCCGCAGCGTATTGAGTCTGAGCATCCTGATGACGATCTGCTCGACCATTGCAGCATTCTTCATGGTGCCGCTGGTGATGGAGATCTATACCCGGGATCTCGACGAATCCTTGCGCATTCCCGCCACCAATATTGCGGCCATCCTGTTCATACTCCTGATTCCCACCGCGATCGGCATGTGGCTGCGCAAGCGAAACGCCAATGCCGGCGCCGTGACCGAACTGATTGGCGGTGTACTCGGTATTCTGGTAATCCTGTTCCTGCTGGTTACCTGGGTTCCCCGCAACTGGCAACTGCTGATCGATACCCACCCGGGAGTATATGGGTCAGCCATCCTGCTCGGGCTGTGCGGCTTCCTGATCGGTTACCTGTTCAGCCGTTCACTGAAGCTGGACCCGCGCAAGGCGCGCACGGTCTCCCTCGAGACCGGCATCCAGAACGGACCACTGGCGATCCTGATCGTGTGGCTGACCTTCGATGGAGTACTTCGTGACGAGGTGACCGTGATACCGATCATGTACTCGCTGTTCATCGTGATCAACTCGACGATCATCACCTTCTTCTATCGCGCACGCAGTATTCGCGAGGAACTGGCCCGCGATCAGGCCAAGGTGGAACCTGCACGAAACACCAGGAACTGATTCGCTCCAGGCGCCGCACAAATGCCGTGGGAGACTTGCCCCGGCCACCGGGAAGTGGCGAGTCCCGGCTCAGCCGTTGCCTTCAGCTTCCTTTCCCTCCGGCACGGACCTGAGGGCCGGTGGCATGCGCCACGGCCCGGGCGCCTCCGTGCTCACATCCGCGGTGACCAGACGGGCCCCCGCCAGGATGAGATGTTTCAGCCCCGCCGGCAGCTCGTTCAGTTCAATACTGTCCAGCAGGTTCTTTACCAGTAACCCCAGCTCGGTGTCCCCCTCTACCGTCAGGCGCCGCTCGAAGAACAATGTGTCCGGGTCCTCCCGGCGACTGGCCAGCAGCAGAAACTCACGGAGCCCCCCGGTGACGGTCACTGCCGGGCGACCGCGATCCCGCAACCGAATCCTGCCTTCCTCCAGGGTCAACAGCCATCGGAGGCCGATGTCTACAACCACGATCTCCACCACTTCACCCCGCAGGAAATCCAGTTCGCGATCCTGGATACGCTGGCGCAGACTTCGCTCCAGCAGGGGTTCGACCACTGCTGACTGCAAAGGCAGGGGCAGCAAGCGAACCGGCAGGCCGATTGCTCGGGATATCAGGGACTTGTCAAGCATAGCTGCCTCCAGGGTTAGGAGGCCCAGCCTATCGCTGCACAGGCGCACCGGGCCTTGACCCCGATCAATTACATCCCTGATCCCCTGCCCTAGGCTGCGGGCAAGCAGGGAATCCACTGGAGTGCCAACCATGTCCCGGCCGGATATCGAAGAGCTCAGAAGGAACGTCGACCAGATTGATCAACAGCTCGTGGAGTTGATTGGCGCGCGCATGCAACATGTGGATCAGATTCTGGCGCTCAAGTGCCTGGCGGGTCTGCCGCGACGCTGCGAGGAACGTGAACGGGAAATCCTCGAGCGCATTCGTGCTGCCAGCCGCCAGCAGGGACTCGACCCCGAACTGGTGGAGGCCCTGTTCAAGCGGTTCTTCAACCAGGCGAGCTCGTACCCGAAGGCAACGGCATGAAACGCGCTCCAGCGCTTGTTCCCCTTTCGCGCGAACACAACACCGCACTGTGGCTGGCGCGTGCGGCAAAACGGGCCGCCAGGTCCGGCAATGCCGAGCGAATCCAGCAGGCATGGCAACAGCTGCATGACGCCTGGCGCTCGGAGATGGCCAGACACTTTCGGGCCGAGGAATTGCTCCTGTTTCCCGTCCTCCGGGAAGGCGGAGAACATGAACTCGTGGACCTTCTCTTGCGGGAACATGCCGCCATGCACCGCACCCTGGAACAACCCGAGCTACAGGAAGCTGAACGTCTGGAAGCCCTGGGCCAGGTACTCGAAGGCCATGTCCGCCGCGAGGAGAGGGAAGCCTTCCCACGCCTTGAGGCACTCCTGGACCAGGGAAGCCTGACGCGTCTCGGCCATGAACTCGCACGCCTGTCAGACCGAACGTTGGAGGAATATACCTATGACAGGGAAGCCCAGGAAACGACGTGAACGCCAGGACAAGCCTCTCGTCTATTCCTGTTCAGGCTGTTCCAGTGCCGCCCAGATGACGAATGCTCTGGCCATACGTCTTGACCGCGAGTGCGAGGCCGAAATGTCCTGCATCGCGGGGGTGGGGGGCAATGTCAGGAAACTGGTGCGAACCGCGAATTCACGCCGTCCGATTGTCGCGCTCGACGGCTGCCACCTGGCCTGTGTCAAGGCCTGTCTCGCAGAACGCGGGCTGGAAGCGGACATGCACCGGGTTCTGTCCGAGGAAGGCGTGAAGAAGCGATATCACGAGGATCCTGATCCCGCCGAAACAGAGCGGGTCTATCGGCGTCTGCGTGATGATATCCGGGAGCGATTTGCGGATTGATCCCGAATTTGCGCTGCCTGCCGCAGCCTCATGCGTTATGCTATCGCGCAGGCCAATACGGCCTATCCGCAAGAGAACCCAAACCTGTTCACCAGTGAGGCTGCGGTGAGAGAGTGAACCAGAACAAGCAACAATCGACGCTGGAAGACAACCCCGTGCTGGGGCCACTCGGACCCGACATCCACGACGCACTGCTTGCGGATGCGGTTCAACTCAGTGTGCCCTCGGGCGCAACTCTGTTCAGGCAAGGGGAGGAAGCCCGCTTCCTCCGTGTCGTTCTATCCGGCCGTATTGCTCTCATGGCCCGATCGGAAGAAGACGCGGAAACGGTCGTCGAGTTTTTCCACGCCGGGGACCTGTTCATTATTCCCGCGGTCGTCCTGCACTTGCCCTACCTCATGTCAGCGCGCGCAGTCGAAGACAGTCAGGTACTCATGATCCAGGCTGAGCGCTTTCGCAGCCTGATGGAGCAGGAACACGCTCTTTCCCTCGCAATTGCCAATGAATTGTCCCGCCACTGGCGCATGCTGATTCGCCAGATCAAGGATCTCAAGCTTCGCTCTGCACCTCAGCGTCTGGCGGCCTATCTGTTGAGCCTGGCCCCCGATGATGCCGGACAGCCTGCAAGCATCGAACTCCCGGAAAAGCGCCGCATGATCGCAAGACGTCTGGGCATGGCACCGGAAAACCTTTCCCGCGCCTTTCGCCAGCTCAGCGAATATGGTGTGCGCAGCAACGGACGACAGGTTCAGCTCACCGACATCCCCAGCCTCCAGGCCTTCTGCGCTTACGACGATCTGGTCTGAGCCCCCTCCCGAGGTCCACTCACGCCTTCGCTTTCAGTGGCGCGCCACTTCGTTTGGGGCAAGGCATTGGGCCACTGCCATCAGGAATATTTCTTGATTATTGTCATGATACGTAATGACAAACTTCAACATCCTGAAATCATTGGAGTTTTCCGCCTCCGAAGTTGACTCATGTCAAGGTTGCCCTCCCCGCGACACTTTAAGTTTGCTCCCTGAGGTTCACGCACAGGGAGATATGGCTCAATGCCGTCCACGCGCTACAAGCAGTTTTCCGTACTGACCTCCAACACGCTCGCCTTCACCATCTGTTTCATGGTCTGGACCATGTTCGGCGAGGTGGGGGTGCCGATTGCCGATGAGCTGGGACTTTCCGAGACCCAGTTCGGCCTGCTCACCGCCATTCCCATTCTGATCGGTTCCCTCGTCCGGCTGCCGCTTGGCGCCTGGACCGACAAATTTGGTGGGCGAATCGTCTTCTTCCTGCTCATGCTGGTGACCGCCCCCGCGGTCTGGCTGGTCCAGTTCGCCACTGAGTACTGGCAACTGCTGATCCTGGCCGCCTTCGTAGGCCTGGCCGGCGGTTCCTTCTCGGTCGGCATCACCTATACCGCCCGCTGGTTCTCTCGCGACTGGCAGGGCACGGCCATGGGCATCTTTGGCGCGGGCAACGCCGGTGCCGCGGTGACCAAGTACCTGGCCCCCGCGATCATCGTGGTCCTCAGCTGGCAGGCGGTCGCCAATGTCTATGCCGCGATCCTGGTCATCACCGCCATCCTTTTCTGGTTCTTCACCTACTCGGACCCGGCCCACAAGCAGGGCAAGGCGCCGACGCTGCGTGAGCAGGTCGAGGTGCTGAAGGACGCGAAGGTGTGGAAATACTCGCAGTACTACTCGGTGGTCTTCGGTGGTTACGTCGGCGTGTCGCTCTATCTGACCCGCTATTACATGATGGAGTACGACATCAGCCTTCAGGTCGCCGCCGCGATTGCCACCGTGTTCGTCCTGCCCGGCGGCGTGCTGCGGGCCATTGGTGGCTGGCTGTCCGATCGCTATGGCGCCCATGCGGTCACCTGGACCTGCATGTGGGCCAGCCTGCTGTGCTTCTTCGTGATGTCCTATCCCTACACCGAATACACCATCCATACACGGGAAGGAACCATGGAGTTCGCCTTTGGCGTGCCCATGTGGCTGTTCACCGTGCTGATCTTCATCGTCGGTGTCGCCTGGGGCTTCGGCAAGGCTTCCGTGTTCAAGTACCTCTCCGACCAATATCACGAAAACCTCGGCCTGGTGTCCGGCATGGTCGGCCTGGCCGGCGGCCTGGGGGGCTTTCTGCTGCCGCCCATGTTCGGTGCCCTGATCGATTACACCGGCGTGACCACCAGCATCTGGATGCTGTGCTTCGGCTTCACGCTCGTTTCGATCATCTGGATGTGGTGGACCGAACGGCGCGAGCCGGAAATTACCCGCGACGAGTTCCACCAGCCTACTGTCGTTGACCCCCAACCCCAGCGCCGCTACGGCGAACGCGAAGTCTGGGGCGGTACGGACCGGTAATGACTCGGCCAATCGCTGCAAACGAAAGGAGTTGACAGTGAAATCCAACCAAGACATCCCGCACTGGGATCCGGAAGACAGCGGTCTATGGGAACGCGAGGGCAAGCACATTGCCAATCGCAACCTCTGGATCTCCATTCCCTGCCTGCTGCTGGCCTTCGCCGTATGGCAGATGTGGGGCATGATCACGGTGCAGATGCTGAATCTCGGCTTTCCCTTCAGCGAAACCGAACTGTTCACGCTGACAGCGATTGCCGGTCTGACCGGGGCGACCCTGCGGATTCCGGCCTCATTCATGATCCGGATCGCGGGCGGGCGCAACACGATCTTCTTCACCACCGCCCTGATGATCGTCCCCTGCATCGGCGCCTATTTCGCCCTGCAGAACCCGGAAACACCCCTGGCGGTGTTCATCGTGCTGGCTGCACTGTCCGGCGTCGGCGGCGGCAACTTCGCCGCCTCCATGAGCAACATTTCCAACTTCTTCCCGAAGAAGCAGCAGGGCCTGGCCCTGGGTCTGAACGCCGGCCTCGGCAACTTCGGCGTCACCACCATGCAGATCCTGATCCCGCTGGTGATGACCGCCGCGGTCTTCGGAGTGTTGTCCGGTGACTCGATGACCCTGGAAAGCTCCAGCGGCACCATCATCGGCCGCATCGAGGCGGGTACCGAAACCTGGATCCAGAACGCCGCCCTGCTCTGGGCACTCTTGCTGATACCGCTGGCCATTGCCGCCTGGTTCGGCATGAACAACCTGCGCACAGTGACGCCGGAGCCGGGCAACCCCTTTACTGCGTTCGGCAAGATCCTTGGCCTCTACGGCATCGGCTTTCTGGCCGCCGCGATCGGCCTGTGGTTGTTCCTGCCCCGGCCGGTGGGCGTGGAACTGCTCAACATGTGGATCGCCCTGCCGCTGATCATCCTGATTACCCTGGGCTTGATGAAACTGATCCCTGGACAGGTTCAACAGAACCTCAACCGGCAGTTCACCATCTTCAAGGACCGGCACAACTGGGCGATGACCGTGCTCTACATCGCCACCTTCGGTTCCTTCATCGGCTTTTCCGCCGCCCTGCCCCTGTCCATCGAAGTGGTCTTCGGCTATCGCATGGAAGGTGGTGAACGGGTGGTCAACCCGGACGGACCGAGCGCACTGACCTATGCCTGGATCGCGCCCTTCATCGGCGCCCTGATCCGCCCCATCGGAGGCTGGCTGTCCGACCGCCTCGGCGGCGCCCTGATCACCCAGGTCATTCTCGCCGTGATGGTGATCGCCTCCATCGCCGTCGGCTGGGTCATGCTCCAGGCCTACTACGCGGAGAGCCCCGAGACCTGGTTCTGGGCCTTCCTGGGGCTCTTCCTGGTGATCTTTGCCGCGGCCGGGATCGGCAACGGCTCCACCTTCCGCTCCATCGGCGTGATGTTCAGCCAGGAACTCAAGGGCCCGGTACTCGGCTGGACTTCCGCCATCGGGGCCTACGGTGCCTTCATCGCACCGCGCGTAATGGGCGATTACATCGAGGCGGGTTCTCCGGAAATCGCCATGTACGCCTTCGCCGCCTTCTACGCGCTGTGCCTGGTCATCAACTGGTGGTTCTATCTGCGGCGCAATGCCTACATCAAGAATCCCTGACGGAGAAGATCACTTGAATTCCGACACGTTCCCGCAACCGCGGTCGTTGCAAGGAGTAAAGCAATGAGTCACTTTCTCGACAAACTGACCTTCTTCAAGAAGGAGCCCTTCGCCGACGGGCATGGCATCGCCACCGACGAGGACCGGCGCTGGGAAGACAGTTATCGCCAGCGCTGGCAGCACGACCGGGTGGTGCGTTCGACCCACGGCGTCAACTGCACCGGCTCCTGTTCCTGGAAGATCTACGTCAAGAACGGCCTGATCACCTGGGAGACCCAGCAGACGGACTATCCGCGCACCCGTCCGGGCCTGCCCAACCACGAACCCCGCGGCTGCGCCCGCGGCGCCAGCTATTCCTGGTACGTCTACAGCGCCAACCGGGTGAAGTATCCGCTGATCCGCCGGCGCTTGCTGGAACTGTGGCGCGAAGCCAGACAGCAGCATGACGACCCGGTCGAGGCCTGGAAGTCCATCACCGAGGACCCGGAAAAAGCCAAAAGCTACAAGTCACGGCGCGGGCTGGGCGGCTTCGTGCGCGGTGACTGGAACGAGCTCAACGAGATCATCGCCGCGGCCAATGTCCATACCGCCAAGCAGTACGGCCCGGACCGGATCATCGGCTTCTCGCCGATTCCGGCCATGTCGATGATTTCCTATGCCGCCGGCACCCGTTACCTGTCGCTGATCGGCGGTACCTGCATGAGCTTCTACGACTGGTACTGCGACCTGCCGCCCTCTTCCCCGCAGACCTGGGGCGAGCAGACCGACGTGCCGGAGTCGGCGGACTGGTTCAACTCCACCTTCCTGATGATGTGGGGTTCGAACGTGCCGCAGACCCGCACGCCGGACGCCCACTACATGACCGAAGCCCGTTACCGGGGCACCAAGACCGTGACGGTGACGCCGGATTATTCCGAGGCGTCCAAGTTCGGTGATATCTGGCTCAACCCCAAGCAGGGCACCGACTCGGCACTCGGCATGGCACTGGGGCACGTGATCCTGCGCGAGTGGCACGTGGACGGCAAGAGCGAGTACTTCGACGACTACGTGCGCCGCTACACCGACCTGCCCGGCCTGGTGATGCTGGATGAGCAGGACGGCAATCTGGTCCCCGGACGCTACCTGCGGGCCAGTGACCTGGACGGCCAGCTCGGCCAGGAAAACAACCCCGAGTGGAAGACCCTGGTGCGTGACGAGAACAGCGGCAACATCGTCGCGCCGCGCGGTTCCATCGGCTTCCGCTGGGGCGAGACCGACCGCCGCTGGAACCTGGAGTCGAAGGACGCCGACGGCAACGAGATCCGCCCGACGCTGACCGAGATTGAAAACCACGACGAAGTGGCCTCGGTGGCCTTCCCCTACTTTGGCTGCGGCGGCAACGCCCACTGGAGCCACACCGATCACGATGCGATCCAGCAACGCAATGTGCCGGTGCGCAAGATCAAGCTGGCCGACGGCAGCGAAGTCCGGGTCGCGACCGTGTTCGACCTGATGGTGGCCAACTACGGCATCGACCGCGGCCTGGGCGGCGGCAATGTCGCCTCCAGCTACGACGACGACGTGCCCTACACCCCGGCCTGGCAGGAACAGATCACCGGGGTGCCGCGGGAGAAAGTGATCGCTGTGGCACGCCAGTTCTCCGAGAACGCCCACAAGACCAGGGGCAAGTCGATGATCATCATCGGCGCGGCGATGAACCACTGGTACCACATGGACATGAACTACCGCTCGGTCATCAAGATGCTGATGATGTGCGGTTGCATCGGCGTCTCCGGCGGGGGCTGGGCCCATTACGTCGGCCAGGAGAAGCTGCGGCCACAGCCGGGCTGGATTCCGCTCGCCTTTGCCATGGACTGGCATCGTCCGGCGCGGCAGATGAACTCCACCTCCTTCTTCTACAACCACACCAGCCAGTGGCGGCATGAGAAGCTCGACGTCAACGAGGTACTCTCGCCGCTGGCCGATGCTGACAAGTTCCAGGGCCACCTGATCGACTTCAACGTGCGTGCCGAACGCATGGGCTGGCTGCCCTCAGCGCCCCAGCTCGCACGCAACCCGCTGGAACTGGGCCGGGAAGCCAGGGCCGCGGGCAAGGACCCGAAGGAATACGTCCGTGACCAACTCGCGAGCGGCGAACTGGGCTTTGCCTGCGAGGATCCGGACAACCCGGCCAACTTCCCGCGCAACCTCTTTGTCTGGCGCTCCAACCTGCTCGGTTCCTCCGGCAAGGGTCACGAGTACTTCCTCAAGTACCTGCTGGGCACCGAGACCGGGCTGCAGGGCAAGGACCTGGATTCCATGCCGGACGGACGCAAGCCGGACGAAGTGAAGTGGCGTGAGGCGGCGGAAGGCAAGCTGGATCTGCTGACCACGCTCGACTTCCGCATGTCCACCACCTGCATGTATTCCGACATCGTCCTGCCGACGGCCACCTGGTACGAAAAGGACGATCTCAACACCTCGGACATGCATCCCTTCATCCACCCGTTGACCTCAGCGGTGGATCCGGCCTGGGAGTCGCGTTCGGACTGGGACATCTACAAGGGCATCGCGAAGAAGTTCTCCGAACTGGTGCCGGGCCACCTGGGCGAGGAAACCGACGTGCTGACCGTGCCACTGATGCACGACACGCCGGCCGAGCTTGCCCAGCCGCTCGACGTCAAGGAATGGAAGAAGGGCGAATGCGAAGCCATACCCGGCAAGACCATGCCCAATCTCGTACCCATCGAGCGCGACTACCCGGCCACCTATGACCGGTTTACCGCACTCGGCCCCCTGATGGAAAAGGCCGGCAACATGGGCAAGGGCATGCAGTGGGACACCAAGGAAGAGGTGGAGGCCCTGGGCGCGCTCAACGGCCGCCAGAAGACCGGCGCGGCCAAGGGCCAGCCCCGCATCGAGTCTCCGGTACACGCCTGCGAGACCATCCTCATGCTCGCCCCGGAGACCAACGGCAAGGTCGCACTCAAGGCCTGGGAGTCACTGGGTGAAAATACCGGCCGTGATCACACCCATCTGATTGCCGGGCATGCCGCCGACAAGATCCGCTTCCATGACCTGGTCAGCCAGCCACGCAAGATCTTTTCCTCCCCCATCTGGTCGGGCATCGAATCGGAGAAGGTGACCTATAACGCCGGCTGGACCAACGTCAACGAACTGATCCCCTGGCGCACCCTCACCGGCCGTCAGCAGTTCTATCAGGACCACCCCTGGATGCGGGCCTTTGGCGAGCAGTTCTGTGTCTACAAGCCGCCGGTCGATCTCAAGACCGTGGGCGAGATGCACAACAAGCGTGGCAACGGCAATACGGAAATCGTGCTGAACTTCATCACCCCGCACCAGAAGTGGGGCATTCACAGCACCTACACCGACAACCTGCTGATGCTCACCCTGTCGCGGGGCGGTCCGATCGTCTGGATCAGCGAGAAGGATGCTGCCAAGGCCGGCATCCGCGACAACGACTGGATCGAGGCCTTCAACATCAACGGCGCCCTCACCGCCCGGGCCGTGGTCAGTCAGCGCGTGCCGGAAGGCATGTCGATGATGTACCACGCCCAGGAGAAGATCGTGAATACCCCGGGATCCGAGATCACCGGCACCCGTGGCGGCATTCACAACTCGGTGACCCGGGCCACGCTCAAGCCGACACACATGATCGGTGGCTACGGGCACCAGAGCTACTTCTTCAACTATCACGGCACGGTCGGATCCAACCGCGACGAATTCATCATCGTGCGCAAGATGGACAAGGTCGACTGGATGGACGAAGACATCACCCACGCCGACATGCAAGTGGAGGGTACCTGATGAAGATTCGCGCGCAGATCGGAAAGGTCCTGAACCTGGACAAGTGCATCGGGTGCCACACCTGTTCGGTGACCTGCAAGAACGTGTGGACATCCCGTGAAGGCATGGAATATGCCTGGTTCAACAACGTGGAAACCAAGCCCGGCGTGGGTTATCCCAAGGAATGGGAAAACCAGGACCGCTGGAACGGCGGCTGGGAACGGCTTTCCAATGGTCGCATCCAGCCCAGGATCGGCGGTCGCTTCCGGATTCTGGCCAACATCTTTGCCAATCCGGACATGCCGGCCATTGATGATTACTACGAGCCCTGGGATTACGATTACGCGGACCTGCAACTGGCCCGTGATCGCAAGACCATGCCCACCGCCCGGCCACGCTCGGCGCTGACCGGCAAGCGCATGGAAAAGATCGAATGGGGTCCGAACTGGGAGGAAATCCTGGGCACGGAATTCGAGCACCGTGCGAAGGATTACAACTTCGAAGGCGTGCAGAAGGAGATCTACGGGCAGTTCGAAAACACCTTCATGATGTACCTGCCCCGGCTCTGCGAGCACTGCCTCAACCCCACCTGTGTGGCCTCCTGCCCCTCCGGTGCGATCTACAAGCGCGAGGAAGACGGCATCGTGCTGATCGATCAGGAGAAGTGCCGCGGCTGGCGGATGTGCGTCTCCGGCTGCCCGTACAAGAAGATCTACTACAACTGGAAGACGGGCAAGTCCGAGAAATGTACCTTCTGCTACCCCCGGATCGAGGTGGGGGAGCCCACGGTCTGTTCGGAAACCTGTGTCGGCCGGATCCGTTATCT
>SLND01000084.1 GCA_007133205.1 Natronospiraceae bacterium | reverse complement strand
TGATCAATGCGACGACTGCTGGGTGACCTGCGCCCGTGAGTGGCTGGATGGCCGCATGGAAGAGATGGAACGGGAAGGCGAGTAAACAGGTTCTCCGGGTTGGTGCAGTGGCCGGTCTCGATCCGGGTTCCGGGCCCGGGCCTGGAGCGCCCGGAGCGGCGGGGAGTTGGCAGGAAGCGGCAGAGGGAGTAGGCTTTGGCCCTGTTTCCGCCGTTTCTGGAGGGTCCATTTGAAGCGGAACGGTTCAGTCGGCGTCCTGGCTCTGGGCGCCTTGCTTCTCGGTGCCTGCGCGAGCACGCAGGTTCCCCCCTACGGGATCCGGGAAGGGCGTCTGCCGCCCTGTGCGGATACCCGTACCTGCCTGTCCAGTCATCCGGAGGAGTCTGAGGAGGCCCGTCTCGATCCGCTGGAGTACGAGGGCACCCGGCGGCATGGCCGGCGTGCGCTCGCGGCCGTGGTGCAGGGCTTTCCGGGAGCGCGCATCGTATCCAGCCACCGCAACTACCTGCGGGTCGAGTTTGCCGGGCACGTGACCCGCGACGAGGAGGAGTTCTACTTCAAGTCGGATGCGGTAATCGATGAAGTGGAATTCTATTTCCCGCCCTACGAGCAACGGGTGGAAGTCCGTGCCGCGGCACGTTCGGGACTGATGGACCACGACAGTGTCCGGTCCCGTTTCGATGCGCTCCAGGAACTGCTGGAGAACTACCAGAACGAGCGCGGGGTAGGCGGACTACGGATCTAGCGGCTGAAGTATGCGCGCCGTGCCGTTGATGAAACGGGTGCGGGTGGCGAGACAAAAAGAGGCCGGCGCAGATGCACGCCGGCCCCCTTCCTGACAAGGCTTCCTTATCGTTCGACGTTGAATTCCTGGCGCAGGTCCTCGACCAGCTTCTGAACGAATTCCTCGCGCAGTTGCCGCTCCAGATCCTGGCGTACCTCTTCAAACTCCGGGCCCTCGGTCTCGCGGGTATCTTCCAGCAGAATCACATGCCAGCCGAACTCGGTCTGAACGGGTGCTTCGGTATAGCTTCCGGCTTCCAGTTCACGTACCGCGTTGGAGAAGGGCTCGACCATCTGCTCGGCCTGGAACCATCCCAGATCGCCGCCGTCGGGGCCGGTCGGTCCGGTGGAATATTCCTCGGCCAGTTCCGCGAAATCCCCACCCTCATCGAGGCGTGAGATCACTTCGCGTGCTTCGTCCTCGCTTTCGACCAGGATATGACGCGCGTGGTATTCCCGAGCCGCCTCACCATGCCGCTCCTCGTAGGCCTGGCGCAGATCTTCATCGGTGATCGGTTCATCCTGCTCGAAGCGCTGAACCATCTGGTCGGCCAGGGTCTGGCGCCGGTCAAGCTCCATGGTGGCCTGAATGTCGGGGTCATGATGCAGGCCTTCCTGTTCAGCCTTCAGCGCAAGCAGCGACAGGTTGATCAGGTGGTTCTTGAGCTCTTCGCGTTGCTGGTCGTCCATCTCTTCCAGGCTCGCGCCGGGATACTGGCGAATGAAGGCTTCAAGCAGGCCGTGCGGTATCGGTTCACCATCAATGGTGGCAATCGCTTCGCCGTCCACTTCGTAGCCCTGGTTGGAGCTGTCCTGATCCTGGCAGCCGGCCAGGAGGAACAGGCCCAGAATAGTCACAAATGTCAAATGTCTGTACATCGGGTTGTCCTCGTCTTGCTGGTGTCGAATTGATTTTCGGGATTCAGCTGTCGTCACCGCTGGGCGGTGCGGCATCAATGCGCAATGCATGGATGTCGGTGTTCATCAGCTCGCCCATGGCATCGAAAACCATGCGATGTCGTGCAATCGGATTGACGCCACGAAAGGCCTCGGCGCGAATGGTCACGTGAAAATGGCCGCGCCCGTCGCGCGCACCCTCGTGACCGACATGCAAGTGGGATTCGTCGCGGATCGCGAGTTCCTGCGGCGCCAGGGCTTCTTCCAGACGTTCCCTTATCAGGCGGACGCGTTCGCTTTCGCTCATGGCAGAACCTGGATGAAGGGCTTGATGTCCACTGACTCGAACACGCCTTCGCGGGTGTAGGGGTCGTCGTCGGCCCAGGCGCGGGCACTTGCCAGGTCCGGGAACTCGGCAATGACCACACTGCCGTCGATCCCGGCCGGTCCCGGCTCGGGTGCGTCGTCCCGGGGGCAGGGGCCGGCGACCATCAGTCGGCCTTCGTCACGCAGCGCTTCCAGGCGAGCCAGGTGTTCGGGCCGAGCCTTCTTGCGCGCCGCCCCGGAATCGGGGTGGTCGCGTCCGATAATCACATACCACATGCGGCTGTCATTCCCCTTTGGCAGTCCGGGTTGGAAAAGCGATCAGATTACCACAGCCCGCCGGCGTGTTAGCATCGCCGCCAGTCGCGGATCGGGGCCTTGCCGGTCCGTGCCAGGGGCGACCCAGGAGTGAGTCGATGAGCCAGTTTTTCGCCATACATCCGGTGGATCCACAGCCGCGGCTGGTCCGGCGTGCGGTCGAGATCCTGCGCTCGGGCGGGCTTATCGTCTATCCCACCGATTCCATCTACGCGCTCGGCTGTTCCCTCGACAACAAGCCGGCCATGGAGCGGATCCAGAAACTGCGCCAGACGGACCGTCACCACAACCTCACCCTGGTCTGCCGGGACCTGTCCGATATCGGCACCTACGCGCGGGTGGACAACACCACCTTCCGCCTGCTCAAGTCCCATACCCCGGGGCCCTATACCTTCATCCTCCGGGCCACCACGGAGGTGCCGCGCCGGCTCCAGAACCCCAAGCGCAAGACCATTGGCATCCGGGTGCCGGACAATGCCATCGTGCGCGCACTGCTGGACCTGCACGGCGAGCCCATCCTCAGCTCGACCCTGCTCCTGCCCGATGAGGAGCTGCCCCTGACCGACGCCGAGGACATCCGCGACCGCCTGGAGCACCAGGTGGATGCGATCATCGATGGCGGTAATTGCGGCCTCGACCCGACCACCGTGGTGGATCTGTCGCGCATGCCGCCGGAAATCCTGCGCCGGGGGCGTGGGGACCCGTCGGTGTTCGATGGCGTCTGAGTCGCTCCAGGGGCCTGATTTGGGGAAAAACCCGCTCCCTGTGATGGGATGAAGTCTGCGAAGGCCGTATAATGGCCGGTCGCGGCGGGGGAGCCGAGGATCGGCCCGCACACCCAGGCGATGACATTTTCCACAGGCAGAGATTGCAGGCCCGATTGAACGCTATTGGGCGGGGCGGCCATTTCCCGCCGTACCGGGTCTCGCCAGACATCAGGAGTACGAATTGGTATCCGGCAGCGGTGACAACAACAGGATTGTGTCGGGCATGCGCCCGACCGGCCGCCTTCACCTGGGCAATTACCACGGTGCCCTAAAGAACTGGGTCAAGCTCCAGCACGAGTACGACTGCTTCTTCTTCGTGGCGGACTGGCATGCCCTGACCACCCATTACGAGGACAGCGGGGACATCGCCGAGCGCTCCTGGGACATGATCATCGACTGGCTGGCGGCGGGCATCAGCCCCTCGTCCTCCACCCTGTTCATTCAGTCGCGGGTGCCCGAGCACGCCGAGCTGCACCTGCTGCTTTCCATGGTCACGCCGCTGTCCTGGCTGGAGCGGGTCCCGACCTACAAGGACCAGCAGGAAAAGCTCAAGGACCGGGATCTGGCCACCTACGGCTTTCTCGGCTATCCGCTGCTGCAGAGCGCCGACATCCTGATGTACAAGCCGCGCCAGGTACCGGTGGGCGAGGATCAGGTGGCGCACGTCGAGATTACCCGTGAGATCGCCCGGCGCTTCAACCACATCTTCGGCCGCGAGCCGGAATTCGAGGAACGCGCCGAAGCCGCGCTCAAGAAGACCGGCAAGAAGAATGCGCGTCTGTATCGCGAAATGCGCAAGCGCTGGCAGGAATCGGGTGACGAGGAGGCCCTGGAAGTGGCGCGGGCCATGCTCGCCTCGCAGCAGAACCTGACCAAGGGCGACCGGGAACGGCTGTTCGGTTATCTTGAAGGCGGGGGCCGCGAAATCCTGGTGGAGCCGGAAGCCTTGCTGACCGAGACGCCGAAGATGCCGGGCCTGGACGGGCAGAAGATGTCCAAGTCCTATGGCAACACCATCGGCATGCGCGAGCCGATCGACGATGTGCGTGAAAAGATCCGGACCATGCCGACCGACCCGGCCCGGGTCCGGCGTGAAGACCCGGGCACCCCGGAGAAATGTCCGGTCTGGGACTTTCACAAGATCTACTCGAATGAGTCGACGCAGCAATGGGTGCAGGACGGCTGCACCACCGCCGGAATCGGTTGCCTGGAGTGCAAGCAGCGCATGACCGAGCCGCTCATCGCGGAACTGGAAGGTTTCCAGGAGCGGGCACGCGAATACGAGGAAGACCCGGACTCGGTCCGCGGCATCATCCAGGACGGTTGTGAGAAGGCACGCTCGACCGCGCGCGAGACCCTGGAAGAAACCCGTCAGGCCATGGGGCTGCAATACCGCTGATGACTTCCGGTGACACACAGTCCGGACGGACGGAAAGCATCCAGGGCGAACAGGTTTCCCAGGAGGAAATGCCGTTCGCCGTGGTGCAGGGCGAGCCCTACACCACGCTGCCCAAGGATCTCTACATTCCGCCGGACGCGCTCGAAGTCTTCCTGGAAGCCTTCGAGGGGCCGCTCGATCTGCTGCTCTATCTGATCAAGCGCCAGAACCTCGATATCTGCAATATTCCGATCGCGCAGATCACCAGCCAGTACATGGAATACGTGGAGCTGATGAAGGAGCTTCGCCTGGAACTGGCTGCCGAGTATCTGGTGATGGCCGCGATGCTGGCCCAGATCAAGTCGCGCATGTTGCTGCCGCGTCCGGAAAGCGACGAGGAGGATGACGAGGAGGATCCGCGCGCGCAGTTGATCCGCCGCCTGCAGGAGTATGAGCGCTACAAGACCGCGGCCGAGGACATCGATGCCCTGCCCAGGGTAGGGCGGGATGTATTCCCCGCCGAAGGCGAACTGGTCGGGCGCCGGGTGGTGAGCATCGTACCCGAGGTCACCCTCAAGGAACTGCTGGTCGCGTTCAAGGAAGTGCTGCGGCGGGCCGAGATGTTCCAGCGCCACCAGGTGGCGCGTGAACCCCTGTCAGTGCGACAGCGCATGTCGGAGGTGTTGAGCAGTCTGGAAGATGGCAGCTTCCGCGAGTTCACCCGGCTGTTCGAGCCGCGTGAGGGACGCACGGGCGTGGTGGTGACCTTCATGGCCCTGCTGGAGCTGGTCAAGGAACAGTTGGTGGACATCGTCCAGTCCGATGCCTATGCGCCCATTCACGTCTGCGCCGCGGGCAGCAGCATGGGCCACAGCGAGGTACCGGAGGGCGAGGGCGCCGGGGACAGCGCGCAGGATGCGGATGGGCAAGCACACGAGAGAACGGATGCCGGAGAGGATCAGGCCGGGAAGGGATAATGGAAGCGGAAAAGCTCAAGAAGATTGTTGAAGGCGCGCTGCTGGCCGCCGGGCGACCGGTCAAGCTGGATCAGCTCGAAGCCCTGTTCGAGGATCGCGAACGCCCCGAGCGGGCGGCCATTCGCGAGGCCATCGAGACCCTCAAGACCGACTACGAGGAGCGCTCGATGGAACTGAAGGAGGTGGCCAGCGGCTACCGTATTCAGGTCCGCGAGGAAGTCTCGGACTGGGTCTCGCGCCTGTGGGAAGAACGCCCATCGCGATATTCGCGCGCATTACTGGAAACTCTGGCCCTGGTGGCCTACCGTCAGCCTATAACCCGGGGGGAGATTGAAGAGGTACGGGGAGTCAGCGTAAGCACTTCCATCATCCGCACCCTTCAGGAACGGGGCTGGATCAAGGTGGTGGGACATCGTGACGTGCCGGGACGGCCCGCCATGTTCGGCACCACCCGCGAATTCCTCGATTACTTCAATCTCAAGAGCCTGGACGAGTTGCCGACCCTGGCGGAGATTCGCGACATTGACAGCATCAATGTCGAGCTGGAGCTGGACGCCGGCGGCGAGGATACGCAGGCTCAGGAAACGGAACCCCGGGGCGGGGAAGACTCCCATCCCGATACGGATGCGGACACGGAGGCAGAACACGACCCTGAAGAATACGGCCAGGAAGAACACGACCAGGAAGAACATGAGCAGGAAGAAGAAGGCGGAACAGTAGCGCAGCACGAGGAAGAGACTGCGCAGGAGAATGAGGCCGCCGGGAGGGCGTCCGAGGGACTGGAAACTCAAGAGGACTCGGATGAAGAAGAAATCGGGCAATCAGAGCAGGATCTCGAGCTCGACCGGCAGGAAGAGGCCCACGAAGAAGAGCCGGCGTTCGGCGGCGAAGAAGCCGGGGACGCGGAAGAAGAAGACACAGCGGAATCCGGGCGCACAGAGCGCCACTGATACCCTGCCGCGACAACGGATCCAGAAGCTGCTCGCCAATGCCGGCTATGGCTCACGGCGGGAAGTGGAGCGCTGGATACAGGAAGGGCGTATCCGGATCAACGGGACGACGGCCAGTCCCGGTGACCATGCCGGAGACGGCGATCACCTGAGCCTGGACGGTGAGGTCCTGCACCTTGATGCCTCCCTGCTTCCGGAACGCCGTGTCCTGATCTACCACAAGCCGGCGGGCGAAATGACCACCCGTGCCGATCCGGCCGGGCGTGCAACCGTATTCGACAATCTGCCCCGCCTGGATCGCGGGCGCTGGGTTGCCGTGGGACGCCTGGATTACAACACCTCCGGATTGCTGCTGCTGACCACCGACGGCCAGCTCGCCGCGCGTCTGATGCATCCCTCGCGTACCGTGATCCGGGAATATGCCGTGCGTGTGCGCGGCGAAGTGGCCCCGGAAGTACTGGAGACACTGACCCGGGGAGTGGAGCTCGAGGATGGCCCGGCACGCTTCGAAAGCGTGGAAGATGCCGGCGGGCGCGGGCACAACCACTGGTACCATGTCACCCTGCGTGAAGGGCGTTATCGTGAAGTCCGGCGCATGTGGCAGGCCGTCGGGGTGACCGTCAGCCGCCTGGTTCGCGTGCGCTTCGGCCCGATCCACCTGCCGCCGGACCTGCCGCGAGGCCAGTGGCGGGAGCTGCCCGAAGGCCAGGTACGGAGCCTGATGGATGCCGCCGGGCTGGCCCCCGATGCGCCACTGGCGGAGTCCAACGTTCGGGACCAGCGCCGCCGGCAGCGCTGACTCCATGACCTGATGAGACCAGGCCAGGGGCCGTCGTGAGGATGTCCACCCAAGCCATGTCCAGAATTGCGAGCAAGGCCGAGTCCGCCCAGGGTTTATCCGACCGGGAACTGCGCCGGGTCCATCAGGGCCTGCTCGATCAGCACGGCCCCCGCCACTGGTGGCCGGCCGATACCGAATTCGAGATCATGGCCGGCGCCATCCTGACCCAGAACACCGCCTGGAAGAATGTGGAAAAGGCGCTGGATCAACTGCGTGAACGCGATGCGCTCTCGGCCAGGGCCATCACCGCCCTGTCGCATGATGATCTCGCCCAAGCAATCCGCCCCTCGGGCTATTACAACATCAAGGCGAGACGGCTCCGCAACTTTTGCGAATGGTATCTGGAGCAGGGCGGTTTCGATGCCCTGAACCAGCGCGAGACCGATACCCTGCGCCGCGAGCTTCTGTCGATAAAGGGCGTTGGACCCGAAACCGCCGATGACATCCTGCTGTATGCCTTCAGGCGACCGGTGTTCGTGGTGGATGCCTATACCTTTCGCATCTTCGAACGCCTGGGCCTGATCCCCGAAGGGCTATCCTACGAAGAGTTGCGGGCGAGTGTGGAGAACGCGCTCGGCCCCGAAGAACAGACCTTCAATGAACTCCACGCCCTGATCGTCGCCCATGGCAATGGTATATGTCGCCCCAAGCCACTGTGCGAGGATTGTGGCCTGCGACGAAACTGCGCCCACGCGTCGGAGTGAATTTGCTGTGGGCGACGCTTTCCAGCGTCGATTGATCCTGGTGCAGGAAATAAACGGCTGTAGGAGACGCTTTCCAGCGTCGATTGATCCTGGTGCAGGAAATAAACGGCTGTAGGAGACGCTTTCCAGCGTCG
>SLND01000105.1 GCA_007133205.1 Natronospiraceae bacterium | reverse complement strand
GCGCAGCCTGATCGATCCCCGTCCATTACCACTGCGTGGCCGCTCTCGGGAATGGCCAGAAAGCGCTCCGCTCCCGTCCACTGCACCTGTGCCTTCATCTCATGCTCCTCGTATCCTCTGAAACAGCTGGCCATTTCATCACAACCTGACTTCCATGCCCATTGGACATTGACGGTTCCTGTCGGAGGATTGCACTGCTTGTCTCGATTCCGGATGATGAAAACGGGTTGACTCGAGGTTTTCCATGCGCGGACGATGTATTCATGCAGCAGGTCTGGCGGCCCTTATTACCATTGGGCTTGCCATTGCGGTCACCCCTGGATTCAGTGCTGGCCAGGCACATGCCGACCCGCACCCCATGTTCCTGCCAATGCCGCTTGCCGATTGCTCCCCTGAAAGGCCCGAGGCGAAACTGGGGCAGAGCCTGCGCGAGCATCCTGAACAGCAGCGTCCCTTCATCCTGTGTGAGCGCCGCCTGGAGGTCCTGGCCCGCAAACGGGCCCGGCAACTGGCCGACATGCACGAGATCACCCATCGCGACCCGGAACGGCGGGGACCGAACAAGCAGCTTTATCTGGCCGGTTACCCCCTCTCGGAACACTACCCGATGGGGCCCAACAATCTGGTGGAGGCCATTGCCGGCGGCCCCCTCGAACCGGAGGACCTGGTAGAGCGATTTGCCCGCTCGGCAGCGCACCGGGCGCATGTGCTTGGCGAGGGCAAGCTCCACGGTTTCCAGCGCTACTACGGGGTAGGGCATTATCATGATCCGGACTCGCTCTATCGTGATTTCTGGGTCGTTCTGATCACCAGCCAGAGCGGACCGGAGCCGCCCTTCAAGAGCTGCATCGGTGCCGGCCAGGTCATGTGTTATTAGGGCGAAGAAACTGATCCCGGATAGATCTGTCGTACCCGAAGATGCCGGCCCGGTGCCGGCTTTCCGTTTTCCATGAAGGGAGTGAGCCGATGCGAAGACTGATTCTGATGGCCTCCACGGCACTGGTCGCCGCCTGCAGTGTGCAGGCCGAGGAGCCGGTGGCCTTCACCGGGGCCGAGATCCATCCCGTTGCCGGGGATCCGATCGAGGAGGGTGTTTTGCTGCTCGACGGTGACACCATCACCGAGGTGGGCGCGGTCAACGAGGTGCGTGTCCCCGAGGATGCGGAGGTAATCGATGTGTCCGGCAAGGTGATCATTCCGGGCCTGGTGGACACCCATTCTCATATCGCCGATGTGGCAGGGGGTGACGGTGCCGATGCACTTCATCCCGGCACCCGCGCACTGGATGCCATTGACGTGCGCAGCGACAGCGCCCGGCGGGCCTGGGCAGGGGGCATCACGACCGCCAATGTGATGCCCGGATCGGGGCATCTGATGAGCGGCCAGACGGCCTACGTGAAGCTGCGCCCGGACGCCCGCGTGATTGACGACTGGCTGTTCTGCGATAACCCCACCGAGGATGTCTGCGGTGGCATGAAGATGGCCAATGGGACCAATCCCATCCGTGATTCCCAGCCCTTCCCCGGCACCCGGGCCAAGGCGGCAGAACAGGTCCGGAGCCTGTTCGCGGAGGCCGAGGCCTACCGCGAGCAGCGCGAAGGCGATGATCCGCCGTCGCGGGACCTGGCGAAGGAGGCCCTGCTGCAGGTGCTCGATGGGGAACGCACGGTCCACCACCACACCCACCGCCATGACGACATCCTGACCGTGCTGCGCCTGGCCGATGAATTCGGCTATGAGCCGGTGCTGCACCACGTCAGCGAGGCCTGGAAGGTGCCCGAGGAAATTGCCGAGGCCGGGGTTGCCGCCTCGATCATCATGATCGATACCCCCGGAGGCAAGCTGGAGGCGGTGAATCTGCTCTGGGACAACGCACCGGCACTCGAGGAAGCCGGAGTGGACACCGCCTTCCACACCGATGACCTGGTCACCGACTCGCGTGTGTTTCTGCGGTCGGCCGGTCTCGGTGTCCGCGCGGGCATGTCCGAGGCAGGCGCCCTTGAGGCACTCACCCTGGCGGGTGCCCGAATGATGGGCCTGGAAGACCGGGTCGGTTCGCTCGAGCCTGGCAAGGATGCGGATTTCGTGGTGCTGGATGGACCGCCTCTGGCCGCCTACACCCGGGTGCTCGAGACCTGGGTTGAAGGGGAACAAGTGTTTGATCGCGATGATCCTGAACAACGCGAGTGGGCCACGGGCGGCACTTCGGTGTTCGGCCCCGGCACTGGCGCACATGGCCACGGAGAACAGCAATGAACAGAAAACTTGCAATGATTCCCGTACTCGCCCTTCTGGTCGCCGGCAGTGCCACTGCCCAGACCGTGATTGAAGCCGAGCGCATTTACACCATGGCGGGAGACCCGATCCAGGACGGCGTGATTGTTCTCGAGGACGGCCGTATCGCCGAAGTGGGTCCGGCGGATCAGGTGGGCATTCCGGAAGAAGCCGATACTTACCAGGCCGAAGTGGCCACCCCGGGCCTGATCGATGCCCGCACCTCGGTTGGCCTCGCCGGCATGTACAACGTGGAGCACGATCGGGACGAGCTCGATACCACCGACCCGATTCAGGCCTCCCTGCGTGCGCTCGATGCCTACAATGCGCGTGAAGGCCTGGTGAAATGGTTGCGCGATCTGGGCGTGACCACGGTCCATACCGGGCCGGCCCCCGGTGCACTGGTTTCCGGGCAGAGCCTGATTGCCCGTACCACCGGTGACACCGTGGATCAGGCCCATATCAAGGATCCCCACGGCGTGATCTTCTCGCTTGGGCCGGGGGTCTCACAGCACTTCGAGTCGCCCGGCACCCGTCCCAAGGGGGCCGAGATGCTTCGCCAGGCCCTGTCCGACGCACAGGCCCATGCCGAGAACCGCGGTGACGGCGGACGTGTCGACCTCGGGCAGGAAGTGCTCGCCGACGTGGTCGAGGGCAAGACTCCGGCCATCTTTCATGCCAATACCGCGGTCGACATCATGACCGCCCTGCGCCTGGGCGAGGAATTCGGGCTCGACCTGGTGCTGGCCGGTGCGGCGGATGCCCACAAGCTCATTGATGAGATTGCCGAAGCGGATGTCCCCGTGCTGCTGCACCCGACCATGATCCGGCCTGCGGGTGAGACCGCAAATGCCGCCTTTGACACCGCGATGAAGCTGGAAGAAGCGGGTATTCCCTTCGCCATTACCGGGGGTTACGAGGGCTATGTGCCACGCGCCCGGGTCGTTCTGTTCGAAGCCGGCGTGGCGGCGGCGAACGGTCTGGGCAGGGAAGCGGCCCTGGCTTCGGTCACTCGCGAGCCGGCCCGGATCCTGGGCCTGGACGATCGACTGGGCTCCATTGAGTCCGGCAAGGAGGCGAATCTGGTCCTGTATACCGGTGATCCCTTCGAATACGTCACCCAGGTGTGTGAAGTCTTCATCGAAGGGAGACTGGTTTCGGAAGATTGCCAATAGTCCATGGCCGGTTGTCCCCCGAAGGAAGCCGCTTGTCGGGTACTTCATTGGGGTACCCCAAAAGGGGGGTGGTGCCCCCCCGGGGATGGGGCAAACTAAAGCGCACACGGGCCGGCCGGTTTTCCGGCCGGCCCGTGTCGTTACCCACCCTGGAGGAAACCGATAATGGTGACCCATTCGTGTCGTTTGACCCTTATCCTGGTGGCAGCCGGCCTCGTCGCCGGCTGTCTGGACAGTGGCAGTAGCAGCAGTGGCAGCAGTGGCAGTATCCGCGACCTTGATACCGCCAGGGAACCGGCAGATCTGGGTAGTCCGAGCAGTACCCGACAGGCGGTAACCGGTGTCCAGGAAATCGCCTTGAGCGCGGCCGACCAGGGCATGGAACCGCCGGCCTCACCCACGCCGGACAGCAACGGTCGAACCATGGCCCTGGCCGGCATGACCGAAGTTGCGCGCAGCCCCCTGGTGGCCGAGAGC
This sequence comes from Natronospiraceae bacterium, assembly GCA_007133205.1. Taxonomy (GTDB): domain Bacteria; phylum Pseudomonadota; class Gammaproteobacteria; order Natronospirales; family Natronospiraceae; genus SLND01. The sequence goes on along the minus strand of SLND01000105.1, from coordinate 21,255 downwards.
AGCATTACCGAAATGTGCGAAGGTGGTGGGTCGGCCAGTACCAGTCCGTCGCTGGAGAACTGGGACGGTACTGGTGAGATGACCATGACCTTCAACAACTGCAGCACCTTTTTCGGTGTCTGGGATGGCCGCGTCTGGTTCAACATTACCGAGGATGCCAGCGGCGTGGTCATGGAAATGGAGTACGGGGAGGGGAGCACTCCCTTTTCCATGAGCCTGGAGTTCGACAGTGACTCGATGATGATGTCCTTTCTCGGCAACATGCTGTTCGAAGATCCGGCATTGAATGCTCCCGGCAGTTTCCCGGGCAGTTCGCCAATGCACTTTGCGGCCAACTGGGAAATCGACTGGGATTTCAACATCCAGGGCGGGCCCAGTGGCTGGCTGGTGGCCTTCCAGGAGGATTTCGAGGTCTATGACGATTTCAACTATCTGGATGTGAGCGGCCGTTTCGGGATCCAGAGCAGCGGTCTCGAGTGCGGTATCGGGGCGGTGACCGTGACCACCACCGAGACATTGCAGCAGGGCTTTGGTGGTGAGCTGATTGCCGGGGTCCTGGAATTCAGCAATGATGCCGGACAGACGGCGACCGCCTCCTACAATGCCGACGGCACGGTCACGATCTCGGCCGGCGGCGAGACCGAGACGGTGCCACAGAGTGAACTGGCCAGTGCCTGTGAAGTGGAAATCATGATGTAGTCCATGGTTCTTGAAAGCTCGACCGCAGGGCCGCCTCCGGGCGGTCCTCGTCTTTCCCCGGGCCCTCTTCTCGGCCCCGAAGACCGGTTTCGGGCGGTTCCGAGGGGAAATCTACCCAGGAAACCGTGACCAGGGCGCTCCCGACGACCGCAGCAGATCAGGCACGACCGCCGGCCGCCCCGGTTTTCCGCCCGGCACCCGACCCCCCAAGTGGGGGGACCCATATTGGGGGTGGAAATAACCCCTTGAAGGACCCATCCTGTGCCCGTGGGCCGGGCCTGAGGCTTCGCCGACGACAGTGTTTTCCGGTAATCCAAGGGAGAGAAGACCATGTTGAAGAATCTGACACGACTTGCCATTCTGATGGCCGCACTCGGCCTGGTGTTCGGGTGCACGAGCGATGATGATGATGATGACAGTGGCAGCCTGGAAACGGCCCAGGAGCCCGCTGATCTGTCCTCCACCGACAGCGTGACCGAGGTTGCCGGTGGCGTTCAGGAAGTGGCCGTGGAAGGGACCGAGCCCGGTATCGGCATGCCGGAGTCGCCGACTCCCGATGGGGACAAGGAAAACTTTGCCCTCTCCGCCGTTACCCATGTGGCCCTTTCCCCCTACACGGTGGAAAGTTCCGTCGAGGAAATGTGTGAAGGCGGTGGTTCGGTTACAGCCACGCCGGATCCCGAAGATTGGGATGGCACCGGTGAGCTGGAAATGATCTTCGACAATTGCGCCACATTCTTTGGCGTGTGGGATGGCCGTATCTGGATCCATGCCACTGAAACCCCGGATGGCGAGATTGTCGAAATGGAATATGGCGACGGTGATACGCCCTTTTCCATGGACTTCGAAATGGAAGGTGACTCGATGTACATGTCCTTCAGTGGTGACATGTATTTCGAACAGCCGGCCGAAAATCCACCCGCCGGGTTCGGCAGCCTGACCATGCATTTCGCTTCCAACTGGGAAATCGACTGGGACTTCGATGTCTCCGATGGCCCGAGTGGCTGGCTGGTGGCCTTTTATGAAGACTTTGAAGTCTATGACGACGACAATTATGTGGACGTCAGCGGCCGTTTCGGAATTCACTCCAGCGGACTGGAATGCGGTGTTGGTTCGGTGACCGTGGATACCGAAGAGACCCTGGTCTATGGCGCCGGCTCGACTTTCGTTGATGGACGGCTGTCCTTCTCCAACGAAGGCGGTACCGCCTATGTCGACTATAACGCGGACGGTACGGTCACGATTACAGCCGGTGAGGAAACCGCGACGGTTGATCAGGGCGAACTGGTCGGCGACTGCGAGGTCAGCATGGAGATGTAAGTAAGGCCGAGCAGCTTGCGTCATCCATGAATTTGCCCATGGATGACGCAGACCTGAACGGCTGAATCATCGAAAACATCGCAAGCAGTCGACGGGGCCGCCAAGCGCGGCCCCGTTTTTTAATGTCTGAAACTCAGTGGTCCAGCCCGGGGCACTGCATGGCTCACCCATCTTCAGTCTTGCCCAGGTGGAAACTCCTCCAGGATACGCCGCATCAGGCGCTCCAGACGTTCCGGGCTGTAGCGGTCCTGGCGGACCTCATCGCTTCGCCAGCCCCGCCAGATCAGATTGCCGCTCTCGGCGTCCAGGATGTCGATGATGATGGTGGCTTCTTCCCGCTGCCGCCCCCCACTGCCAATGGTGAAGCCCGTGCCCACACCCACCGTCGTGGTCCGCCGGCCCCCGCCGCGCGCGGTCCCGACCCCGACGCCGACACTCGACCGCGGCGCGGTGCCGATGGTCCGCACCGCCAGGTGGTAGGTCACCAGAAAGTCCGCCTCGTCAGCGGTCACCGAGTGGAATCCGCGTTCTTCCAGCACCCCGGTGGTTACCAGTTCCATCCGCCGATCCAGGATTTCGCTGTCGAAGATCGGCCGGCGAACGGTGTCGCGCTCCGGGCTCTCCCAGGCGAAGCGCTCGTAGCCGGCAAAATCCCAGGCCTGGTCGTATTCGGTCTTGACCGGTGCGGCACAGCCGGCAAGGGCGGCAAGCAGGAGGCCCGCGAGCAGGACTCGCAGCAGTCCCGGGGTGGTGCAGGGGTGCCGAGCGGCAAATCTGGCTTGCGTCATGGCGGGGCCTCCTTCAGGCCGGGATCATCGCGATGCTGCAGATTGGACTGTCGACAGCTTCCATGGTTGCGTGGCGAAAGACAATGCCTGGCCCGGCCCGAGACCGTCCATCGCATGAAAGCCCATGCCGATCGGGCAAGGAAACGGCACAAAAAAGCGCCCGCACGATGACCGTGCGGGCGCGTTCCTGTCGTGGTCAGCGTACTGACCTGGTTTCAGATGCATCAGAGTCCGAAGCGCAGCAGCCGGCCGTCCTCGCCCACGCCGTAGACGAAGCGGCCATCAGAGGGGATGAAGGCACGGCCTTCTTCCATTGTGCCCATCAGGTTGAACGGGAAGTCATCCCAGGCCGCCATTGCCGAGGCACTGCCGTCGGCAAGGTTGATTGCGATCACGCCGCGCGGATCCACGCTGTCGTCATCATCGTCGGATTCCGCCGCGCCACCGAAGGGGGCTCCGGACAGATGGACGAAGACACGCTCGCCGCGGATCTCGTAATCGACGGCGGTTTCGTGGGATACCGCGAACAGCTCGTCGCCGTTGTCCATGTCGTAGGCCGCGGTACCGTCGAGACCCACCCGTACCAGGCGGTCGTCGTGCCCCACCAGGCCGATGGCGTCACCCAGTCCACCGTCGGTTTCGATATCGAAGACCTCCTCGCCGTCGCTGATGCGGAAGCCGAGCAGCTCTTCGGGGCCGCCGATGTAGACCCGTTCCCCGGCTTCGTCGAACACCGGCGCGACCGCAAACGGTGCGGCGCTGAACAGACCCGGGGTTTCCAGGGGCCGGCTCTGCCAGAGCACCTCGCCGGAGTCGGCGTCCACGGCAGCCACGCCGCCGCCGCGATCCTCTTCATCGAAGAATTCGCCGATCCCCCAGACCAACAGGCGGTCGTTGATCCGCTCCATGGGACCGAAGAAGGTGCGGCTGTCCTCGATTTCCCAGAGCACCTCGCCGCTGTCCAGGTCGTAGGCCTTGATGTGGTGGCGGTCCGCGAACTGGAAGAAGCCACCGTCCTCGTCCCAGCCGCTGGGGGCGGTCTGATACAGGACCCCGTCAACGATCAGGGGCTTGGGCTGCTTGATTGCCCGACGGTTACCGCTCTCGGCAGTCTGGAAATCGGTGCGCCGCTCGATGTCGTTCTCCCAGCGTTTCTCGCCGCTGTTCGCGTCAAACACCTGCAGCGGGGAGCCATCCACCACCACGCGATCGCCCTCAACCACCATGCTGCCGGTATCACGTCCGGCATGCTCGGTCATCCAGCGAACTTCACCGTTCCGGGAAATCCGCGCGAGGTTGTATTCCTCGGCGGCCATCAGGTTGTACAGATCCTGGCCGGTCGACAGCACCAGGTAGTCACCATTGTCGAGTTCCTGGACATCCGCGATTCCGGGGCCGTTGAAGTCCTCGACATGCCAGCGCTGACTGCCGGCGCGGGTGTCGAGTTTCACCAGACCGTCGAAGGTCTTGAACAGGACGCCATCGCCTCCGTCCACTTCGGCAACGAGCTGGTTGGCGAATCGCCGGTGACGCTGGCGGCGATCCTCCGGACGTTCGGTTTCCAGCTCCGCGCCGAGGGCGTCGGCAATGGCACCACCGACTATTTCAACCGCCTGGTCCACGAGCCCTTCGTATTGCTGGATACTGTAGGCAAAATCGGTGCGTTGCCAGGCCTCTTCACCCGTCTCCAGGTCCATGGCGGTGACCCGCTCGGTGGTGCCCCGGTAATCGAGGATCAGCACCTTCCCCGCCTGCGGCAGCATGATGATATTGCTCGCCCCGCCCGACAGCGAGTGCTCGATGCCACCGGGCCCGCGCACGGTGACATCAACCCGGTCCAGAAAACTGGTGTCGCCGAAGGCACCCACTGCGCGGCCTTCATCGTCGAAGATCGCAATCACTCTCGGGTTACCCACCACCAGCCTGGAACCGTCCTCGGTGGCCGCAATCTCCGAGTGGCGCTCGACCACCTCCGGACCTTCCCATTCCGGGTCCACCTCGGATTCGAGGCTTGCACAGCCCTGCAGCACTAACGCGCTGACTGCAAGGCCTGCGAGACAAGACTTCTTGTTGTGAAACATACCCGTTTCTCCTCCCTGCATTGATTCACCATATGGCAGAAACACTCTGGCGGAGCGAAGGGGGGTGAAACTACCCCCCAAACGGGGGGGCTCAAGAGAAGCTCAGGCGGATGGGATCGCGAGGAACAGCCAGATTGCGAGCAGCAGTGCTGCACCCATGGCCAGGGCCGATACCCAGCGGGCCAGGCGCTGAAAGCGGAGGAACAGCCCGGCCACTGCCGACAGGGAAGCGAGCACGACCAGCGCCACCAGCAGCCAGACGCCATGGCGCAGACCCGGGCCGCCATTGCCTTCCCAGAGTTCGCGTGCCTGCGGCGCTTCGCCGACGGCCGCGGTGAACAGAAAAAACAGCCACAGCAGTAGTCCCACCGTCAGGACCACGATGCTCATTACCCAGATCAGCATCGGCTCGTCCTGGCTGCGTGCCCGCCGCAAGCGTTCCTCCCGGCGCTGGCGCAATGCTTCCGCCTTGCGGGCTGCGCGCGGCATCACTCTCCCTCCCCGTCGCTACCGGAAGCTGCGGCCCGGTCCAGCAGGAGACCGACGAGAAAGATCGCCAGTCCGCCCAGGAACAGGCCTCGGCCGATGACTGCCCATTCCAGCAGGTAACGAGTTGCCAATCCGACCGTGGCCAGCACCAGACCCGCGGTCTGCAGCGATCCCCGGTAGCGCCACAGCAGGCTGCCCCTGGCATGACGCCCGATACGCGGTGCCCAGAGGCGCAGACCGACCCCCAGCGCGAGGCCGGCGATCACCGCAATGACCAGGGCGGTCGTGAGGCTGAAATGATCTTCCATGTGTGCTCCCGCTAGCCGCCGGCACCGATACCATTACGCCCTGCCGGGCAGGCTTGTGGCAAGACAGAAGGGTCTCGTTGCGGCGTGATCATTGCCAGCTCAGCAGGGCCCGGACAATGGCGACCAGCCCGGCCAATGCCGATACCCCCAGCAGCGCCGGTCGCAACCATTGCCGATCCAGCAGATGCACCGTGTGTCCGGAGGCCCAGAAGCCCACCACAATCGCCGGCAGCAGGGCCAGACCCATCAGGACTTCCTCCACCCCGAGCCGTCCGACCACGGTCAGCGCGGTCAGGGAAAGCACCCCGCCCGGGACGAAAATGGCTGACAGTGTCCCTCTCAGGCGGGGACCGTGAAAATGCTGGAAGGCAATCGCCAGGGGCGGGCCGCCGATGGAGGTCGTGGTGGCCATGAAGCCGGACAGGCCCCCGGCCACGGCGATATGGTGGCGTGCCGGGTCGGGCATTCGCCCCCATACACTGAGTGCCACCCCTGCCAGAACCAGCGTACCGAACAACATGCCCAGTGCCGCCTCCGAGATATAGCTCAGGATCAGGGCCGCCAGTGTGGTACCGGCGAGCTTGCCCGATAGCGCCCAGCCGGCATCCGGAAAATGGACGGCCCGCCAGTCGCGGGCGAGGATCAGCAGCGGCAGGCTCATCCCGGCGATGATCACCGGACCCGGGATCAGCGCCGGCTCGATGAGATACAGTAGGGGCGCGCCGAGCAGGGCCACTCCGAACCCGATCGAGCCCTGGACCAGACTGCCAAGCAGTATCACCAGGCTGGCCAGGAGCCATTGCACAAGATTGATAGGCAGTTCCATCCGGATCCCGCATGCAGTGAACAGGCGGGGCATTCTACCGGCTTGCCGGACTCATGTGCCCAGTACGGGGCAAGCAGGCCAACAGGGGATCCGCAACATGAACCAGAATCAGCACACGCACCCGGAGCAGAAAGGGCCGGGTAATGACTCCCCATTCAGCAATGAACCGATCACTCCGGAGACTCTGCCGGACTATTCGGTCGTCGAGCTCAACCCGGTTGCCACGGCCTATCGTCCCTATGTGATGTTGACCGGCGCATTTTCCGCCCTGGTGTTCACGGCCGTCGTGAGCTTCGGGGCCTTTCTGTTCGGCGACTTCCGCTGGGCCCTGGGGCTTGGTCTCGTCGCGTCGGCAAGCCTGCCGGCGGTGCTGATTCACGGCTGGCTTGATCCCCGTTATCGTGGCTGGGCGGTGCGCGACCACGATCTGATTCACGCCTATGGCGTGATCTGGCGTCAGACCGTCGTTCTTCCCCTCGCCCGCATTCAGCACGTCGAGACTGCCACCGGGCCGATCGAGCGCCTGTTCGGCCTCATGCGCCTGCAATGCTTCAGCGCCGGTGGTGCCAGCGCGGACCTGGTAATCCACGGGTTGCGACCGGAAACCGCATTGCGTATCCGGACCCACCTCCTTGAACGCATCAGGTCAGCGGAACCACCGGAATATCATGGCGGCGTCGATCAGGAAGGGGAGACCGCCGGGCATGAGTGAGGCGCAGCAGGCCTGGCGACGCCTTTCGCCCTGGGCCATTCTTCCCCTCTGGGTACGAACCGCGCGCAATCTGATTCGCGAATTCCTGCCCGTGATCCTGGGCGCGGGGGCCGGGGTTGCCCTGGCCGAGGGTCTCGGTGTGCGTGAACTGGTACTCGGCCTCGTCGCACTGCTACTGGGTATCCTGGTTCATACCTTGATCTGGTACCGGCGCTTTCGTTTCCGAATCGAGGATGAAGGCGTGCGAGTCCGGCAGGGCATACTCCAGCGACGGGAACTGCGCGTGACCTGGGACCGGGTACGCAACGTGGATCTGCGCCAGCCAGTATATTTTCGTCCCCTTGATCTGGTCGGCGTCATCCTCGAGACCCCGGGGGGGCATGGCGAAGAGGTTTCGGTCGAGGCCATACCCAGGGCGCAGGCAGAACAGATTCGTGAATCAGTCGGCCGGCAAGCACCGGATTCCGGCGTGCCGGATGCACAGACCGTCCGGGCAGGCGATTCGGAAGTCCTTCACCAACCCTCGACCCGCGCCCTCTTTCTCCATGGCGTGGTGAGTGGGCAGTTGTGGATATTCCTGGCCGCGCTCGGCGCGATCTACGGGTACCTGCACCGCTATATCACCCCACGAGTGCAGGCATTGCTGGAAGAGGTGTCCGGCGATATCGCCTTTGAAGGGACGCCCGCATCAATCGGCCTGATCATTCTTGCCCTGCTGGCGATTGCGGTTTTCCTGGTGACCCTGTCCGGGCTCATTGCCCTGATCCGCTATCACGGCTATGTCCTGTTGCGGGACGGCGATCGCTTTCGCGCGCGCCATGGCCTGTTCGAAAGCCGTGAGCGCACCCTGCGTCGCAACAAGTTGCAGGCCGTGACCCGGGTCGAGACGGCCTCGGGGCGCCTGCTGGGTCGCAGCTATCTGCTCGGACACCAGGCCGCGGCCGAGGCAAGCACGGAAGGTGTGCCGGAGCTGCGTGATGCGACCGTGGTGGTGCCCGGCCTTGGCGGCGAGGAAGCAGAGCGACTGCTCACCATTCTGGAGCCGGGTTACGGGCGCAGGCTTTCACTGCAAGCGATTGATTCCCGCTTTCGCCGATTCTGGTTTTCCCGCCTGTGTCTGGGTCTGCTGCTTGCGGCATTTGTGCTGGTGATTGCCGGTGCGGCAGGCCATCCGGCCACGGCCCTGATGATGGCTGCCGCCCTGGTGTTCGGGCCACCGTTGCTGGCCCTGGTCCTGTACCGCCGCTGGCGCATGTGGGGCTGGGCGCTCGATGGTGATTTCCTCCACATCCAGAGCGGCTTTCTGGGACTGCAGCGCGAAATCTTTCACATCGGACGTGTCCAGCAGGTCCGCGTCCACCGAAGTCCCTACCAGCGTCGGGCCGGCCTGGCCAACCTGGTCCTCGGCCTGCCCGACGGTGCCAGAACCCTTCCCTTTCTGCCCCATGAGACGGCGATCGCGCTCGGCAACCGCGTCCTGTACCGGGTCGAGACCTCCGCCAGTCACGCACTCTGAACCGCGCCGGCCTCAGCAGTTCGCGGCACGCGCTCGGGCCCAGTTGATCATGTCGCCGGGATAGCCTGCGGGGAAGCGCGGCAGGCGCAGCAGTCCACCCGCAGGAACGACCAGCTGTGAGCCCGCCTCGGGGTAGATCTGCAGGCGGTCGGGAGGCGTGGCAACCCTTTCCCTCAGCCGCGTGCGCACATGCTCCGAATCCAGGCGCGGATCCCTGCCCGGTACCAGAAACAGTATCGCTCCCGGGTAGGTCTGCCATGACGCCAGCGGGTCCGTGAGATCGGTGGTGAGAGTCGGCGACTCCCTGCGGTCCGCATTCCCCGGGTGCTTGTCGGCGGGCATGGCTGATGGTGACTGCAGGATCAGGAAATGGGGATGAGTTGCTGTCGATTCCAGCATTCGGGCGATTGGCCATTCCGCGTCCGCGTTGCCCCACAGGCCCAGGCAGTCAGCGTCTACCGATGTCCGCGCGCCGAGTGCGCTGCTGCCTTCGCTTATCGCTTTCGCGGCATTCTCGTCGCCGGTGGCCGCAAGCGTATCGGCATCCGGCGTCCACAGAAGAACCGCAAATCCGGCATTGGAAAAACGCCGTGCAATCACGCGGAAATCCGCCCGTCTGTCCGCCTCCCGCGGAGCGACCATCAGCAGACCCGGGAAGGGGCCGGTGGAGCGGGGCTGGTAGAGAATGCCCTGGTGGTCTCCGGCGGGGCTCTGCCATTCCAGGGCATGGACCTGATGGGTAAACCACAACCCCCAGGCAGCGCTCAGCACGATTGCGAAGCCGATTGCACCGGTCACGATCCGAAGACTCTTGCGAGCGCGCCCGGCGGGTGGCGCAAGCAGGGCGAACAGCAGTGCCAATACCCCGAAACCCAGGGCCCAGGGTCGGATGTCCAGCCACAGCGGAATCGCCGTGAAAGCCAGCAGGCCGCTGGCGAGCGCTCCGACGGCGGCGAGAATCGCGAGCTCCGGCAGCCAGTGATTGTGGCGAAGTCGACGGATCATGGCGCTCGGCTCAGCTACGGAAAGCCATGACCAGCATGGCGAGACAGAGCAGTATGGCACCCATCCAGCCGAGCGGCCCGAGTACCTCCGCGTGCAATGCCCGCGCCAGCAGGGTCGCAGTCAGGGGTTCCCCCAGGATCAGGACACCGGCGACCCGAGATGGAATCCTGCGGACTCCGCTATAGAACAGGACGTAGGCGAGAGCGGTCGGCAGCAGGGCAATCCAGGCCAGTACGCTCCAGGTGAATCCGCCGGCAGGCAGTCCGGGTGGTCCGACGATCAGGAGTACCAGGCCGAGCGCTACCGCACCCAGGGCACAGGTGAAACTCGTGGTCCAGAGCGGGTCGGTCTGCCCACTGACGGCGCGACCGGCCAGGGTGAGAATGGAAAAGGAGAGGCAGGCGCCCAGCGCCAGGGGGATGCCTACCGCTGCTCCCGCGGCGCCCGGCAGTTGCGGATCGTGGGCACCGAGGATCAGGGCAAGGGTCCCCGTGACCGCAGTGCCCAGTGCCGCCCAGCCGACCAGACCCAGGCGTTCGCCGTAGACCGGCATGGCGAGCAGGGCCACGACTACCGGGATGGTGCAGATGCCGACCAGGGTCGCCACCGCGACCCCCACCGCACTGATGGCGGTGAAATAGAAGAACTGAAAGCCCCCCAGGGCAATGCCCATCAGCGCCAGGCAAGCCAGGTTGCGTCTGCTCCCGAAGTGCGGCGTCCCCGCCATGGACCAGGCGATCACCAGCAGCAGGGGTACGGCCAGGGTCAGGCGCCAGAATCCGATTTCCAGGCCATCCGCCGTGCCCGCCTCGTGGATCCAGCGCGAGGCCACGCCTGCCGTGCCCCACAGTACCGCCCCCAGAAAGACACAGGCCGCGGCGCTTCGGTTGGAGAGCCCACCCATCATCCCCGGCCCCTCCGGGTGGATGAGCGAGCAATGGGCTCGGCCTTGTCAGACAGGAGTGGCATCTGTTTTCCGGGCCCCGTTTGGCGGTATCTTGCTGCAATCTGCAACAATGGCAGGCTGGCGTAAAGCAAGGGGCAGCCCCCCTGATTCCAGTATTCCCAACAAGTTGACGGAGTGGCGAATGAACAGGCAGTTGAATGCATGTTGTGCCCTGGCGCTGGTCTTGCCGCTGGCGTGGTCGATGCCGGTGAGCGCGGACGAGACAGTGACTGCAACCGAGGACGCCGAGCCCCTGAATGTACGCCAGCCGGCCTGGCCGGAGGATTTTGATCTTGATGAACCGGTGGAAGCGGATCTGGCGGTTGAAATCAGTCCCTTTGGCAACGTGATTGATGTCCAGATGACCCCGGACCTGCCCCAGATCGTGGTGGAGTTCCTCGCGGTGCATGCGGTGTCATGGCAGTTTCGTCCACCGCGCGGCGAACATCAGCAGCTCAGCCAGCGCAAGATCACCCGTTTCCATTTCGATCCGGACGAGCGCGAAATCCGGATGGATGATTTCGAACTGATGGAAACGCGCGTCGCTCCTGATCCCACGGCCACTTGTGATGAATGGATCGAAATGAACATCCCCATCCTCAGTGGCAGCCTGCCAGAGGCCTATCTCACGGGGGATCGTGTGGCCGAGGCTCGCAACCCGGAATGGCCGGAAGGTGTTCATCCGTCCCGGCTTGGCCTGGTCGTGATGCTGGTACCGCCCGAGGCCTATGAGGTCGACGAGGACGGCTATCTCACCCCCGAGCGTGATCGCATCGAAGTCACCTGGGCGGAGCCGAGTGACATTTTCGTCGAGGCCGCCAGGGACGCACTGAGTGAGTGGCGGATCGATGGCGGTGATGCCCCGGAGGAAACGGCCTCCCAGCCCTTCTGCCAGCCGATCCGCTTCATGCCCCAGACTCCGCAGGCCGGACCGGAAGCCGACGACTGAAGCAACGGGCAATCCAGGGATTTCCTTCGCGGGGACGGACAGGCATGAATCGATCACTCAATGTGCGTATTCCGGAGTTTCACGCAAACAGCGACGAAGACCTCTGTCCCCGGGGCGGTGATGAGGAGCTGCTCAGCTTTCTTGCCGATTGCCGTTCCCTCCTGGTGCTGACCGGGGCCGGCTGCAGCACCGGTTCCGGGATTCCCGCCTACCGTGACGGGGCGGGCCGCTGGCAGCGCAACAACCCCATCCAGTACCAGGCCTTTCTGACCCGATCATCGGCCCGTCGTCGTTACTGGGCGCGCAGTTATCTTGGCTGGCCGCGGATGCGTGAAGCGCGTCCCAATGCTGCGCACGGGGCTCTTGCGAGGCTTGAAGCCGCGGGGCGTCTGGCCTGCCTGGTGACCCAGAACGTGGATGGGCTGCATCAGCGATCCGGTTCTCGCTCGGTGATCGAATTGCACGGCTCCCTGGCCGAGGTGGTCTGCCTCGATTGCCGTCTGCGCCTTTCGCGGGATAAGGTGCAAGACTTGCTTGCCAGAGAGAATCCCGACTGGAATGCCCCGGTACAAGGTATCAATCCGGACGGTGATGCCGGGCTGGCGGCGGACGCCTGGAGGGATTTTTGCGTCGTGCCCTGCCCGCGATGCAATGGATTGATCAAACCCGACGTGGTCTTTTTCGGTGAATCAGTGCCGGCCGAACGGGTCTGCGGAGTGCGGGACGCCCTGGGCCGTTGCGACGGCATGCTGGTGGTTGGCTCTTCGCTGGTCGTCTGGTCGGGTTACCGCTTTGTCCGTGAAGCTGCCGGTGCCGGCATTCCCGTGGTGGCGGTCAATGATGGGCGGACGCGTGCGGACGAGTTGCTGCGCTTCAAGGTATCCGGGAGCTGTGATCAGGTGCTGGAAGCCAGCGTGCGTCGCCTGCTGACCTGAAGGCGCGACCCGGACAAGTGCGACTCAGTCGTCACCTGTGGCCTCGGTTGTCGGTATGCCGGCCTCCAGGAGTGATTCCCAGAGCCCTTTCCAGACCGACCAGCGGTGTCCCCCGCGCTGGCTGAGGCTGTGCCCTTCCGGCAGGGCCGCGGCCAGCAGGCGGTGGCCTTCAACAAAGCGGTCGCTTTCGCCGTAGGCCAGATACACCGCCTCTGGATGATCCCCTCTTGCCTGGTCGCGAAGCCAGCGCCAGGCTTGGCGCTGATAGTCCTCCCCGGTACTGGAATCCCCATCCCAGTCCGTCAGGGCCCCGGCGGAGCGGATCTCGGACACCAGAGCCGCGTCCCCGGGGTAGGGCGCCAGCAGGATGATGCCCTCGACTTCCCCCGGGTATTCGCGCGCATGCATGATGGCACCGAGGCCGCCCATGGAAATCCCGACCACCCAGATTTCCTCATAGCCTTCCTCCCGTGCCGGTGCGATCACATCCTCCTGGAGGCGCCGGTGGTTGATTTCCTGCATGTAGTAGCCGATGTGAAGATCGGTGGCGATGAGGTCGAAACCCCGTGCGCCCGCCGCTTCGAAGAAGCCCTGGCGCCGGAAGTCATGCAGCCGATCTCCGCGTCCCGGCAGGAAAACCAGCAAGCGATCCGATTCCCGTGTGGCAGGTTCCCGATCCGTGGGGAGAGGTTCTCGCGGCTCCGGGGCCGCGATGCAGGCTGACAACAGACCCAGCCCGGCCATCGTCAGACTCATCAATGCCTTGCGCTGTCGCGGATACAGGTTCATTCCGGAGTGCCTCTGGTGTGGACTGTGGCGGCCGGGATACGCAGTATCACTGCCACCGTCAGGCGATTCGGCAGCACAGCAGGGTGTGTCCCTCGGCCGGGTGATCAATGTTTTCCTCGACTACCAGGCCCGCCTGTCGGATCAGATCCGCAAACTGCTCATAGTGATACATGCGACTGTTGCCGTTGGCTATGCAGGTGAAATACAGGGAAGTGGCATCCAGGCTGAAGGTGGCCGCATCGAAGGCCTGTCGATCCGGAAACAGTTCAACAATCAGCAGCCGACTCTCCGGTGTCATGGATCGTGCCGCGCGTTCGAGGATGCTCACGATTTCGGAATCCGAGAAGCAGTCGAGGAACTGGCTCATCCAGATCACATCCATGCCTGGTGGAAAGGCAACGCTTTCATCAAGCAGATTCGCGGGCAGGAATTCCACCCGTTCGACAAGGCCTTCGGCGGCGATGTTTTCGCGCGCCCGTTTGAGCTGGGCGGGCAGATCCATCAGGGTCACCCGTACCTCGGGGTCGTGGTTGAGGCACTTGAGTGCGAACCTGCCGGTGTTCCCCCCCACGTCCAGCAGGTGCTGGACCGGCCGATCAAATACCCGTGGCAGAAGCTTGTCGAAGACATTCTGGGAATAGAAGTGGTCGAAATGGAACCAGCTGTCCTGTGCCGGTTGCGGCAGCTGGGTGAGACCTTCGTAGACCGTGTTCCACTCCCCCAGCGTCTTGAGTCCGGCGGGCCGCCCTTCACGAATGGATTCGGTGAGGTGCGCCAATGCCTGGTAACAGACATCCCGGGTGAAATCCATGTTGACGCGTGTCATCTCGTCATTCTCGACAAAATGACCGACCATGCCGAGCGTGAAACGATCCCCCTCCTTGTCCGTCAGGCCGAGGTTCAATCCCAGATCCACGAGGACCGATACGCCATAACGTGAAAGACCGGTCCTTTCCGAAAGCGCCTCCAGGCTCAGGCCTTCCGGTCCTGCCTCGTCGAGCGCCTGCAGCAGTCCCAGATCCCGCATGCTGACCGCCGCCTGAAAGGCGAATGGTCCGAATGCCAGCGCCTGGGCGAGCGATTTTCCCTCCAGCGCATTCAGGCGCTCGTTGCTTTTCCTGATCATTGCAATCTATTCCCCATTATCATCCGGTATCGTCCGGATCTCCATGACCTCGGTTCAGGCAAAGCTTATAACGTGGGGAGTCCTGTTCAAACAAGCCTGGTCTAGAATTCACGTCGTCCGATGATCCTGGCCACGGCAATGCCGGCGGAATAATGACTGTCCGTGGTCATCAGGGGACTGTCGGCGGACTTGCTGCCGCGAAAGGAGGAATGATTGACGAAGCCGCCTGCCCACCAGTTGTTGCGTCGCCAGCTCAGGCCCATGGACGCCTGATAATTGATGAATCCCCCCCGGGCACGATAGGCCGGCCGATCGTCAGTGGCCAGTTCATCCGGGACGCCATAGAAATGCTCGTGATATCGGCTGGTACCAAAGCGGGTGCTCAGGCGCAGATGTATCTCCCAGTTATCCCGGGCAGACGCCAGCTCGCGGCGCGCCTGGATATTCGGGCTCAGGGTCCATCCGGTCGTGCTGATATTCGTGCCATCCAGCTCGAATACCCGCCGCAGGGGCAGCTCCAGGGCGTACCGCCAGGCGCCGTCTGACTGATCGACCGGGGCGAACCGGAGTGCCGGCCCGATCTCTCCCAGCCAGCTCAGGTCCGGCATGTCCTCGCGCGCGCGGTTGTCGCTGGCATCCACCGGCAGGGCCCCGCCTGCGCTGAGTTCCAGGCTGACCACGCCCCGTCCGGCGAGGACACCGCGCATTTCATTGTCATCGATTTCAAGCCGCTCGCTGCGGACCGTGAGATAGGGAAAGGGCAGGGCAAAGGTGTGGCTCTGCTCGGAACCGGGATAATGCGGAAAGTGCAGCGAGGTGGCCCCAAGGCCATACTCCACAACCGTTTCCGCCGGGCAGGACCACGGAGTCCAGGCAAGAAGCATGACGGCCGCAAGCAGGTAACGGGATGGCTTCATGGACAGGAGAGGGGAGCGGTCGATGACCGCTCCCCGGGGGGTGAATCACAATTGATCGAACGAGCGGTTGATGCTTCTGCCCAGGTTATTCACCCAGTTGTTGTAATTGCGATGAATCAGTTCCCGGTCCTCGTGGTAGCTCATGTTTTCACTGTCGCGGTACTCGATCCGGTATTCACGCTGATCGAAGAAGATGTCCACTTCCACTACATGCTCACGCTGGCTGAGGCGGGCTTCCACGTGACCCTCACGGTCGGTCCGCCTGGCGCGCCAGCCACGATCCTGAATGCCGGCAACAATCGCATTCTCGATCTGACTCATGCTGTATTCCCCGCCATCCACATCGGTGGGAATGGAGCGGTCGTACTCCTGAATGGGTGCCAGTCCCGGGCTGCCACAGGCCGTGATTACCAGGAACAAGGTCGATATTGCGATGATGGTCCACAACTTTCTGTGCATGATATTCTCCCCTGAGTTTGCCAATCCCGTATGCCAGTTGCTTCGTTAGTGGGCATCCTGAACTGAAACGCGCAGTTTCCGTACTGACCCGTTCGCTTCGAAAGCCCCGGACGAGCCGGCAATTCCCGAGCGATCCGCGGTCACCATTGAAAGCCAGCTGATTGTTTATCACTCCTTGTGGGGCGTCAATCCCCCATATGGGCCCTCGTGGGGGCCCTCATATGGGCGGTCATCGACGCTTCCACTGATCGGCCCGTCCATGGTGAGATAGCCGCCCGGTCAGGTTATGATCGTCGGCGCAATTCATCGGATCCCGGTTTGTGCCGGATTCCGGCACCAGGCTCATCGCGAGGAGATAATGAACAGCGTGCAATTCAAGCTCCGCGCCTGGAGCGCCTGGGCCCCGGGCCTTGGCGAACCCGAGGCCTGGTCGGACTGGCTCGATGGTCGGCGCAGCATGGAATCCGATGGCCGCCCCGAAGTCGATTTTCTGCCGCCCCTGCAGCGCCGCCGACTGAGCCGGATGGCCCGGATGAGCTTTGTCGGCCTGGAATCCTGTCGGGATGCCGAAGCACCGGAGCCACCGCTGGTCTATGCCTCGCGCCATGGTGAGGTGGGGCGCAGCTTCAAACTGCTGGAAAGCCTGGCCCGCGATGAAGGCCTCTCGCCACGCGATTTTTCCCTCTCCGTCCACAATGCGACTACCGGTCTGTATTCCATCTTTCGTGGCAATACCGAACCGAGTGTCGCGATCGCGGCGGGTCTGGATACCTTCCCGACCGCGCTTGTCGAGGCGGCAGTGCAGGCGGCCGATCTGGCCCGGGAGTGCCTGCTGGTGTGGGTCGAGGAAGACCTGCCGGAGTTCTATCGCCCCTATCTTGACGGCCCGGTACCCACAATGGTGCTCGGGATGCGCCTGGCCGTGCCCGAGGCAGAAGCGCGGGCGGATATGCGACTGAGCTGGACCGGGGGTGTGCCGGGCGAGTCACAGCCGGCGTGCGAAACCGATGTACTGGCGGCCTTGATGTCAGTGCTGCTGGGCCGGTCCCCGCGAACGGACTGGCACGGTGACCGAACTCAATGGCGGCTGGAGGGCGATCGTGTGGCCACTTGAACGGATCTGGCGGTCGATTGGTACCAGCTGGGTCTTTTTCACCTTCGGCGTCGGCGGCTTGCTGATGAGCGTGACCATCATTCCGCTCCTGGCGATTCTGCCCATTGGTCAGGAACGGCGCAGGCGCTGGGCCCGCACTGCCATTTCCTGGGGCTTCAGTTCCGTCCCCTGGCAGATCGAGAAGCTGGGGCTGGGCCGGTTCGAGATCGAAAACGAAGAATTGCTGCAACAGGCGGGTGGCTGTCTGATGCTTCCGGTCAAGCACCCCACCCTGATCGACGTGGTGGTGCTGATATCACGCATCCCCCAGGCGGATTGCGTGGCGAAGCACTCGGTCTGGCGCAATCCCTTCATGGCCCTGATGGTGAGAACGGCCGGCTATGTCAGCAATCGCCAGCCGGAGGATGTGGTGGCCACCGCGGCAGAGCGTCTGCAAACCCGGCCCGTGCCCTTCATCATCTTTCCCGAGGGCACCCGGACCGTGCCGGGGGAACCGATCCGCTTCCGGCGCGGGGCGGCACGCATGGCCCTGGCGAGCGGGGCACCCATCATGCCGGTGGTCATGGACTGCCGTCCGCCGACCCTGAACAAGGAAACGCCGTTTTACCATGTGCCGGACCGGGTCTGGACCCTGAAGATCCGGGTACTGGAGCCGCGCCCGTTGGAGAGCTTTGCCGAAGTGCAGGGCCTGCCGGAGTCGCTGGCGGTCCGGCGTCTGAATAATGCGCTGTTGAGCTTTTTTGAACGGGAACTGAGCGAACTGTAAAATCCCGCATGGGAGTTGGGAGTGAATCATGCTTTCCTGTGCCACGCGGCCTGGGTGTGCACACCCATTCATCAGATCGGCGACTGTCGTGGATAGCCAACCCGACAATATTTTTGACATAATTTACAGGGAAACTGCCCAGGGGGCCGCATGAGCGATCTGGTTACAGAGTTGCGCGAAGTCCTGGTGGACGCGCTCGAGCTGGAAGATATTGCACCGGAGGACATCGATCCCAAGGCACCCCTGTTCGGTGACGGACTGGGCCTGGACTCGATCGATGCCCTGGAAATCGGCGTCGCCATTCAGCGCAAGTACAAGGTAAAGATCGACGCCACCTCGGAAGACACGAGGGAGCATTTCTACAGCGTCGAGAATCTCGCCCGCTTCATTGAGTCGGCACGGGCGGAATCATAAGGGTATCTGGATATGGCAACGCAACTTCCCAAGTTTGACGAAATCAAGGACATTCTGGTCGATTATTTCGAAATTGATGACGAGGATATCCGGCCTGATGCCCACCTCTACGAGGACCTCGGGCTGGACAGCATCGATGCCGTGGACCTGGTGATCAAGCTGCAGGAGATCACCGGCCGCAAGATCCGCCCGGAACAGTTTCGGGACGTGCGCACCGTCGATGACGTCGTGACCGCCATGGAGAAGCTGCTGGCGGATTGAAATGCGACCCTGGCTCCTCGTGACCAGTGGTCTGGCGCTGGCGCTGTACCCCCTGTTCGTCCTTTTCTCCCTCCATGCTCTTGAGGCCGAGCTGCTCTGGGCCGGCCTGTTGCTGCTGGTGATGCTGCGCCTGGTGACCAGTCGGTGGCTATGGCAACAGGGCAGCCTGACGGCCCTGGCTCTTCTCGCCGTGCCTGCCTTGTTGCTGCTCGCACCGCTGCTGCCGGATTTTCGTGCGATGCTCGGGATCCGATTCTATCCGGTGGTGCTCAACGCGATTGCCTGCACCATATTTTTCGCTTCCCTGTTTACTGCGCGACCTCTGGTGGAGCGTTTTGCCCGCTTCACCGATCCTGACCTGCCCACGGCGGCGATCCGCTATACCCGTCGGGTCACCTGGGTATGGGCGCTCTTTCTGGCTGCCAACACCCTGGTGGCACTGTTCACCGCGATTTGGGCTTCCGACATGGTCTGGGCGCTCTACAACGGTCTGATCAGCTACCTGCTGATGGGGCTGCTGTTCATCGGCGAGTATCTGGTCCGGATCCGCCTGCGTCAGCGGTGGCAGCCGTCATGAACACGCGTTGGCCGCTATCCCTGACCACGCCCTTTCCGCCGGCTCTTGATGCCATCGAGGCGAGCTGGCACCCGGAAGGGCCCGGCCGCACCCGTGGCCAGATCGCCGCCATGGCCGCTGCGGTCCATCGCAGGCTGGCCGCTGACGAGCGCAGGCACTGGGTGATTGCCGACGAGGATGCGGGCCGGTTTCTGGCTGGCCTGCTTGGCGTGCTGGCCGCCGGTCGGACGGCGGTACTGCCACAGCACTTCGGGCGCGAGGCGGTCGCCATGCATCTGGGCGATGACTGTGGCCTGGTTGGTGCAAGGGGGGCCTTCGCCGACCTGGATGCCATTGATCCGGGTTCCGGTATCGAACATTCCACCGCGGAAGGGCCTCCGCCCGATATTGATCCTGAGGCACGGCTGATCCTTTATACCTCCGGGAGCACCGGCGAGCCCAAGGCGGTTCCCAAGGCCCTGTGGCAACTGACTGCGGAGATCGAGGTCCTGGAAGCCACCTGGGGACCATCCCTGGGTGATGCCGCCGTGGTCACGACTCTCCCGCACCATCACCTCTACGGTCTGCTTTTTCGTCTGCTCTGGCCCTTCTGCGCGGGCAGGCGCTTTCCGGATCAGGCCCTGCTCGAGCCGCCGCGCATGGTGGCTGCCTGCAGGCAGCTCGGTCCCAGCCTGCTGGCAAGCAGCCCGGCCCATCTCGGGCGCTGGACGAGCTTTTCCGGGCTTGCCGCGTCCGACGTGGATCTGCGCGCAATCTATTCCTCCGCGGGCGCCCTCCCTGCCGCAACCGCCGGCACGCTGCGCCGCAGCCTGGATGTGCCGGTCCGGGAAATCTATGGCAGCACCGAGTCCGGCGGGATCGCCTGGCGGGAATGGGAACTGACCCGCGAGGGCGATGTCGCGGCCTCGGCCTGGCGCCTCTTTGACGGTGTCGAGACGGCCTATCCCGACGGCAGCCCCGGGCCACTCCACGTGCGCTCGCTAGCCTGTGGTGATATCTGGCTGGATACCGGTGATCGGGCCGAAGTCGGCGAAGAGGGGTTTCGTCTGCTTGGTCGCCAGGACGGGGTGGTCAAGATCGAGGATCGTCGGGTCTCGCTGGCGGAACTCGAGGCCGGCCTGCGGGCCAGCGACCTGGTTGAGGAAGCTGCCGTCCTGCACCTGCACAATGGGCGGGAAATGACGGCGGCCGCACTCGTGCTGACCGAATCAGGCCGCCGCTTGCTGGATGAGGGGGGGGGCTGGTCCATGCGCCAGCGTTTGCGCCACCTGCTTGCCGAGCGCTTCAATGAGGTTGTCATACCCCGCAAGTTCCGGTATCTCGACGCCCTCCCGCGCAATTCCATGGGCAAGCTCCAGCGCCAATCCCTGGAAGCGCTCTTTTCAGAAGAGAAGGTGCGGGCGAGAGATTCCAAGACACGAGGTGGCTCATGAATCTGCCGGAAATTCTTGATTCCCGGGTCAGCGAAGACCAGGCTTGCTATCGATTCCTGGTCAGTGCAGACCTGCCTTGTTTCTCGGGTCATTTTCCCGGTCACCCCGTGGTTCCGGGGGTGGTCCAGGTCCAGTGGGCCTGCGAGGTGGCGCGCCGTCATTTCCCGGAAACGGACTGCTTCTGCGGACTTCGCAATGTGAAGTTCCACAGTCTGGTCGTTCCGGGCACACGCCTGTGTCTGGAAGTGAGGCGTTTCGGTGAGCGTCTTGGCTGGCGCCTGCTGGATGATGAGGATCATGAGCAGGTGTATTCCCAGGGCCGCATGCTGTTCCGGAGCGCCGAATGAGTTTTCGCTGTTGTGCCGTGGTGCCGGTCTTCAATCAACCCGAGCAGCTGGAACGGGTGCTGACCGGGCTGCTTGCGCAGGATCTGACCTGCCTGCTGGTCGATGATGGCAGTGAAGCGGACACGGCGGCGATCATGGACAGGCTCGCCGCGCGCCAAGGTGTCGAACTGATCCGGCATGAACAGAACCAGGGCAAGGGCGTGGCGGTGATCACTGGCCTGCGTCATGCGGCTCGAAAGGGGTTTACCCATGCCCTCCAGGTCGATGCCGATGGCCAGCATAATCTCGACGACGTGCCCGCTCTGCTGGACCGGGCCCGTGCCGAACCCGAAGCGCTCGTTTCGGGGCGTCCGGTCTATGATGAAACGGTGCCGCGCGGGCGTGTCCTGGCGCGCTACGTGACCCATGTCTGGGTCTGGATCGAAACCCTGTCTCTCGATATTGCCGATTCCATGTGCGGCTATCGGGTCTATCCGGT
>SLND01000147.1 GCA_007133205.1 Natronospiraceae bacterium | reverse complement strand
TCAGCCGGTGTCGAATCATGATGGTCGAGGCAGACCACTCGACCGGATGCGATGGCCCCCGCCAGGTCACGCCGCACGATTTGGACGAAATCGCCTGGGTCACGTGTGCTGCCGGGGCGAAGCACGGCCCACCCGTCACGGCCGGACTCCTTGACCCGATACAGCGCGCGGTCGGCCAGGTCCACCATGAACTCCCAGTCCGGAGTGTTCGGGGGGTGATCCGGGTGAAGGGGATATTCGGCATAACCGACCGAACAGGTCACCGGACGGCTGCGATTCCTGCCGATACGATAAGGCTCGCGTGATATGCGCTGCTGCAGACGCCCGACAATACGAGGCGTGAGTGAGCGCTCCATCTCCCGCAGCACCACCATGAACTCCTCGCCGCCCCAGCGGATGACGTAATCCCCGGTGCGCACCGCATGTGTCAGGCGTTGCGCCAGCT
Source organism: Natronospiraceae bacterium (assembly GCA_007133205.1). Taxonomy (GTDB): domain Bacteria; phylum Pseudomonadota; class Gammaproteobacteria; order Natronospirales; family Natronospiraceae; genus SLND01. Next base: position 7,648 of record SLND01000147.1, on the reverse strand, counting down.
GCTGCAGGATCAGGTCGCCGGTGCGATGACCGAGGGCATCATTGAGCATCTTGAAATGGTCGACATCCACCAGGGCAAAGACCATCACCAGATCGTCATCGGGCAGGCGTTCACGCAGGCGCTCGAAATGGGCCAGATCCCGCGGTAGCTGTTCGTAGAGATGACGACGATTGCGCAGACCGGTCAGCGGATCGGTGGTACTGACGTCGCGCAGACTTCGATTGGCCGTCACCAGGCGCTCGTTGGCGTGATGGAGCTCCTCGGTCCGCGCCCGCACCTCCTCCTGGAGCTCGAGCTGGCGCCGGTGCAGGTGACGAACCCGCCAGCGGTACCCGACCGCGGCCAGCGCGAGCAGAAGGCCGGCAATCAGGAAATGGAACCAGAGGGTTTCATGGAACCAGGGCCGGATCCGGAAATCGAGCGATGCCGCTTCTGCTGCCCAGACTCCGGCATTGTTGCTGCCGGTGACCTCCAGGCGGTAGTTGCCGGGTGGCAGATTGGTCCAGGCAGCGCGTCGCGGATCCGGATAGGTCAGTTCCCGCCAGTCGTCATCGTAGCCGACCAGCCGGTAGCGCATGCGGACACTGCGCGGATCCTGAAAACTGAGCGCGGTGAAGCGAAACTCCAGATCGCGCTGATCGGCGGGCAGGGTCAGATCGGAATCGGGCAGAATCGAGCGCCACTCACCGCCTTGCGAGATGGCTTCCACGATCACCCTCGGCGCGACGGGGTTGCGTTCTATATTGGCGGGGTCAACTCTTATGGCGCCGCCTCGGGTGGGAAACCATAGTCCGTCGTCGCGGATCATGCCCTTGGCGTGACCGGCGCCATTGCAGCAATAGGTCTGCTGACTGCCGATGTGCCGGCCACTCTCGCTGAGCAGCATCTGCCCGTCCACGCGATCTCGCTCACCGGCATCAAGGCTGCGCAGGTGGTCCAGGGGCAGATGATAGAGACCGTGAAAACCCGCGACCCAGAGATTGTCACCGCCGTCATCGGTCGCGAAGTAACCGGTCTCGGAGGGAAGCCCTTCCTCGCGCCTCAGTTGCCGCCAGCCACGCTCGTGATCACCGACGTAAAGGCCGCTGTCGATGGTGGTCAGAATGAGGTGCTCTTCGTCGAGACGATGGATGGCACTGTAGTCGGTGTCCCGGTCCAGGCCTTGCTCGCTTCCCAGGGGCTCAGGATCCTCCGGCGGACCATGAAAGACCCCGGAATCGGTGGCCACCATCAGGCTGCCGTCGTCTTCCACGTAGACCTGGCGCACCATGCGACTGCCGATCCGCGGACCGATATCCTCGAGGTGACCGTCGCGATAGCGATACAGGCCGTTGTCAGTGGGCACAAGGTAACTGTCCGCTTCCAGGCCGGGGACAATGCCATTGATCTGGTGGGCATCCAGACCCTCCAGGGCCTCGGGTCTTTCCAGCTCACCGGTTTCGGTATCGAAAATGGCCACGCCACGCCGGGTCCCGATCCACAGGCGATTTCCTTGCGGCAACAGGGTATAGGCATGCGGATGGGGCAATTCCCTGCCTTCCAGGACCAGCTCATAGCGTCCATCCGAGAGCAGACTCAGGCCGTCATTGGTACCGACCCAGACATCGCCGCCGCCGGCATCGGCGACACTCCAGGTCAGGGGTTCGTGCAGCCCCTGCGGCTCACTGAAACGCTCGGTCCAGCCGCTCCAGTAACGTGCGAGTCCATCGCGGAAACTGCCCAGCCAGAGACTGCCCTCATGGTCCTCGGCAATGGACTGGATCTGGACATGGGTATTCGGACGATCCGGCCCGATGAACTCGCGCAGCCGACCCTCCTGGATTCTCAGCAGCGCGGGTGCGGTGCCGATCCAGAGGGTGTCCGCGGCGTCGGTGTAAATCGCCTCGACCGGCTGCCCTTCCAGGGCGGACTCGGGGGCGTAGCTGATCAGACCCAGCTCGGTCTCCTGCAACAGCCCGGCGCTGGTGCCGACCCACAGGCGGCCGTGATGGCGGGCGAAGCCGGTGACATCGGCTGACTCGAGTCCGGCCGGGAGCGGGGTCTCCCGGTCGAAACTTCCCCGCCGATACTCCCAGTAACGCCCGAGTCCGCCGACCAGCACCCCGTCGCGGTGGGCATGGAGACTGGTAACCGGGCCGGGGGCAGGCAGTTCGACCGGAGTCATCCGCCGGTCCTCTATCCGATACAAGCCGGTGTCCGTACCGACGAGGATTTCGCCGTCCGGTGTCTCGGCAAGAGTGTTGACGGAGACCTCGCGTTCGTCGCCCCCGTCCCCATGAGGGCCGGTGACGGTGAAGAACTCCCGCTCCTGGTACAGGGCCACACCCTTGTAGGTACCAACCCAGAGCCGCCCGCGACTATCACTCTCCAGCGCATGGATGTAGCTGCCGGGCAATGCGTCCAGGTCATCCGATCGGTAGACCTCGAATTCCCGACCATCGAAACGGGCCAGACCCTGCTGGGTGCCTACCCAGATGTAGCCGTCAACATCCTGGGTAATGGCGAGTACGCTGATCTGGGGCAGCCCTTCTTCCAGGGACCAGCTGTCACTGACGAAATCGTGGAAGCCTTTTTCCGGGTCGAGCGCGCCCTGAACCTGCGGTGCCAGGCCATTCAGGCACAGCAGGGTGGCAATGACCGGGGCGACTCTGGGGATTCCCGGCATGGCTTGCTCACACCTCCCCCTCGCGGGCTTGGATGGGGACGGGCGTTCCCTGCCGGACACAGCACTGCCCGAGGGGCAGAGCTCATTCCCTGCCTAAAGGATAGACCGTGACGGGGCACGGCGACAGGGAATTCAGACCCCGTCGAGGCCCATGTTGGTGGGGATGGAAATATCGAACCAGAGCTCGAATTCCTCGTCTTCCTCCGGGTCGTACACCGTTACCCGATCGTGGGAACCCAGCTCGTCGGCATGGACCTCGGAGCCGAGCGGATCGAGATTGTAGAGCGCGAGAAAGGCCTGCATTTCGCGCGGGCTGATGACATGGAAGGCACTGCTCCGGGCATCGCCATCCCCGGACTCGGCAATGGCATCGAAAAGCGCGCGCAGAACATGGTGATGCCGTTCCGCGCGCCGGCTGTCGTCCATGGCCTCATAGGCCCGCCAGGCGACATAGTGAGCCTCGAGCGAGACATAATTGTGCTGGAGAATCCGCCCGGCCAGGTCGAGGGCCTCGTTTTCATCGCCCCGCTCCAGGGCCTCGTGCATGCGGTCGACCAGACGCGCCTCGCGCCCGCCGTAGGGACGATAGAAACCCGTCCGGGTGTAGAGCTCGCGCATCTCGGCATAATCGACCGAGGCATAATCGCCCTGGGCCTTTTCCACCAGCTCGATGTAGCGGTTCTGGGCGTCGATCGCCGCCTCGGTAATCTCCGGTTCCTCGGGTTCGGTTTCCATGGTGGCACAGCCGGCAAGCAGCGCGGCGCACAACGGCCACAGCCAGCGGACCGACCGCAGGCCGCGAGCCCCGGGGGAGCGGTTCGCTTTCATGCCGGGACGCCCGGGTGGATTATCAGTATTCAGCTGCATTGCTTGCTTCATCCGGTGTAGGCGAGATTGATCATCATGAAGTACGTCATTATAAGCTTCGAGCAGGCAGGGCTCAGTTCACCTGGGCTCAGTTCAGTGGCAGGGCCAGGGCGAGCACGGCCGCCTGCAGACTGCCGCGCCCGGTGGTGGCCTCGAAGTCACGTTCCTCGGCTTCGCCATCCTCCGGTATCACCGTCCCGGCCTCGGCGGGACTGCCGAAGCCATCGAGATGATCATGGCGCAGGCTCAGCGCGAATTCCATCCCGCCCCGGGTTCGCCAGGCCAGACCCGACTCCAGGCGCAGGATGTAACCGGTCCGGTCCCCGTCCGGCGCCTGCCAGCGCTCACCGTTCTGCTCGCGTTCCATGTCGCGCAGACTGAGCCGGGCGAGACCCGCACCGGCACTCACGAAGGGGTTGAATCCGGCGCCACCGCTACCGAAATCCCGCCGCAGGCCCGCGAGCGCATACTGCCCCGACAAGCCGTACCGGACCGCTTCGGGATCGGAATCCTCGGCTTCTTGGACCCTGGCGGACACCGTCAGGTTTCCGAAGGCACCCACCCGAAAGTGGCTCCACCAGTCCGGCGCGAGGCGTTGCTCGAAGCCGAGTGCGCCGAAACTGGCCTGGTCGAGGTCGTGACCGGAAGGGCGGATGCAGTCAAGAAACCGGGTCGCTCCCTCATCCGGGTCGTCACAATCGTGATCGCGGGGACCACGCAGCCGTCCCGTCACCATCCCGGTCTCGATCACCATTCGGGTGCCGGGATCGGCGGTTTCGGCATCCGCCGCCACAGCCGGGGCGCCGGCGGCGGCATGAATACCGCCGCCGGACAGGATCAGCCACACCAGTCCAACACGGATCCGTGACACGGAATCAGGCCTGCTCTTCAATCCAGCGGTCCACTTCGTCGGAGAGCATGTCCAGGGGCAGCGGCCCGTTCCTGAGGATCAGGTTGTGAAAGGCTCGGATGTCGAAGTCCTCGCCAAGTGCGTCCTCGGCGCGCTCACGCAGATTCTGGATCTCGAGCTGCCCGATCTTGTAGGCCAGGGCCTGTGAAGGAATGGCCATGTAGCGTTCTGCCTCGGACACCGCCCGGCTTTCGCCGGCGGCGGAGTTTTCATGCATGTAATCGAGCACGTCCTCACGCGACCACCCGTGATAATGGAGGCCGGTATCGACCACGAGACGGATCGCACGCCAGAGTTCGGCATTGAGCGCGCCGAAGTACTGGTAGGGATCCTCGTGCATCCCCATTTCCTCGCCGATGGCCTCGGCGTACAGGGCCCAGCCCTCGATGAAGGCGGTATTGCCACCATGACGGCGGAAGCGGGGCAGCTCTTCCTGCTCCTGCTGCAGGGCAAGCTGAAAATGATGGCCGGGCACGGCTTCATGCAGAAAGAGCGATTCCACCGCCCACAGCGGTCGCGAGGAAAGATCATAGGTGTTGACGTAGAAGATGCCCGGGCGTGAACCATCGGGCGCCGGGCGCATGTAGGAAGCCCCCGCTGCGCTCCGCTCGCGATAGGGCTCCACCGCGCGGATTTCATAATCGGCCTCGGGGGTCAGGTCGAAGAGTTCGCGGGCCCCTTCATCCACCCGCTCGCGAAGGTCTTCATAGGCCTGGATCAGTTCCTCCGGTTCATCGACATAGAACTGCTCATCGCTGGCCGTGAACTCGAAGAACTCATCGAGCGAACCGTCGAAATCCACCGCTTCCATCACAGCGTGCATTTCCTCGTGGATGCGCTCGACTTCGGCCAGGCCGATGTCGTGAATCTCGCCGGGGCCGAGATCGGTGGTGGTGGTATGTCGCACCAGGGTGGCATACCACTCGTCACCCCCGGGCAGGGCGTGCATGCCGTCGGCTTCCAGGCCGTGCTCGTGGTATTCCTCGGTCATGAAATCACGCAGCCGGGCGTAGGCGGGCACCAGGGTTTCGCTGATCGCACTGCGATAACTGTCCCGCAATTCCTCGCGCGTGTCCGAGTCTATTTCCTCCGGCCAGTCTTCCAGCGGCGACCAGAAGAGACTGTCCTCGGGTTCATCCACCACGTGATTGTCGAGCTGGTCCACGGTCCGTTCCACCAGCAATTTCGGCAGGACGATTCCGCGTTCGATGCCCTCTTCCATGTTCTCGATCGCCTGATCCACCCAGCGCGAGAAATCCTCGATCCGGCCGAGGAAATCGCGATAATCCTCGGCATCCTCGAAGGGCTGGGCGCCCTCTCCCGATCCCAACTGGGCGAAGGTATTGCCAAAGTTGCGCATCTGGTTGACCGGCACCAGGTGCTGGGGATACTCGGCCGCCTCCAGTGACTGACGGCGCTCGCGCAGAAACAGCTCGCGGCTCAGGCGATCCTGGTGCTCGAGCAGTTCGGGGTCGATGCCCTCGACCCGGTCGAGGAATTCGCGTTCGAGCTCCATGCTTTCTTGCCGGTATTCCGGGCTGATGGTGATGGCCAGACGGTCATTGAAACGATGATCGCCGAGAAAGGTGGCACGCAGCGGATTGCGCTCCACGCTCTTGTCGAAATATTCCTCGAACAGCGAATGCAGTTGCTCGGCCGCCTCGTCCTGCTTCGCCGCCTCGTTGCGGTCGGCGGTTTCAGGTTCGTCGGCACAGGCCGAAAGCATTAAGGCGACGACGATCAGGGACAGGAGAATCGTTCTCCGCATGGCTGGAACCTCTATTGCATAAGCAAGACCGGGCAAAAATGCGGCCCGAATCTGACAGGGACGAAGTGTTGAACGTGGTAATATTCCGCGCTTTTTCCCGGCACGACAAGTCCGCCTTTCAGGAGACCCGGCCCATGGGTGACAAGCTGCGCAGCCTGCTTCCCGGACTCGCCGCCGCCGGCGCCGTGGGGGCCGGGGCCCTGATTCTTGCCGAGCTGGTACGCGCCAGCGCGCTCGAATTTCCCGTGAGCGCGGCCCTGCTGGCGATCCTGGGTGGCCTGCTGCTGGCGGGCGTGGCGGCTCGAAAACCGCAATGGCAGGCGGGCCTCGGCAAGGCCGCCGGCCCGATCCTCAAGCTCGGCGTGATGCTGATCGGGCTGCGCCTCAGCCTCGCCGACATCGGCACACTGGGACTGCAGGCCCTCGGTCCCGCCCTGGCCGTGATCCTTCTGGGCCTGATCGGCATGGCGCTGCTGGCCCGCGTGACGGGTGTCCCGGGCAGGCTGGCCGCCCTGCTCGGGGTGGGCACCGCGATCTGCGGGGCCTCTGCCATAGCCGCGACCGCACCGGGGCTGCGGGCGAAGGCGGAGGAGACCGGATACGCTGTGGCCTGTGTCGCCCTGTTCGGGGTGGCGGCGACCCTGGCCTGGCCCTGGATCTTTCCGCTGCTGCTGGAGGATGCGCGCCTGGTGGGGATTGCCCTGGGAGCAAGCATCCACGACACCGCCCAGGTCACCGGGGCGGCGATGATGCATGATGAAATCCACGGCGGTGGCGCCCTGGAAGCGGCCACGGTCACCAAGCTCTTGCGCAACGCGGCGATGCTGGTGGTGATCCCGATGGTGGTGGCCTGGATGATGCGCGGGGTATCCGACGGCCAGACCCGTGCGCCGGCCTTCCCCCTGTTCATTCTCGGCTTTCTCGGTTTCGCCGCCCTGCGCAGTGGCGGTGATCTGGTATTCGGTGATCAGGCCCCGGTCTGGGAGGGCCTGATGACGGCAGGGGGCTGGCTGAGCAATGCCCTGATCGCGGTCGCCCTGGCCGCCATGGGCATGGGCATCCGCCTGGGCGGCTTGCGGGCGCTGGGATGGCGCCCGGCTGCGGCGGCCCTGGTCACCGCGCTGCTGATCGCGGCCGCCGCCGTGGCCGGACTGCGTCTTTTGGTATGAGCGAAGCCCTGATCGTCTGGTCAATACTCGATCATCAACCGTCCAATACGGGTTTGGATGGTCAGGGCCTCGCGGGGCCGGGCATCAGTCGTCCTCATCCCTGTCCAGCGACGTGGGGGCATGCTCGTGCCCGGCATCGGCCGCACCCCGGAACCAGGCCTCCGCCTTTTCCTTGTCCGGTTCCACGCCTCCGATACCACGTTCATAAACCACACCCAGGTGATATTTTGCTTCCGCATCACCTTCCTCGGCAGCCACCTTCATTTGCT
>SLND01000046.1 GCA_007133205.1 Natronospiraceae bacterium | reverse complement strand
TAACAGTGCTTAGATGGCGTTCTCGTATATGCGTTATACGAGCGTTCTTGATAATGTCCGTGCGCAAGCGCCTCCCGCAAACAGAAATCTCGGCCCAAACAGCGACCTGGCGTCCGGGGATGCTTCCCTGGCCCGATTCGCGTGATGTCTTGTTTTTCTGTCGCCAATAACACTGTATGTGTGTGCGTGTACGGGGTGAGGGTTCCCGGGGGCCGCCGTTCCAATTCGGCGCCGGTTCTATCCGGAAATCCCTGAGGGAAACGCCCTGCCGGACCGGACCGGGCAGGCCGGTGCGGTACGGTGGGGAAGGGTTCGGGCGGCAGGTCACGGCAGCCGATAGGGCGTGGCACACGGAGGCACACAACTGGCGGCGGCTTGCGCTGCGGGGCTACGTTCCGGTTCCGGGCCGGGGTCTTGCGACGGCTCTTTCCAGGCATCCCTGCTTCCATTCCTTCGCTTGCCCCAAACCTAGTTCATGTGAGCCGCTTTTGCACCGGTCAGGCGTGGCCTGCACCAACCACCGGTCCACAGTGGACGCCGAAGCGCTCCGCGACCCTGTCCAGTGAGCGTCGGTGGTGCTCACGCTCCCGCTTGTGGCTCAGCATGAAACCGGCCTGTGCTCGCAGGCGCCGTGGCAGCGGGAACCAGCGGTCAAGGTCCAGGCCGTTGTGGGAGACAACCTTCATGAATTGCCGTGATGGCAATGCCTCTGCAATCAGGCTGAGGTTGTAGATCTGAAGCGGTACAAAGGCGGCCGCCATCACATACTGAGGCGCCTTGCGGCGCAGCTCCTCAAGATCCATCGCATAGAGGGGTAAATTGGTCAGTCTGCCGAGAAACAGCAGATGGGTCAGGAAGTACGCGGCGTTGCCCGCCGCGGGAAAGGGAATGGTCATGGAGCGATTCTGAATCGACAGGACCCTCCCGCCCGTCGATACATAAGGTTCGTAGGAATGCTCACCACGCATCAACGATCCGGTACAATTGACAACCCAGCTGCCTGGCTCGAACGGCATCGTGGCGCCTGACCGGCAAACCACCTCGGAGCCGCCATTGCGGTCGGCCACGTCATCAAGACGGTCCATGACGATCCGGTTGAGGCCCCCGGAGATGGTTGCCTTCTCGGTCTCGGAGAGGATCGCTCCCATGAAGTTTCCGGTTTCGGGTGTTACCGAGACCCCGTAGTTGTCGCGGAACCACTCCAGGACATCGGCCTCGTTGGTGCCATCGAAGCGCCGGCCCATCTCCTGGAAGACCGAACTCATGAGCTCGCCCCTGTACCACCGGCCCACCCCGTTCGGAAACATCTGATCCCGGTTTATGAAGATCGTACCCGGGCCGGCAACCAAATTGACCTCGCGGCCGGGCTGTTCAGTCAGCAGCGTGTGAGCGGTGTCCATGCCGGTCTTGCCACCGCCGACGATCCAGACTGGCGCGTCGCTGCCACGAATTTCCGACCCGCGAACGTCGAACTCATCCGGCGAGATCGAGCGGGCACGTGGGCTCGACAGCTCAAGCGGCGCATTCTTTTCCACTTCCTGGCCGAATGCCTTGATCAGCCGGTCGGCCGCGAAATCCACAGGGCCAGACTCGGCCGAGCGACAGGTGATTCGAACCGTCCCGGCCGTTTCTTCGGCGCTCTCGAACTCGTAACCGAAAAGCTCGGTCACCCGGATGCCCGCTTTGATCCCCTCCAGGCAGTGGCGCAGGTGTTGTGCGACCTCTTGCTTGTTGGCGAGATATTCGCGCTTCGCGTCAAGACGCCAGGCAATATCTCCGGCGGTAAACATGGGGTGTGGTTGATGCAGGCGGACATAATCGTAGGTGTCGAGCCACATCCCACCTGCACGGGGACGGCGGTCGACCAGAATCACCCGCTGGTCGCGCGCGAGATACTGGCTGGCGACGAACAGCGCGTTCAGCCCGGAAATACCCGCGCCCACAATGCAAACATCGTATCTGTCGGACAATACACTCTCCTCCTTCCTGCACTAGCCATGCGGTCTGCATAGACAAGGGGATGGCGCAGGACAAACCGCCCGAGAAACAGAGGCGGGCCCGCCAGGCGAGCCCGCCTTTGTTCAGTCTTGAAGAAAGGAATGTGCTTCGGCCACTGACTCGCGGTCGGAGCCATCCGCGAGCTCCAGCACCGCTGCGTAATATTCACGGGCCGCCTCGTCCTTGCCCGCAGCTTCGGCGGCCCGGGCCGCGCCCAGCAGGGTGTTGAAGCGGCGCGGCCAAACCTCATCCGAGGAACGATAGGCCTCCAGGGCCTTTTCCGGTCGATCCAGTTCCATCAGCAAATCTCCCAGTGCCTCACGGGGCGGCATCAGCGCACCGGGCGTGATCGGGTGCTTCTCGATATCGTTTTCCAGAGCCACGGCCTTTTCCAGCAATTCCACCGCGTCTCCCGGATACCCGTCGGCCCAGGCCAGCCACCCGTCCAGAATGGCTTCCTCAATCCGGATATAGTGGGCGAAAGTCTCCTCGCCCTCGCCCAGGGCTGTATCGCGCAATGCACGGATGCGCGCCAGAGCCTCCCGGGCTGCTTCAAATTCGCCGGTGTGCAGCGCGCCCATGCCAATGGCCAACACGCTCTGCGCCTCGGCCCACAGGCCGATGGGGGACTCCCAGGGATTGTCTTCGATCTTGTGCCGGGGGAGTTCCACCGCCGCTTGCCAGTCACGACGCTCCACCGAGATCCGCGCCGGGATCGTGGCCACGTGGAAGGCCGTGGCCGCACTCGACTCCAGCGTCCCTTGCTCGAAGGTTTCGGCGGCAACTTTCTTGGCCCGATCGTCGTGACCCTTCTGTAAATGCGCATAGACCTTGTAATCCTGGGCATGGATGTAATGAAGCGAAACATTGCCATTGACCGGATTCTCCAGGGCGGCCTGCCCGGACTTCCGGTTCCAGTCGATAACATTGCGCCAGTCACCGGTCCGCACGTAGATGTGTGAGGGCATGTGCAGCGCGTGAGGTGTTCTCGGGGCGATGTCCGAATAGGTTTTGACGATCTCCAGGTGATTGTGCTGGCGACCTTCAACATCATCACTGTGTATCAGGTAATGGACCGCCCCCGGATGCTCCGGCTGTTCTTCGATAATCCCCACCAGGATTTCGTCGGCTTCATCATGCAGCGGATGTGGATCACTGGCCTGCTGCCCCAGGGTCAGGCGCGTGAGGGCGTAAAGGGCGGCGACATCATGATCATTTGGTGCCGCCTCATAGGCCGCTTCCATAGCCTCGATCCAGCCGCCAATGCGCTCACCGTAGTCAACGCCTTCCCCCGGCTCGAAGAAAGCAGCGGTAGCCTCGATCAGGCGAGTCTCCCGCTTATCGCCCCCGCCGAGTTCCGCAGCCCCTTCAATGGCCTTTCTGCCACGGGCGAGGATGTCCTCGTCGGGACGAGTCCCCCACAGGGGCTGAAACAGGGTGGTCGCCACGCCCCAATGTGCCATGGCGCAATCCGCGTCCTCTTTGATCGCGTCTTCAAAGGTATCGCGGGCCAGCTCATACATCATGTGATGCAGGTATTTCAGGCCCCGATCAAAGATAGGCTGTGCATTTTCTTCGCAGGCCGCACCGAAATCCACGGCCCCCAGGGAATCCCCCTCCACGGCAAGCTCTTCATGACCATGCTCATTGCCATCATGATCATGGTCAGCCAGCGTGAGGGCCGGAACCACTGCCAGGCATGCAGCAAGGGCAATTGATATGATGATGTCGCGATTAACGTTGTCGCCTGGCACCCGCTTTTTCATAATATCACCCCTGTATTGGATACGTCGTATGAAAACGGTGAGCGAAGAGCGGCATGGCTCAATACCTCTCCCCGCTCCCTCCCTTATCCCGACATACGACATTTCCTGGAAAACTCTGCCACCCAGCGCGGCGTGACAACCCCGCACAGACTCAAGTGGAGGGGAAAACCGGTTCCGACGGGGCCTTGACCTGCTCACAAATCGGGTGCTGCCAGCCCCTGATTAACAAACACCGCGTCAGCCCCCGCCAAAAAAATCCCGTGCGGCGCGGGCCACATACAGTTGCGCCCGGTTCGACCACCTGCCAGACAGCCTGCCCCGCGTGCCAGTACCAGGCTTTACGACCGCGACCACCCGGCTGCTGTCCGGCCGTGAGGGCTGGCGCAGGTGGAGGAAGCAACAAGTGCAGGAGCGAATAAAGCGGATAATCTTACGGGCTCATGAATACCCCTATCGCCCGGCATTGGCCGTCGCGCCAACTCCCGGCCACAACTCAATGCCTTCCGGTAAGCTCCGGCACCCCCGCTCGTTCGTGCTTCCCTCCATGGCCACCCGGCGCCATGAAGACGGCCACAACCACGCTTCAACGCCACAGTTTCAACTGCGCACCCCTGGGCCGCGCAGTGTCCGGTACATGAAGACGAGACAAACGATCAGCAACAGCGAGGCCAGGAAATGGAAAAAGCCCGCAATGGATTCCGTCCGCTCCAGCACGCCCCAGCGGCTGAACAGAAAATACCAGTCGTGCACACCGCCGCCCACGAGGGGCAGCGCGCGCGCCTGGGCATCGGCCATGTAATGGGCGGCATACATCAGGCTCTCGGCAAACCAGACGCCGCCGATACCGGCTTCGAAGGGCATGTCCTGCCGCCAGAACTGCACCGCAACGGCCGCGGGAAAGAACAGTTGGCCGATAGTCCCGCCGAGGAAGTGCATCGTCTCTCCAAAGGGAGTCAAGACAATATGCCCCGCCTCGTGGAAGACCAGATTCACGTGGTCGATGAAATGATAGTCGTAGGCGAATACGAGCCATACCGCGTACGGCAAAAGCACTAGCAGAAGGACCCACCGCCACCCCTGGTCATGCATGTCTTTCCCCTCACTGATTGCTCCCTCGTGGTCGCCCTTGAAACGGCAGCAGCATGGGTGATGCTTGCCGAGTCCGTGCAAGCATAGGCCAGGGGAGGCTGAGTTATCCAGGCACGGAAGCGGTGTTACCGCTCCGTGTCACGGGGCGTTGCGCTGGGAGGGATCACGCTGGAATGCGGGCGCCTCGGCCTCCGGGTCGCGACGCGCCCATTGCGCCCGGCAGGCCTCGGCCCACCAGGCCAGCTGGGAGAAGGTCCGGCCGAAGTAGCCGGACCAGGCTTCGGCATCCTCGCCCTCCGAAAAGGTGCCCGCTTCGGTGAGTACCTCGCCGGCCCGGGGGACCTGGATCATCGCGGATACCGGGAGACAGCCCAGTTCTGAAAGAAAGGGCCGCATGGCCACCGCGGCACGGGCGCCACCCCACTGCCCGGCGGAGTAAGTGACAATGGCACTGGGGCGGTAGGAAAACAGCGAACTGCCAAAATGATTGAGCAGATCGGCCAGGGCCGGGCTCAGGGAATGGTTGTATTCCGGGCTGATCATCACATAGCCGTCCGCCGAACGGATCTCGCCGGCCAGGGCCTCCAACGCCTCCGGCACGCGCCCCTTTGGATAGCTGAAATGCGGCCGGAAGTTCGCCTGTCTTGGCACCTCCAGTGGATCCACCAAGGTCGTGGTGACACCGCTGTCCTCGAGCAATCGCAAACAGGCTTGCGCCACGCGCCATCCCAGCCGGGTCGGCCGGGGCGCCCCTTCCGTGCGGGTCGAGCCGAGAAATACCAGGTAATGCATGGCCTGCTCCCGTGTGTGAAACGGAGGTTCGACAGCCAGGAGTCTAGCTGAAGGTCTTGAGGATCCGCCCCCGCAGTTCATCCCGGACAGCTCGAAACGAAGCCAGATCATCCGACCCTTGGCTGTCGGCGGCCGGGTCCGGCAGGGGCCAGTGATGACGGGTGAACTCGCCCATGGCCACGGGACAAACCTCCCCGGCGCACAGGGTGACGATGTAATCGAAATCGTCCAGGCTTATCTCATCCACGCGCTTGGAATGGTGATGGCTGATGTCGATGCCCTCCTCTGCCAGCACCTCAATGGCTCGGGGATCGACCCGGCCGGGTTCTGAACCGGCTGAGGCGATCCGGATGCCCCCTGGGAGCAGGGCTCGCGCCAGACCCTCGGCCATTTGACTGCGGGCGGCGTTGGCCACGCAGAGAAAGAGAATGCCCCTCGGCATGTCCTTCGAATCACTCATTTCTCCGACCTCCACCGGCTTGTTCCGCCGCGATCTTTCGATCCACCGCACCACCGCTCCATTCATTGCCGGTGAACCAGCGCCGCTTCAACCATAGGGCCACATTGACCAGGGCAATAAGCACCGGCACTTCCACCAGCGGCCCGATGATGGTGGCAAAGGCCACGGCCGAGCCCAGGCCAAAGGTGGCAATGGCCACGGCAATGGCCAGTTCAAAGTTATTGGAGGCCGCGGTAAAGGCCACCGCCGTAGTGCGCGGGTAGTCCGCCGAGATCAGCCGGCCCATGAAAAAACTGACCATGAACATCACCACGAAATAGATGGCCAGCGGTAATGCAATGCGCAGCGCATCCAGGGGCAGTTCCAGCACCGCCGAGCCCTTGAGGCTGAACATGGCGACGATGGTGAACAACAGTGCCACCAGGGTCAGCGGACTGATTCGGGGAATGAACCTCGATTCATACCATTCCTGCCCGCGTCGCTTGACCAGCCAGCGCCGGGTGAGGAAACCAGCGGCAAAGGGAATACCCAGATACACCAGTACCGCCTGGGCAATGGTGGTAAAGCCCACATCGATCACCCGGCCCTCCAGGCCCACCCAGCCGGGCAGCACCGCCAGGAAGAACCAGGCATAGGCACTGAAAAAGACCAGTTGGAAGACACTGTTGAAGGCCACCAGACCGGCGACATACTGGTTGTTGCCGCCGGCGAGCTGGTTCCAGACAATCACCATGGCGATGCAGCGCGCCAGGCCGATCAGGATCAGGCCGGTCATGTACTCGGGGTAATCGCGCAGGAAGATCACCGCCAGGGCAAACATCAGCACCGGCCCGATCAGCCAGTTCTGTACCAGCGACAGGGTCAGCACCCGCCAGTCCCGAAAGACCCGGGGCAATTCCTCGTACCGGACCCGGGCCAGGGGCGGATACATCATCAGAATCAGACCGATGGCGATGGGAATATTGGTATTGCCCACGCTCATGGCATCGAGATTCGAGGGTAGATCACTGAAGACCGTACCCAGACCCACTCCGACACCCATGGCCAGAAAGATCCAGACGGTCAGGTAGCGGTCCAGCAGTCCCATGCGCTTGCTGACGGATACATGGTCTTGATGCGTCACGGCTGCTTCTCCAGTTTTTATCGTTTATCGACGAACTACGATGGTTGCTTGCAAAAAGCCCCGGCCTCAGAGGCTGTTCAACAGATCCTTCAGGCGTTCCAGGGCCTGGGTCCTGAGCCGATAGCAGGTGCGTGGCGGCTGGGGCTCGGCCTCGATCAGCCCCGCCTGCCGCAAAATACGCAGATGCTCGGAGACCGTGGACTGGGCCAGACCAACCGATTCCACCAGCTCTGCGCTGATGCATTCCCGGCGGCCGGCGATCTGGCGTAGCAACTTCACCCGGGCCGGATGTCCCAGGGCCCGGGCATAATCCGCCAGGGCCTCATCCCGCGCTTCGGGTGTCAGATCCAGGTTGTCCGGGTGCCGGCAACACTCCGCCATGGGCCCGCTCCTCTCACTCTTCGTTTATCGTCGATCACCGATAATAGAGGTTTTCGACTCCAGCGTAAAGCGGTGGTGCTGGGGGGCAGGCGCCGAAGGATGGTCCGGTTGGCGCGCAGGCATCGGCCAGCGTGGAGCGGTCTGGTCCAGCCCCCCCAGCCGCCGCAACCAGGGGTGTCCGGGAACAGCGACCGCGTTTCAGTTGCGCTTGCTCAAAAACAGTTTCATCACGAATCCGAAGCCGAGCCCAGCGACCAGGCTGAGCTAGTTTAGTATTTATCCGACAGTCGCCGCCTCAGAAGGTGAGAGGCGGCGGCCATCGGGGTCTTCGGTAGACTCGTAGTTGCGAGACAAACGAGATACCGAGGAGAACTCCCGATGACCACCATGTCCCAGAGTACCAAGCGCAAGCTTTCCCTGCTGCAACTGGCCGAGGAGCTCAGCAACGTCTCCAAGGCCTGCAAGATCATGGGCTACCACCGCGACACCTTCTAC
>SLND01000058.1 GCA_007133205.1 Natronospiraceae bacterium | reverse complement strand
TAGACGCCGAGTTCTTCGGTCTTGGTTGCGGCTTTGGTACTCATGGTTTCCCCCTTTTACCAATACTGCGGTGCACTTACTGCGGCTTGTCCGCGCCGTCGCCATTCGAATCCCCATCGTTCTGCCCGGGCGGCGGAACCAGTCGGGCCAGATCCGCGGCCAGCTGCTCGGTCTCCTCGCTGTCGCCGAGCACCTTTTCCAGTTCCTTGCGAAAACGGCCGTTGTCCATGAGATTGGACTTGAGGTCCTTGAGCAGATTGCGCATGGCGAGCATGGTCGCGAGCTGAGGGACCTGACGGGCCACGGACTCCGGCCGAAAGGCATCAAAGCTGTCGAACTTCATGTGCACCGGTATCTCATCACCCTCTTCCTTGAGCCGGTTTTCCACGGTGAAGCGCGCTTCGGGCGCCAGATTCTCCAGCACTTGCTCGAGGTTGTTGCGACTGACCTCGATGCGCTCCCGCTCGGCCAGAGGCTGATCGCTCTTGCCATTACTGAAATCACCCATGGCCAGAAGCTTCAGCGGCAATTCGGTCTTTTTCCTGGCGCCGCCGGTATCCAGCTCCAGGGCAATATTCACCCTTGCCTTCGGGATCTCGTCCTGAAATGAATCACTCATTGGGTACTCCCCCTTTTTTCGCTGCTTGAATTCTCTTGATTTTCCATTGGCCATGAGTCCATGGCCGTCTTCACTCGAATCAGCGCAGAGCTGACTCAGCATCCCTACAGGATCTCGGCGGCCCGTCCGGGCGCGGCACGCAACAGGATCTGACGCAGCTCACGGCGCCAGGCTGCGGGTTCGCGCCCCGCTGGAAACAGCTTCTCGTCCAGACCGCTGACTGCACGCAGGGCCAGTTGGGCAACATCGGCGGCAAGCCGGCCATCCCAGGTCACCGTCCCGTTGCTTTCCAGGTCATCGATCAATTCACTGCACAGGCCGGCGGCCACGCCGGCTCGATCCTGGCTCATGGCAATGCGGGCGCGGGCAAGCTGAACCCGGGCACGGGTCCGCCCATCCCACGCGGCGAGCTGATCAAGATGTGCGAAGCCGGCGGCCAGGCCCTTCTTCGCCGCCAGCTCAGTAGCCTCTCGTTCGAGCGCGCGAATCGGGTCATCGCCGGTCTCGGCGTGACCGCCATCCTGGTCGTCGGCGGTTTCCATGCGGGCGAACCAGTCGCGATCGGCTTCATCCATGAAGGGCGTGCCGTCGTCAAAGGCGAGTGACCGCAACTCGGGCAGTCGTCGTAACAGGGCAATCACCTGCAGGCGAATCATCTCGGCAGCTGCCTCATCGCCGGCCTTTGTCGCCGCCTGGTGAGCGAGACGCTGCAGCCGGAACAGGAGGTGTCCGCCCGGTTCGAGAAAAGCCTGTTCCACGGCGTTGAGTGCATTGGACCAGTCGCCGGACGCGATCGCGTTTTCACCCGCCCGAGCAATGCCCTCTCGCGGTGCGGGTATTCGGGTCCGGCCGTCACTGGCGGGTGGACTGATCAGACCGGCCCAGCGCATGAGCCGCGCCTGGGCAATGGCAGCGGCCAGGTTTCCCTGCGCCATGAACCACTGGATCAGGGCGCGGCTGCCACGCTGAAAATCCTGTTCCGAGGCTATCTCACTGGTGATCGTGGCCCTGTCGGCCGGGGCGGAGGCGGGTCGATTGCCCGGGCTTGAATCCTGGTTCTGGCGGGGCTCGGGTTCGGGTTCTGGTTGCCGGGGCTTATTGGCCTTGAGCCATCGCCGGAGAACGGCGAAGGCATCGGTCGGATCCAGCCCGATCCTCTCCAGCCGAGTTCGCAGGCGATCCGTGCTTTCAGAGACCTGATCCCACAGTGCCCGATCGCCGTCGAGCTCAGCCTGGCCGAGCAATTGCTCGAAGCGTTCGCCATCGAACCACTGGGCCGCATTGGTACGGGCCTTGGGCCGCCGGGGGTGGCAGTCATCTCCAAAGCGTTCGAGCATGGCGGCACCGGTGTCCAGCGCCTCACTCATGGGCTCGAGACCGCCCTCGGCCAGTCCGGCCAGGGCCAGGTAACCGATGACGCGCAGGTCCTTGCCCTCCTCGGCCAGGATGACGCGGGCATTCGACTGAATGCCCTGGAAGTCGGCCCCAGAGATCTTTTCCAGCTCCGCCTTGATCGCGGCGAATCGGTCACCGTGTCGGGGATCCTCCCCGGTCGGGTGTTCGGCACTGATCGGTGCGAGCAGACCTTCATCGGCATTCGGAAATGCCGGGGCGGCAGCGGAGGCGCCTGTTGGCGTGTCCGCCGCATCGGGCGCATCGGCTGCCGAGCCCTGGGCAGGTGTCGTATTCGCCCTTGCCGTCCGACTGGTCTTCTTTTTTGCTGCCTTGCTCATCTGCCTGCCTCCGACATGACGCTCAGGCCCGAAACGGGTCTTCGGGCAGGGAGAAACCGCGCATGATCTCGTCAACGAACAGGGCCTCGGCGCCGTCTTCGGCCCGAAAGCGCAGACGCACGGGCTGTGCTTCCTCGCCGACATCAAGCTCCCAGCGCGCATCGAAGGTCCGGTCCCCGCGGGACTCGATCGCGGCCGCATCGATCAGGCGGAACAGGGCCCAGGGCCCGGAGGCATCCAGGCTGGCCTGGCCCTGCCCCGCACGGCGGATCGCACGCAGTTCACCGCGGTGGGCGTTATCGGCCGGCCAGTCCAGGCGATGCCAGACCTGGGGTTCGTTGCGATAACGGAAGGATTCGGCGCCCCTCCGAAGCCGAACTTCGGCGAGGGAAGCGCGCGGAATGGGATAGACCTCCAGCGGCACGCTGAGGCGGGCACCGGAAGCATCGAATAGATGGTCACGGATGGCCGCGGCCTGAGCCAGGCCCTCGCGCATGGCCGGCCTCATGCCGACCCCTCGGCCGCGCCAGGTACGGTCCGCCCACGCGCCATCACGTTCCCTGACGAAGGACTCGAGCGGGCCGGCAAGAAAACGCCAAAGGCGACCGCCATCAGGGCGGAGAAACTCGGCCAGGGCTTCGGGGTCGGCATCCCTGTCACCGGCCTGGAAAGGATAACGACCGGCGAGGTGACGGTCGTGGTGCTGATATACCTCGCCACGCCATTCCTGTCTCAGGGCACTGCGGGCCAGCGCAAGCAAATGGCGCCAGGGGATATCGATGACTGCTTCGGCCAGCCCCCAGTCCGCTTCGCCGCCGGGGATATCGAGGCTGGCCGCGAGCTTGTCCAGACCCGCGTCCATATCCGACAGCGCACGGCTGCCACGATCACCGGAGAGCATGTCGGCGGCGTAGGCACGTGCGGCCTCGCGGGTATCGGCGTCACCGGCAAGGGTTTTCATTTCCTCGGCAAGCACCGCAAGATCGTCACGCAGGGTGGCAATCGCGTCCCCGTTGTCGCGCCCTGCAATGGCGAGACGGTAGAGGCCCGGCAGGGCTTCATCCAGCGCCCCGAGCGACGGCGGCAAGGCTTCGCCATCAAGCCCCATGGCCGCACGCGCGCGACCGGCTAGTTCCTCGGGAATACTCTCCGGCGCGGCCAGGTTGTCGGCTATCCCCGCCCAGACCGTGGCGAGGCCCTGCTCCTCGTCGGCCAGTTGCGCCAGGCTTTCGGCCAGGTCTTCGGGCGTGTCGCCGGCCGGACGCAAGGAGGCATTGAAATCCCGCCAGGCGCGGGCGTAGTCCTGCTCGTAACGGGACCACAGGCCCTCGAGTATTTCGGCCTGCTCCGCAGTGATTTCGTCGACTTCTTCCCCCGGTTGGGCAGTGCCGAGCACCCAGTCGCCATGCACCACATCGCGTGCGCCGCGCTCAAAGGCGGCACCCACTTCTCCCAGCCAGGCCTCGCGCGTCCAGAAGCGATTCAGGGTCTGCTCCGTAGTCAGGGCACCAGCCAGCTCGTCACCCAGCCATTTGGCCAGGTCCTTCTCCCCCAGTTCGCGTTTCAGGCGGGTATGGATTCCGGCGTAGAGGGCATCAACATCGATTTCGACACTCAGGTCCTGGCGCGCAGCGGTGACAAGTTGTTCGTCGACTTCGTGGCGGTACAACAGACGATGGTGTTCGGCGCCAAGCAGGGTGAGATAGAAATCCACCGGCACGGTGGCACCTCGCGGCTCAAGCAACCGTGCCAGCTCGGAGTCCTGCTGCCAGATCTGCTCGAGAGTTCGAACAGTGGTATCGCGATCCATCTGTTCCGGATAACGGGTGAGCATCAGATAGACCGCAAGGCTGTCGTGATACTCGCTGCGCATGAGATCACGCTCATCACCGTCCGCCCGGCGCCAGTCATCATTCATTTTCGCGAGCCGGTCTTCGAGAGCGTGAAAGCTGGCAGTGCGCAACACCGCATCCATGGCGTGGAACAGGGTCCGATCCATGGCCTCCGCCAGGTCCGCGTCAAGCGTGCCCCGGGGACGCAGCAGGGAGGATGCCCGCCGATCCGTGCCGGCGTGGACCTGATTGCGGACCTCGATCAGGCGCTTGAGGGCGGTTACTTCCCGCTGCCGGTTCTTGGTCTCCCGTTCCAGCTCTGTTTCCAGAACCTGGACCCCCTCAGCGGCCTGGCGGTATCGATCCAGTTCGGCATCAGTCCAGGCCTGCAATTGCCAGAACAGGCCTCCGGTCGCCAACACCATGACCATGATCACCGCGGCCTGGGCCAGCTTCTGCAGGGGTCGACCGAGGTGGGCAGGCGCAGGTCGCGGGGCACCGAACTGCCCGCCTATGGCCGAAAACGCAGCCAGCAGTGAGGCGTCATTGTCGCTCGGCATCAGCCACGCCCCGGCAAGCGGGCCGGCGGGACGCCCCGCGAGGGGCCGGGTGATGGCTTCGGCCGCCTCAAGCAGTGACTCAAGGCGAGCGCCCAGTTCCTGTGGTGTGTTCATTATCCGGGTGACCGCGGGACCGGAGTCCGCCGAGGCCAGTGCATCGCCACGCTCACGGCAGGCCAGCTCACCCAGACGTTCCAGGCCGGCGGTCAGTTCGGCCAAGTCGTCACCGCCACGACCATACTGGCGGGTGATACGGACACCGCGCCCCTGTTCTCCCAGCCAGCCGGCAGCCGTCATCGGAAGCACGCCGAGCAACCAGACCGGCAGGCGGCAGCCAAGGGTCTCCGCGAGCCGGTCCTGGAGCTGGCGGGCAAGTTCAGGAGTAACATTCGCGGAGCTGCCCGCCCCCGGCAGGCAAAGGCCACGCCAGGGCACGCGACCGAGACCACCCAGGACCGCCATCAGATGGTCGAGGAGTTCGCCGGCATCACTCGCGCCCGGCAGTACACACTCGACAAGCACCAGTTCGTCGGTATCCAGGACCGCGAGGCGGCCACCGGCAATTTCCGCCTCGGCAAGGGGGCGCAATTCGGGGCTGTCGGTTCCGATCCCCTGATCTGCTGCATGGACATGAATCAGCCAGGGGCGGCGATCACGCTCGGCCCGCAGGTTGGCCAGGGGGGTACGCAGGCGGGAAACCAGTTGCGGGTCGACACCACTGCCCTGGGGAATGCGGCGCGCGGACGCCCAGCGCCACAGGGTCAGCAACAGCCTGCCCAGTCCCCACAGCAGGAGCAGGGTCACCGGCGGCAGGACCGTGGCCAGTATCCGTGGCAGGAAATCCGCATCGAGAAGACCGGCGACATACCAGCCGATCAGACCGGTCAGGCCGATCGCGACCAGCGCAAGGAACCAGGGCCGTGCGATCAGGCGGGCGACCAGGGAGGCGGGTGATGGCACCGGCGCCGTCATTCCTGGTCCCTTTCCTCTTCCAGCATGCTGCCGATGTTGACGTCACGATAGCTGGCTTCCGCCTCGACCACGTCGTCCAGGGCATTCTGCTGTTCCAGGCCCACCACAAAGGATGCCGCCGCCCAGGTGATCACCATGCCCGCGAAACAGACGACTGCCATGGGGCCGGGGCGTAGGGCGCCGCGAGGGGTTCGGACACGGCGGTCCTGCCCCACGAAGCCGTTTCCGCGATCATCGGCCGGACCGGCGGCGGCAATTCGCTCGAGCAGGCGGCTGCGGATTTCGGGCAGTGCCTGCTCGCCGGAAAGTCGGTAACGACCGCGAAAGCCGTACTGGAGACAGGCGAGATACAGCTCGAGTAGCGGACCGGCCGGAGCCTGTTCGGCATGGATTCGGTCAAGGCGTACAAAGAAACGTTCACCCGCGGCGTGCTCGCCAAACAGACTCAGCTGCAGCGGCGATTCCAGCCAGTCCAGTTTTCCGGGGAGATCGGAGCACAGGACCATCTCGTCGACGGTCGCGACCAGCGCGAATCGGGCGTGCTCGAGATGACTGTCGCAAATCCGCCGATCCTTCGCCCTCTGTTCCAGGCGGGCCAGGATGTCCGTGATCCGCCGGCGCAGGGCGGGCAGATCCAGCCGCTTATCGGCCCGTGGCAACAGGGCCTCGTCGAGGGCTTCGAAGCAGGCGCCGGCCGCTTCGGCAAAGGGGTGACGGAAGACTTCGAATGACATTCCGTCAACCTCCCCCGGTCACCAGTTCGATGCTGGCCTCCGCGTATTCGGTCGGGAGAAACAGGGCAAGGCTTTGCTGATCCCGCACCCGCGTCCAGAACTCGCCCTCGCGCACAATCTCGAAGTAGCGGCAACCCGGGGCGGCAACGATGCCTACCGGCGCTTCGTCCAGGACGCGCAGTTCCAACCCGGGAAGGGCCGAGGCAATGACCGTTTCCAGGTCTTCGCGGGCGCAGACGCGGGTGTCCCGGGCAAAGGCCGGGGCCCAGCCCGGCGCGCCATCGGGATGGCGGACACTGAGATACAGTCCCTCGGCCTCGGCGGCGGCAACGTTCAGACGGCGGGCGACACGGGTACGCGGTCCCTCCGTTTCCAGGCGCAGGCCATCCACCTGACTGGGCACGATCCGGGACAACAGGTCCATCAGGCGTTTGTCCAGCCAGCCGAACAGCTCGCCGGGCCGGCGGTGTTCGTAAATCGGCGGAATGTCATCCGACAGGTCGTTGACCGCCACCGCCAACTGTCCTTCCAGTGCGACCAACTCCAGCGCGGCACTGGCCGGATGGGCGCTGCCTGACGCGACCAATTGTTCGAGTCGGCGCAGCGCCGGCACCAGAACCTGAAGCGCCAGGTAGGGCGCCAGCTGGCCGGAGCTGGCGCGCGACAGATCCCCCGCGGCCCGCCAGCGATCAGTCAGGACACGGGTCTTGGCCTGGATCAGGCCGAGCAGATTCGCGAGCCGCTGATGCAAGGCCGGTTGGGCGTCCAGCCTGCAGGCTGGCGCAAGAAAGTCGGGGCAGGGTTCCCAACGGCCCATGCCGACGGAGGTGAGGCGGGCTACCGGGACGCTGACATAATGATCCCTGGGCTCGTGACCAAAAAGCAGATGCGGATTGGGTTCGGCGAGTGCCACCTCGCGAACGCGCTCCGAATCATGGAGATCGGAGACTTCTTCGTAGCGAGCCCGCCAGGCGGTGACACGTCCGCTGTCCGGATACCCCGAAAGCCCGCTGACCCCGCGATCCGCGGGCAACGCGAGATGCACGATGGTCGCATCGCCGGAGAGTTCATCCAGCTCCCGGGCCGGCAGCGCATCGCCCTGCTGGAGACGCAGCAACTGGCCATCCGGGAAAAGTACCTCGCAGGCGGCGAGTTGCAGGCGGCCCTGCTCCAGCGCATCGCGGTCAATTTCGCAATGGACAACGCCCCAGTGATCCGGAGCAAGGCAGCGCAGGCGGCGCCAGTGTTCCGCCTCCTGGTAACGCTCCCAGAGCTGAAAATGCTGCTGGCCGAGGAAGATGCCCTCGGCCCAGACAATCTTGCGTGTAGAAACCATTGCCTTCCCCCGTTTCTGATGCTTTCGGGGAGGCTTTCGGAAAGGAAAGAGAACGGGCCGGCCCGGACGGGCCGGCCAAATTGCCCCAAGACTCGCGGACTCCCCCCATGGAAACCGCTTTTCTTGTTATCCCCCCTTTCTCGAACCCCCTTTTTTGCGATTACAAATCTGGAAATCGGCGGCTCAGCGCTCTACCACCACTGTCCGCTCGTCCACGTCCACGTGGAGCGCAACGGACAGGTAGTTGGCAAGCACGCCTCCCGGCAGTGGCTCGATCGAGCGCCATTGCGCGTCTTCGGCATCGCGGAAGACGGCGACCACCCCGAGGTGAGTAGCGTCGCTGTCCCGGCGGACGGCAACCCGATCCTCGCTCGCGGGATCGACGACGAAT
>SLND01000068.1 GCA_007133205.1 Natronospiraceae bacterium | reverse complement strand
GTTTTGGCTTGATGGATGAGCCGGGCGGTCGCAAACGCCATAACGGTGCGGTCCCTCTGGTGGGTGGCCTGGCCATGGGTGTGTCTTTCTTCGCGGCCCTGGCCATCTATGCACCGTCGAGTTGGATTGTTGTCTGGCTGGCAGCCGGCATGGCGCTGTTGCTGATCGTGGGTTTGCTGGACGACAGGCGGGAACTGGGTGCGGGTATGCGTTTCCTGGTTCAGAGCGTGGCGGCCGGCCTGATGGTGTTTGGGGGCGTGGAGATCACGACTCTGGGCTATCTCTTTGCAGCCGAGCCCATTGAACTGGGTTTATGGGCTATTCCCTTCACCATCGCCTGCACGGTGGCTGTGATCAACGCCGTCAACATGCTCGACGGGGTCGATGGACTGGCCGGCTGTGTGACCGTGGTTATGCTGGGCTGGATCGCTGTGGCGGCCGCCCTTAACGGCGCGGGTGCTAACACCATCGTGCCGGTACTGGCATTGATGGCGGCAGTGGCCGGCTTTCTGATCTACAACCTCCAGCCCGAGAAGAACCAGCGCTTGCGGGTGTTCATGGGTGATTCGGGAAGCACCATGCTTGGTTTCGCCGTGGCCTTTTTGGCCGTTACTGCCGGGCTGTATGGAAGCGCGGTTTATGGCAACGGCCAGTCGCCCATACCGCCGATTGGCATTGCCTGGATCCTGCTGCTGCCGGTGACGGATACCGTGGCCCTGACCCTGCTGCGCCTGACCCACAAGCGAAACCCCATGTCGCCCGACCGCCAGCACCTGCATCACATCCTCATGCGCCTGGGCCTGGGCCCGCGCGCCACGGTGGCGGTGATCGTGACCGTGGTGGCCTGCTTCGGGGGCTTCGGGGTGCTCGGCGCGGTGGCCGGTCTTTCAGAGGCCTGGCTGACCGGCGCCCTGATCGCCGTGGCCATGCTGCACGCCGGGGTGATCTGGCAGCAGGAGCGGGTCGAGGGCTGGCTTCGGGGGGAAGGCAAACAGTGAATACGGGCCCGACAGATGCACCGGTTACCTTCATGAGCGGGGCATGAGCCGGACCCGAATCGCGCTGCTGGTTCTGATCCTTTGCTGCTGGTCAACAATGGCCAAGGCGCTGTTGGTGGACCCGGTGGATCCCGGTTTTCGTCACGAGCTGCAACTGGTGGCCGATGCCGGTCTGATTCCGGGGGCCCTGTCCACCTGGCCGGTGTCGCGCTTGGCCCTGCACGATGCTCTGCGTGATATCGATGATGCGACCCTGGATGAGGCCGCCCCCGGAGTGCGGGAGGCGGCCCGGCGGGTGATGGAGCGTCTTGATGTGCGCCCCGGTGGTTTTGGCGGGGTTTCAGCACAGGCAGTCGCCGGCGAGGGCCGCCCCCCTGCCCGCCTGGCCTGGTACGGGCTGCAGGATCCGAGCGGCAGCGAAGCCTCGGCCGAGGTCGGCTGGCGCAATGACCGGGTCTCTGTGCGCGGGCGCGTGCGGGCAGTTGAGCACGCGGTCGATGACGATGATCTTCGCTATGACGGCAGCCGGGCGGCGGTGCGTGCCGGCAACTGGATCCTGGCCGCCGGGGCCCAGCCGGTGTGGTGGGGGCCGGGCTGGTCGGGGAGTCCGATCAAGGGCACTGCATCCCGGCCGGTGCCGGCCGTGCATGCGGTCCGCTCCAGCCCGAAGGCCTTCGAGCATCCCTGGCTGGACTGGATCGGGCCCTGGACCCTGCATGCCTTCTACGGGCAACTGGAAAGCGATCGTCATATCTCCAATGCCGACTACGGCGGGATGCGGGTGGTGTTTCGCCCCTACCCGTGGCTGGAATTCGGGCTTTCGAGAACCTTCATCTGGGCCG
Organism: Natronospiraceae bacterium; assembly: GCA_007133205.1. Taxonomy (GTDB): domain Bacteria; phylum Pseudomonadota; class Gammaproteobacteria; order Natronospirales; family Natronospiraceae; genus SLND01. Next base: position 6,350 of record SLND01000068.1, on the reverse strand, counting down.
GGGAAAAGAATGCGCGTAACCAGCGCAACTTTCGTGATCTTTGGTTCGGGCGCTCCAATGACCGCGACCGTGATGTCAGCGCCGATCAGCTCGCCGGCTGGGATCTTCGCTTGAGTTTTGGCGAAGGCCAGCGCAATGCGCTTTATGGCCATTTCATTGGCGAGGACGAAGCCGGGATGCTGCCGGCCAATTACTTCGGGATGCTGGGCCTGGAGCGGGTGAGCGACGGAGGCAATGCGCGCTGGTTCGCCGAGTTTGCCGATACTTCCACGCGCTTTTACGAGAGCCGGCGGACCTTCAACCAGGCCTACGAACACAGTCAGTTCCGTACCGGCAACCGGCACCGGGGCCGACCGCTGGGTTTTCCGACCGACAATGACACCCGCTCGGTCAGCCTCGGCATGATGCGATTTGGCAACGAGGGCCGACAGGACCACGTTGTTGCACGTCTGGCCCAGTTGAACCGGAACGATGCGAATCGCAGTGGCGACGGTGGCAACCGGATATCGGAACGGGCCACGGATCTCGTGGACATTGAGTATCTGCATCGGCGCGAGGCGGGGCCCGGGTATTGGGAGCTGGGCGTCGGGGGTGCCTGGCTGGATGAGGCCGGGTCCGGGTCGCAGTTCGAGCCGCGGGTGATGGCCGGGTGGCAGGGGGAATGGTGAGAGCGCTTGCGAGGTTTACAATGCGTTCTGGGATTGTCGCGGCTGGAAAGCCGCTCCTACAGGGGGGTGGGGGGAAGGTCGGTGTTCTTGAATGGACGCTGTAGGAGACCCTTTCCAGGGTCGACCGTTGCGCGGCGGACGCCATTGTCGAGGCAGGAAGGATTGATCCGGTGAAGGGTGCGTTTTCGAGTCTGCTGGTGGTGTGTACCGGCAATGTCTGTCGCAGCCCCATGGCCGAGGCCTTGTTCCGGGATCGCTTTCCCGGCGGTGATTTCGTGGTCGAGTCGGCCGGTCTCGGTGCCCGCGAGGGCAGTCCCGCGCCCGATGCCGCAATCAATGTGATGCGCGAGCGGGGCCTGGAGATCGGAGAACATCGCTCACGGCAACTGGATGAACCCCTGGCGCGGCAATACGAGTTGTTGCTGGTGATGGAGGCCGGGCAGCGGGAATGGATCGAGGCCGAGTGGCCGCCCCTGCGCGGGCGGGCCTGGCGGCTGGGTCACTGGCTGGGGACGGACATTCCCGATCCCTGGCGGCGGCCGGAGGCGGCCTTTCGTGAAAGCCGGGATCTGATCGAGGAAGCGGTGGAGAGCTGGGTGGAACGCCTGGCGCCGCGGTGAGTCGCTGGTGAGTCTTCTCGCTGGAACGAGCTTTGAGCCGCTCGTGTTTGATAAGAATGGGTTTGAACTGAATGGCTCTGGCTGTTCAGAGCCAGACCCTTCACAGTGTGCTGTCGAATTTGATTGGAACCCAGAAGGATTCAAGGAAACAGGCATGAAAAGATCCAGCTTGGCTGCACGCCTGCGCTCGGCCCTGGTACTGGCCGGGGTGTTGTTCATGGCCGGCTGCGCGGTGGTGCCGGGGATCCGCATGGACGATACCCCCGACCCGGCCTTCGCGACCGAGGATGAGGAGATCGAGGATTTCACGCCCCTGGTGCGGGAAATCGATGCCGATCTCATCCGTGCGATGCGCCAGGCCGAGGCCGCACGCGAGCCCGGCGACGGGGTGACCCGCGCGGAGCTGGTCGATGAACACGAGTACCGCATCCAGCCGGGCGATATCCTGCTGGTGGTGGTCTGGGGCCATCCGGAGCTGGCCAATCCGATGGGCCAGTTCCAGGACATCGAGCAGCAGGGCCGGCTGGTGCGCGATGACGGCACCATCTTCTTTCCCTATGCCGGGGTGGTGGAGGTCGCCGGGCAGACCATGGAAGAGGTTCGCACCCAGCTCTCCCAACAGGTGATGCCCTTCGTGACTGCGCCCCAGCTCGATGTACGCGTGGTCGCCTTTCGCAGCCAGAAGATGTATGTCACCGGCGAGGTGCGCGAGCCGCGCACGATTCCGCTCACCGATGATCCGGTGACGGTGCTGGATGCGATCAACAAGGCCGGCGGCTTTGGTGAATACGCCGATCGTCGGCGCGCGATCCTGACCCGCGATGGCGAGCAGCAGGAGTTCGACATCCTCGAGCTCTATGCCACCGGGCGCGGTGATCAGCTGATGGAAGACCGGGATGTGCTCCACATTCCCGACAATCGGCAGAACAAGGTCTTCATGATGGGCGAGACCACCACCCAGCGTTCGGTGCCCCTGCACGAAGGGCGCCTGACCCTGGCCGAGGCGATTTCCGAGACCGAGGGTCTGAACCTGGGCACGGCCGATACCCGCAACATCTTCGTGATGCGGGGCGAGCCGGTGCTCGACGACGACGGCGAGCTGCGCGGGATGCGCCCGGAGATCTTCCACCTGGATGCCAGTACCGGCTATCCGCTGATCCTGGCGGAGGCCTTTGAACTGGAGCCACGCGATATCGTCTATGTCTCCAGCACGGGCATGGTGCGCTTCAACCGGGTGGTCCAGCAGATTCTGCCCACGGTCCAGACCCTGTGGCAGACCGACCGCATCCTGCGTGACTGAACCCCTGAGATGAAAGGACGACGGGACAAGCCATGACCGAACCCACGACCCCCGTCCAGCCGGCCTGGCGGGATGACGAGATTGACCTCGGCCACCTGATCGACCTGATCTGGTCGGGCAAATGGATCATTGCCGGGGTGACGGCGGCGGCGACCCTCGCCGGCGGGCTGTATGCCTTTGCCGCCGAGAACATCTACCGCGGCGACACCATGATCCAGGTGGAGATGCAGCAGGGCACCATGCCCGGGCTGGCGGAGATGGAACTGGGCGAGCGCACGCCCACCAGCGCCGAGATCGAGCTCCTGCGCTCGCGCATGGTGATCGGCGCGGTGGTCGATCAGCTTGATCTGCAGATCCAGGCCGAGCCGCTGCCGGGGGGCTTGGGCGAGCGCCTGCCCTGGGCCGGCCCCAATCCGCGTTCGATCGAGGTCACGCGCCTGGAAATGCCCGAGGCCTGGCATGGCGAGCGCTTCGAGCTGGAAGTGCTGGACGGCGACGGGCGCTATGCCGTCCATCACCCCGAGTCGGGCGAGACCGTGGGCGAGGGGCAGGTCGATGAGCCGATGCTTTCCTCGGTCGGCGGCGGCGAGTTCGGATTGTTCGTGGCCGCGATCGAGGCCGAGGCCGGCGATCGCTTCGAGCTGGTCCGGCGCCCTCGCCTGTCGGTGATCTCCGGCATCCGCCGCAACCTCCAGGTAGAAGAGCGCGGCGACCGGCGCGGTGATACCGGGATCCTGGTGGTGAGCATGGAGGACGGCGACCGTGACTACATTCCCCGGGTGCTGGATGCGATCGGCAATGCCTATGTCCGCCAGAACGTCGAGCGTCGCTCCGAGGAAGCCGAGCGCAGCCTGGAGTTTCTCGAGGAACAGCTCCCCGGCCTGCGCGAGGAACTGGAAGAAGCCGAACAGGCCTACAACGATTTTCGCCGCGATCACCAGGCGGTGGATCTGGATGAATCGAGCAAGGCCCTGCTCGAGCAGCTTGTCGAAGTCGAGGGTGAGCTCAAGCAGGTGCGGGTCGAGATCTCGGAAAATCGCCAGCTCTATGGCGAGGGTCACCCGCGGATGGCTTCGCTGCGCGAGCGCCGCGACGAGCTGGAGTCGGTCAAGAACGAACTGGAAGGCGAGCTGGGCGAGCTGCCGGAGCGCCAGCAGCAGGCCTTGCGCCTGCGCCGCGAGGTGGAGGTCAATACCCAGCTCTATACCAATCTCTTGAACTCCGCCCAGGAGCTTCGCATCGCCCAGGCCGGCACGGTCGGCAATGTGCGGGTGGTGGACGAGGCGGCGGTCGAGCCGCACCCGGTCGCCCCGCGCAAGGCCCTGATCCTGGCGCTCAGCCTTGTGCTGGGCGGCATGCTCGGCACCGGCACGGTGCTCGGGCGCGAGATGCTGCGCCGTGGCATCACCGACCCGGACGGGCTCGAGAATCGCCTCGGCTATGCGGTCTACGCGGTGGTGCCGCACTCGGCGGCGCAGAAGCGGCGCGAGCGCCGGGCCGACCGCCGCGACGAGGCGATCGGCCTGCTCGCGCGGGAGAAGCCGACCGATGTCGCGGTCGAGGCGGTGCGCAGCCTGCGGACCAGCCTGACCTTCGCGCTGATGTCGTCGGACAACAATGTGATGGCCATGACCAGTCCCGGGCCCGGCTACGGCAAGACCTTCCTGTCGGTGAACCTGGCCTGGCTGCTGGCCGAAAGCGGACAGCGGGTGCTGCTGGTCGATTCCGACCTGCGCCGCGGACGGTTGCATCGCTATCTGCCCCGCCAGGAACGCGCCCCGGGCCTGGCGGATGTGCTCTCCGGGCAGCGCGAGTTCAATGATGCGGTGGTCTCCATGCATAGCGGCAAGCTGGACATGTTGACCAGCGGCACCCTGCCTCCCAACCCCTCGGAGCTGCTGATGCGCCCCGAGTACGCGAAATTCCTGGAGGCGCGCAAGGCCGAGTACGACCTGGTGATCCTCGATACCGCGCCGGTGATGGCGGTCACCGACGGGGTGGTCGCGGCCGGCCAGGCGGGCTCGGTGTTTCTGGTGCTGCGTGCCGGCATTGCCACCGAGCGCGAGACGGTCACCGCCATCAAGCGCCTTGACCAGAACCGGGTGTCGGTCACCGGGCTGGTGGTCAATGACTTCAAGGCGCAACAGGCCGGGTATCGCCAGTACTACTATTACAACTACGACTATCAGGAGGACCGCCCCGCCAGCTGAAGCCTTCGGGCGGGAGGAGCCATGTCAGGGATGAATGCCTATGCCGGGCTGATGCGCCTCGCGGCCCCGGCCCTGCGCCGGTTGCTGCAGCGTCGTGCCCGGCGCGGGCGGGAACTGGACGGGCGGCTGGACGAACGCTACGGCAGCCCCGCCGCGCCACGCCCGGAGGGGGCGCTGGTCTGGATCCACGCGGTCAGCGTGGGCGAGGTCCGTGCCGCCGCGCCACTGGTCGATGCCCTGCTCGCCCGCTACCGGGTTTCAGTGCTGGTAACCACCGGTACCGTGAGCGGGGCCGAGACGGTCGCCGGCCAGCTCCCCCGCTCCGTCCTTCACCAGTTCCTGCCGCTGGATCATCCCGACTGGAATCGGCGTTTTCTCGATCACTGGCGCCCCGATGCGGTGCTCTGGATGGAGTCGGACTACTGGCCCGGGATGCTGGGGGAGATTGCCCGGCGCGGGATTCCCGCGGCCCTGGTCAACGGGCGGATTTCCCATCGCAGTGCGCGCCGCTGGCGCTGGCTGCCGGGGATGATCCGGGCGGTGCTGGCACGCTTCGAGGTGGTGCTGGCCGCCGATACTGCCCAGGCCGAGCGGCTGGAGGCACTCGGCGCGCGCAGGCCGCAGTGCGTGCACAATCTCAAGGCGGTGGCCACCCCATCCGGCGGTGGGAATGGCGCTTCCGAGCTCACCCGCTGCCTGCGTGCACGCCACCCGGCCTGGGTGGCGGCAAGTACCCATCCGGGCGAGGAGGACCTGGCCCTGGCCGTTCACGGGCAGTTGCGGGACAGGCAGGCGGGGCTGTTGACGGTGATCGCCCCGCGCCACGTGGGCCGGGCGGATGACGTGCTGCGGGCCTGCCGGCGGATGGGCTGGGCAACCGCCACCCGTTCGCAAGATGGCCTGCCCGGGCGTGAGCACGAGATCTTCATCCTCGATCACCTGGGCGAGCTCGGCGCCGTCTATGCCGGGGTCTCGGCCGCCCTGGTCGGTGGCTCGCTCGTAGCCGAGGGCGGACACAACCCCTACGAGCCGGTACGCGCCCGCGTGCCGCTGCTGCACGGACCCCATGTGGAGAATTTTGCCGGGGCCCACGCCCGCCTCGCCCGCGCCGGCGGCGCCCGGCGCGTTCACGACGCCGATGCCCTCGCATCGGTCGTGGATGAACTGCTGAACGACCCCGCCGCGCGCACCTCGCTCACCGAGGCCGCCGAAAACGCCCTCCCCGACGGCCCCGAAATCCTCGCCGACACCCTCGCCGCCCTCACCCCCGTCCTCGAGCACCTCCCCTCCCGCAAGACCGTTTCCCAACCGGCCACCGCCGCCGTCGAGACTTACATGTCTCGGTAATGTCGACCGTGAAAGGGGCTCCTGGAGGTTTTTTTGATCCCCCTCCGGCTCCCCCTTCGCCGCTTCGCGGCCAAGGGGGAGAGAATGTGTGGCCTCCCCCCTGGAGCGACCGAAGAGAGCGAAAGAAGCACAAGAAAGTCCTCCCCCTTGGAGCGACCGAAGGGAGCGAGAAGGGGGAGTTAGAGGGGGATCCTCCAGCTCTTTT